>DRPG01000622.1 GCA_011376105.1 Deltaproteobacteria bacterium
GCCGCAGCCCGGGCCGCCCTGCAGGACGCCCTGGCCCTCGCAGGCACCGAGCCAGAGCGGCGCTGGCTGAGGCGAAGGATCGCGGAGCTGGACTGCTGAAGGCTCTCGGGTAGAGAGAGGACCGGGGCACCTTCCTCCACACAACCCGGGGGATCGGCTGCGCCGGCAGCCGAGGTGACACCCTCGAGCCCACACAGGCCTCAGCCCAAGGGGCTCAGCAGCAGGTGCAGCGAGGCCCCAAGCACACTCAGCTCCCCGATCGTCCACCCGATCACCCCCAGCCCCGGGCAAGCGCGCGCCGCTGCACCGGGGCAGCCGCCCCAGGCTCAGCGAGGCCCCGGCCAGCAGGCCCACCACCACCCCGGGCCGCAGGAGCTGGGTGTGGGCGAGGGCCGCGATCTGGCTGGACCAGGGCCGGTGCTGCTGCAGGTAGGGCGAGTGGATCCAGCCCTCCACCGGGCCCACAACTCGAGGACCAGCGGCGCAGTCTGGTGCAGCGCCCTCAGGACAAAGATCAGCTCCCCCATGGTGGCCCAGGCCGCTCTGCGGAGATCCAGCCCGAAGGACGAGGCGGAGCCCGGCGATCCATCGCAACCCCGGGGCGTGCAGGGACGACCAGGGACGACCAGGGGGCCAGGGACGGCCAGGGGGCCAGGGACGACCAGGGGGCCAGGGACGACCAGGGGGCCAGGGACGGCCAGGGGGCCAGGGACGGCCAGGGACGACCAGGGGGCCAGGGGGCCAGGGACGGCAGGGGGCCAGGGACGGCAGGGGTCACGTCGCCAGATCCAGGGACAGGGTCGAGCCCCCTTGCCCCTTGAGCACCTCCAGGCGCGACGGCATGCGCTCGGTCAGGGTGGCCACGTGGGAGATCAGCCCCACCAGGCGGTTACCCTGGGCCAGATCTTCGATCGCCTCGGCCACTGTGTCGAGGGTCTCGGGATCGAGGGTGCCGAAGCCCTCGTCGATGAACAGGCAGTCGAGGTGCATCGAGCCGGCCCTGCGCTGGATCTGCTCCGACAGCTCCAGGGCCAGAGCCAGGGAGCACAGGAAGGTCTCGCCCCCCGACAGCGTCGCGGTGGAGCGGGTCTCCATCGCGTTGTCGTGATCCACCACCAGGAAGTCGGGATCCTCGTACAGCAGGGTGTACCTCCCGGAGAACCGAAAGAGACGCTTTGAGGCGTGCTTCACCAGATCACGAAACTCGGTCTCGAGCAGCCATGCGGGGAACCGGTTGCCCCGCAGCTCGTTGGCCAGGGCGGTGTACAGCTCCCCCCGGGCCCGGGCCTTGAGCAGCTCTTCCCGGAGCTCCCGGGCCCGGCCCACCCGCTGGCGCATCCCCCTGCAGCGCTCGGCCAGCCTGGCCCGGGCCTCGGCCTGTTGCTTGAGGGCGGCGGCGTTCGCGCTGAGGGACGCCTCGGCCCGGGTCACGTCCACCGCAGAGACCGGTGCATCGGCCACGATCGGCGCGACCTCGGCCTCGGTGGCCTCGGCCTGCTGGCGCTCCCGGACGTGGGTCTCGATCGTATGCTGGAGCTCAGCGGCGGCCGACTCGGACAAGATCGCTCCAGCGGCGGCCTTGAGGGAGGCGAACCCTGCGGCGATCGCCGCGGCCTCGGCGGCCTCGGCGGCCGCGGTGGCCTCGGCGGCCGCGGCGTCGGCGTCGGCCTCGGCCCGCTGGTGCCGATCCTGGGCCACCGCCAGGGCCTGGCGTGCCTCGGCCAGCGCCGCCCCGGTGGCCCGGGCGGTGGCCTCGGCGGCCTCGATCGAGGCCTCCAGCCGGCGGCGCTCGACCTCCAGCCCCTCGGTCCCCAGCTCCACGCCGTCGGGCGGGCGCATCGCCTCGAGCTGGGCCCGGGCAGCGTCGACCTCGTGCTGGAGCTCGGTGGTGCGCGTCCGCTGCTCCTGGTACCGGGCTGACAGCTCCCCACGGCGGGTCTCAGCGAGGGCGTGTCGGCGCTCGGTGGCCTGCCTGCGGGCCTGCAGCGCGTCGTGGGCCTCAGCGGCCCGGGCCAGCCGCTCTGTGGCCTCCGCCAGCCGCTGGAGCGGAGGTGCAGCTCCGGGGATCCAGGGATCGATCGCCTGCCTGAGGGCCTCAGCGGCGGCGTCCCGCTCAGCGCGGGTGCGCTGCTGCTGCTGCTGCTGCTCGATCAGCTGGGCGTCGAGCCGCTCGAGTCGCTGGACCGCGGTCTTGTGGGCCTCCACCGCCTCGTCCCAGCGGGCCCGGGCCGCCTGGCCCTCGCGCTCGGCCCGCTCCATCGCCTGCTGGGAGCGCGCCAGCTCGGGGGGGGCGGAGGCGGAGGGCAGCTCCACCACCGCCTGGTCACAGACCGGGCAGGGGTGGCCGACGTGGAGCTGATCCCGCAGCGCCGCGGCCTTGTGGGCCCCCTCGGCGTCGCGGTGAGCCGCCCGGGCCTGGGCAAAGCGCCGGCGGGCCTGGGCCAGGGTGGCCTCGGTCCGCTCCACCGAGCCCTGCGCCTCCACCACCAGGGCTGCGAGCCGGCCCCGCTCTGCGGTGAGCCGCTCCAGGGAGACGCCGCTCTCCGCCAGGGCCGCCTCGAGGCGCTGCAGCTCGAAGCCCGCCTGTTGCTGCCCCTTGATCTGCTCGTGGACGTCGCGATCGTAGCCCAGGGCGGCCAGCTGCTCGAGCGCGAGGGCCAGCGCCTCGGCGTGGCGTTGGCCCTCGGCCACCACCTCCGCCAGGGTCGCCTCCAGCTCCCCCGCAGCGGACCGGCCACGGCTCAGCCGGGTCTCGAGATCGGCGAGCAGCTTTTCTTGGCGCTGGCGGGCCCGCCGCTGCTCCTCGAGCCGGACGAGCTGCGCCAGGCGCCCCCGCCAGCCTGGGATCTCGAGGGCGCGGGCCTCAGCTGCATCGTGCGCCGCCTGGGCCGTGGCCTGGGCCGCCCGGCGCTGCGCCAGCCTGGTGGTGGCCGCCTCCAGCGCGCTCACCGCCCGGCTGTGGGCGGCGGCGGTGCGCACCGCTGTGTCCCGGGGGCCCTCGAGCTGCCTCGCCCGGGCGTGGGCCTCCAGCGCGATCCGGGCCGCCTCGATCCGGGGCGCGTCGAGCTGCAGCGCCTCCCGGCGCCGCCGGGCCCCGCGCCAGCGCCGGGTGGCCTCCCTACGCCGGCGGAGCACGACCAGCTGCTGCTCCGCAGCCTGCTGCCCCCGCTCCAGCGACGCGATCGTCCGCCCCAGGGACGCCAGCTCGGCCTCCAGCGCCTCGACGGCCTCGACCGTCGCGTCGGTGAAGTCCCCGGCCAGCTGCTCCTCGATGAAGGAGGAGCGATCCCGTGCGGTGCGGGCCTCCTCGTTGGCCAGGCTCCCCATGTCGTTGAGGATCTCCAGCCCCAGCAGCTCCGTCAGCAGGGATCGTCGATCGCTGGGCCGGGCCTGCAGGAACGACGCGAACCGGCCCTGGGGCAGGATCACCGCCTGCATGAACGCCTCGTGGGTCAGCCCCAGCAGGTGCTGGAGCCGGGCGTTGACCTCCCGGACCCCGTCGGCGATCCGCACCTCGTCTTCGTCGATCCGCTCGAGCTGCGCGGTGGCGGGGCGGGTGTTGCTGTAGGTCGTGCGCACCACCCGGTACCGCGCCTCGCCGTGGTCGAACTCGAACCGGACGGCCGCCCGGCGCTCTCCCTTGGTCACCAGGCTGGCCACCTGCCGCCCGACCCGGGGGACCTGGCCGTACAGGGCGAAGAGGATCGCGTCGAGCAGGCTCGACTTGCCTGAGCCGGTGGGCCCGGCGATGGCGAGCGGGCCCTTCACCTCGCCAAACGGCACCACGACCCGCTGCCGGTAGCAGGTGAACCCCTCCAGCTCGAGCAGCGTGGGCCTCATCCCTGCTGCTCCGAGGCGCGGGTGTAGATCGTCGAGAACGCGCTCGCGAGGCCCTCGGGGGCCGGCGTGCCGTAGCGTCCTTCGTGGTAGGCCTCGAACTGCTCGTCCAGCGCCATGGTGGCCGGCCGCTGCGGCTCGCTGTCCTCCTCCTCCTCCTCGATCGGGAAGTGGACCCGCACCAGCACGGTGTTCGGCACCAGCTCCCGCACCAAGGCGTTCACGTCCGGGCGGGGGCTGTCGAGGCGGAGCTCGATCCGGACGTGCTCGTCACAGCTCCGCAGGAGCTCGGCGTCGCGCTGCAGCTCCTCGAGGCCCCCCTGCCAGGTCCGCACCCGACGACCGCCCTCGTAGGGGACCCTCGACAGGACCGCGGGGCGACCCGGCGAGGCCTCGATCACGACGAAGGACTTGTCCTGCCCCTCCTCCCCGAAGTCGAGCTGCAGCGGCGAGCCTGCGTAGCAGGCCGGAGCGGCCGCCTCCTCGATCTGCTGGGGCTTGTGGATGTGCCCCATCGCCACATAGTGGGCGTCTGGAGGCAGGGAGCTGGCGTCGGCGGCCCACGCTGCGCCGACGTGGACCGGGCGCTCAGAGTGGGACAGCTGCGCTCCGAACAGGTGGGTGTGGATCAGCAGCAGGTTGACCGCGTCGGGCTGAAACGCTGCGCACAGGTGCCCCACCATCGCCCGCATGCCCGCGTCATAGCGTCGATCGGCGGCGAGATCGCTGTGCTGCCGCTCCAGCCCGGACACCATCGAGCAGGTCCGGGCGAAGGGCAGGGCCGCCACCACCACCGGCTCGCCGGCTGCGGTGGTGAAGCGCAGCACCCCCCCGTCTCCGGCGTCCCGGGGGTGTCCCAGGGCGTGGACATTTGCCAATTTGGTTAATTGACCTAGGGCCTCGAGCTGATCCGCGCTGTCGTGGTTGCCCGCGATCACCACGGTGGGGGCCTGGCGCCCCAGGCGGACCAGCACGTCGATCACCAGCTTCAGCGCCCGGGTGGGTGGGGTGGCCGTGTCGAACTGATCGCCGGTGATCAGCACCAGATCGACGGGCTCGGACTCGACATAGCGGCACAGGGAGCCCAGGGCCTCAGCCAGCTCCCGATCCCGATCCAGGCGATGCCAGCGACGGCCGGCGTGCCAGTCGCTGGTGTGCACGATGCGCAATGGGCTCTCCTGCGGGGACGCATATCGAGCGGGGCCCAGCTTAGGACACCTGGATCACCAGGAAGGTCAGGTCGTCGGCCGCGGGCGTGCCCCCCCGGTGGGCGATGATCTGCTGCCGGACGCCGTCGAGGATCTGCTGGGCGCCGCCTGCCTGGTGTCGCCGGCAGACCTCCCGCAGGCGCCGCTCTCCAAAGGGGCGCCCCTCGGGGGATCGGCACTCGATCACGCCGTCGGTGAACAGCACCAGCAGATCCCCTGGGCTCAGGGGGCGCTGCTCGGAGTCGTACCGCTGCGCCCGGGTCGCCCCCACGGGCGAGCTACGATCCCCCATCAGGGGCACCACCTCACCGGCCCGGAGGAGGAGCGGAGGGGGGTGAGCTGCGTTGGAGATCGTCAGCGTGCGCTCGGCCAGCTCGAGGCGTAGGGCGACCCCCGACATCATGTACTCCTGGCGAACACAGTCGATGATCACCTGGTTGAGCATGTTCAGCAACATGTGGGGGAACAGCGAGGGCCCCAGGCCCAGCAGCGCCATCTGAGTGGCCCCCTTCGCCGCTCCGGTGACGATCGCCGCGGGCGCTCCGTGGCCCGTGACGTCTCCGATCATCAGCAGCAGCGAGCGCCGATCCACCAGGGCCATGGTCCACCAGTCTCCGCCGCTCTGCTCAGCGGGCTCGAACCAGGGATGGATCTCGCAGCCCTCCAGGCGACGGGGCTCCCCGGAGGGCACCAGCAGCCTCTGGACCAGGCCCGCGAGCTGAAGCTCGTGGCGTAGGTTCGAGTCGCGGATCGTGGTCTCCATCAGCTCCGCCACCGTGTGGGCCAGCCCCGACAGCCGGCGCTGGATCGTCCTGAGGGAGGCGGAGGTCACGAGGGAGCCCGAGGCGTCGAGCTCCGGGGTCTCCTGGGTGACGATCGCCGACAGGTGGATCGCGAACCTGCGGCGGGCCACCCGCAGCAGCTGCTCGGTCTCCTGGGGGGTGTGGCCGCTGATCCCCCGGAACTCGGTGATCGCCCGCTCCAGCCCCTCCAGCGTCGCCGCCAGCTGCTCGTGGTGCTCGACGAGGACCTGGGGCACCCCGCCCCCCCCGGAGCCCTGATCGAGCAGACGCGACAGCTGGTGTTCGCCCTCAGCGGGGGTGATCCGCCCGTCCGCCACCGCCGACAGGATCCGCTGGATCCAGGGGTTCCGCGCGCTCAAGGGACCTCACATCAGGGGCAGGAAGAACAGGGAGCGGGGCAGCCTCTGCTTCGACCTCGGCCCCCTCCGTGCCATCCAGGACACCATGGTGGACTTCAGCGGTCTCAGCTCGGCCTTGAGCATACAGCACGACGAGAACATCGCGTGCAGGCCGAGGCCCGCCCCCCCGTGACTGGTGTCGAGGGTCGTGGGTCCGCTCTGGTTGTGGATCCCACGGATCACCCCCTCGAGGTAGCGCTGCCGGGGGAGCCGCCCAAAGGGATCGACGGCGTCGAGCACCATCCGTGTCGGCCCGACGCACAGCGACAGGGTGGGCGCGTGCTGAGGGGCGAGCTGCACCGGGGCCGTCCGATCGTCGGCGTACAGGGGCCGCCCCCTCGCGTCGACGGGCGCGTCGTACATCGCGTTCATCAGCAGCTCGTGGGCCGCGGCCGACAGATCGTCGGCCTCCCGCCGCCCCAGCCCCAGGCTGCGCCCGATCCCGTCGATCTGGGTCACGATCCGCCGCAGCTCGCCCGTGGTCTTTGGCTGCCAGGACACGGTGGTGGCGCCCCAGGGCATGAGCTGGGCCCCCAGGGGCGCAGGATCCAGGGGGGCGAGGACCCTCCGGGCGGCGTACATCAGCTGCCAGGGCTCGGGGATCCCGTCGACGACCCCCACGAAGCCCACGATCGAGGGCTGCTGGAGGGCGAGCTGCAGCAGCGCCGGATCGGCGGCCTCCCAGAGGATCACGATCCGCGCCCGGGGGGCTGTGGCCGCAAGGACCCGCAGCACCGCCTCCACCCGGCGGGCCTCCACCACCACCAGGCGTAGATCCGCGGCGAGCTGCTCGGGGGCGGGGGTGCCGACCACGAACCCGGCCGTGGCACAACGGATCGTGGTCAGCACCGAGCGCTGGTGCTCGGGATCCACGACGACAGCGACCTGCACCGACTACCCCCAGGAGACGAGGAGCAGCCCTAACAGGACCACAAAGAGCAGCACCCCCCCCAGGCCGAACAGCAGCAGGGCCAGCCCGACCCAGCGCAGCCAGGATCGCCTCGACGCGCCAGCGCCTGGGCTGATCCCGAGCGCGATCCTGCTGATCACGTCGGCCCCACAGATCGCGCACGTGCCCAGGGGATCACCCCGCCGGGCGTCGCGCCACGCCGC
>DRPG01000623.1 GCA_011376105.1 Deltaproteobacteria bacterium
CGGTCACACCCAGAGCAATCACACCCAGATCGGTCACGCTTGGGGCAGAGCCATCCGGGCTCGTCCCCTCCCCTAGATCCTCCATGTGCTCAGGATCCGCGCAGGGATCGTCGGGGTGTGATCACATCCGGCTTGGAGTGTCTCGTGTCGACCACCCGCACCAGCCACGCATCGATCCGCAAGTACCCACGGACCCCCCACCTCACCGGCTCAAAGCTGCAGCCCGGCGACGAGGATCTACCACCGACGAGCTTCTCGGAGCTCGCCGACAAGCACCTGATCGTAGAGGAGAAGGTCGACGGGGCGAACTCGGGGATCTCCTTTGGTCCCGACGGTCAGCTGCGTCTGCAGTCCCGGGGCCACTACCTCACCGGCGGCCCCCGGGAGCGGCACTTCGCCCTGTTCAAGACCTGGGCCGGCGTTCATGTCGACGTGCTGCGGGAGCTGCTGGGCCAGCGCTACACGATGTACGGAGAGTGGCTGTACGCCCGGCACACGGTGTTCTACGACGCCCTGCCCCACTACTTCCTGGAGTTCGATCTCTACGACACTGAGCGAGGCGAGTTCCTGTCGACGGAGGCCCGCAGGGCCCTGCTCGCGGGCAGCCCGGTGTGCTCGGTGCCGGTGCTGCACGAGGGCCCCCTGCCCGGGATCGAGGCCCTGCAGAGGCTGCTGGCCCGCAGCCGGTACAAGAGCCCGAGCTGGGAGTCGTCGCTGCGCCGGGCCGCCGCGACCCACGAGAACGCGCGGTGGGGCAGCGTCGATCGTGCCATCGCTGAGACGGATCCAAGCGATCTGGCCGAGGGCCTGTACCTCAAGGTCGAGGATGGGGGCAGGGTGCAGGCCCGCTACAAGTGGGTCCGCGCCAGCTTCAGCGATCAGGTCCAGGCCGCCGACAGCCACTGGCTGTCGCGCCCGATCGTGCCCAACGGGCTAGCCGAGGGGGTGTCCCTGTGGTGATCCCTCCCCCGGGCCCGCCTCAGTGGCAGGTCTCCTGGCCCAAGCTCCGTGCCGCGTGGCCCTGGATCGAGGCCCTGCACGCCTGCCCCCAGGATCCCCAGTGGCACGCCGAGGGCGACGTCGGGATCCACACCGAGATGGTCCTGTGTGCCCTGGTGGAGCTGCCCAGCTACCGGGCCCTGCCCCCCCAGCAGCGGTGGATCGTGTGGCTCGCGGCGCTGCTGCACGACGTGGCCAAGCCCCGGGTCACCCGCACCGATCCCGACGGGCGGATCACCAGCCGGGGGCACTCCTCCGCGGGCGCGATCCAGGCGCGGGGGCTGCTGTGGCGCCTCGGGGTGCCCTTCGAGGTGCGGGAGGCCGTCTGTGCCCTGATCCGCCACCACCAGGTCCCCTTCTTCCTGATCGATCGGGACGGGGCCCGGGGCCGGGCGATCCGGTTGTCGCAGGTGCTGCGCTGTGATCACCTGGCCCTGGTGGCGCTGTCCGACGCCCAGGGGCGCCACGCGGTCGACAAGCAGCGACTGATCGACAACGTCGAGCTGTTCAACCTGCTGTGCGAGGAGCACGGTGTCTCCAGCCGGCCCTGGCCGTTCGCCAGCGATCACGCCCGGGTGCTGTGTGGCCTGGACTCAGCGCGGGATCCCCTGGCGCCGGCGCTACCCGAGCCCAGCTTCACCGTCACGGTGATGTCGGGGCTGCCCGCCTCAGGCAAGGACACCTGGCTGCGTACCCACGAGCCCGATCTGCCCCAGGTCTGCCTCGACGATCTGCGCGTCGCGCTGGGCGTCGCTCCCGGAGGCAACCAGGGCCGCGTGATCCAAGCGGCGAAGGAGCAGGCCCGGATCTACCTGCGGGCCCAGACCCCGTTCGCCTGGAACGCCACCAACCTCTCGGCCCGTCGCCGGGCGTCGATCCTGGGCCTATGCCACGACTACGGGGCCCGGGTGCGGATCGTGTGCACAGAGGCGAGCCCAGGGGAGCTGGAGGCCCGCAATGGATCCCGGGCAGATCCTGTTCCCAGGCGGGTGATCCAGCGCATGATCCAGGGCTGGGAGGTCCCCACCCCCCTCGAGGCCCACGAGCGGGTGGTGGTGGTGTCCTGACCCGGGTCCCCGGCGCCGTCGTCGTCGCATATGATGCGCGGATGCGTTGGTCCCTCCCCTTCCTGATCGCGTGCACGTCCCACGGCTCAGTGGACTTTCCGGCCCAGCTCGCTCCGCTGGAGGACAACCGTGCCCCCCTCCCCGTGGGCAGCGGGCCCTACCCCGAGTCGCTGTCGATCGTCTCCGGGGGAGACACCGAGCTGTGGTGGGCCCACGCCCAGGGCTTCGTCCACGCTCCGCTCGAGGAGGTCTGGGTCCACGCCCAGGAAGACGCGGTGTGCGTCGATCGACGCGAGGTCGAGGCTTGGACCACCAGCGAAGGCACGGTGCCCGGCTTCGACGCCAGCTACACGATCCACAACACCGTCCGCGACATCATCACGGTCCAGTACGACACCACCTGGGTCCACGAGATCCAGGATCGCGACGAAGCCGACATCCCAGTCCGGATCGTGGCCCAGTGGGACAAGACCGCGGGCACCCCCTTCATCGATCTGCTGGCCGGATCGGTGGTGCTCGAGGCCGTCGAGCCCGACGTGACGAAGATCGGCCTGATCGAGCACCTCGACGCGTCCCTGCGCGACGACGCGACCATC
>DRPG01000624.1 GCA_011376105.1 Deltaproteobacteria bacterium
CCCCCACGACAGCACGACCCACACCGCCCGACGACCCATCGCCCCCTCCCGGATCAGGGTAGCGCACCACCAACGATCCATACCCACTCACGAGGCCCGGTGATCCGGTGATCCGGTGGCGGACCCCGGGCGACGGGGCCCCGCCACCGGCAGGCCTGGACGGGAGCAGGGTCCGGAGGCAAGCTGCCCGGGCGCTGACCCGGTGGCGAGGCCACCCCCCAGCCAGCGCGCTGCACCACCCGAGGATCCCCGATGGCTGAGCCCCACGTCCACCCCGTGAGCATCTACTACGAAGACACCGATTTTTCAGGCCTCGTCTACCACGCGAACTACCTCAAGTACTGCGAGCGAGCCCGGGAGCACCTGCTGGGGCGGGATCGCCTGGTCCGCATGTTCCAGGACACCGGCGTGGGGTTCGTCGTCTACAAGGCCGAGATGTCCTTCAAGGAGGGGGCGGTGTTCGGCGACGAGCTGGAGGTCCGGACGATCGTGGAGCTGGGGAGCGAGTTCCGGGTGATCTTCCACCAGGATGTGTGGCGGGTGGGGGGTACGGGCCCGCTGGTGCGCTGTGTGATCCACCTGGTGACGGTGGACGCGGCCAACAAGCTGGTGGCGTTGCCCGCGGACGTGATCACCCTGGCCCGCGAGCGCTTCGGCTGAGCCTGGATCCGCCCGGCGCCGGAGAGCGCGCGCCGCCGGAGGGAGCGCACCACCGGAGCGCACGCCGCCGGAGAGCGCCACCGGGCCCGTCACCTGGGGTGTCTCCGGGGACGCTCACCGGGCCCGTCACCTGGGGTGTCTCCGGGGACGCTCACCGGGATCTCCCCCACCCAGCGGACCAGGGGCCGGCCCGTCCGGGGACGCCACAGCGACAGGGTCCCGGCCAGCAGCCCCAGCAGCCCCAGGCTACAGGCCGCGGTGGCGGGCACCGCGCCCCCGGGCACGCTCCAGCCGCGCTGCTGCACCAGCGTGTCCCCCAGCACCACCGCGACACAGGCGGCGACACCGATCCCCAGCACCAGCCCGTCTAGATCCGGGCGCCCCACCCCCCGGCGCCCCCCCCGGGCCCAGGCGAGGCTCGCCACCAGCATCGCCGCGCAGATCCCGCCCCACAGCTCCAGGGAGGGCTCCGGGAGCCCTGAGACGACCGCGATCCCTGCGAGGCAGAGGGTGAAGGGTCCGAGATCCCGCCACCCGGCGAGGATCAGCTGCAGCAGGGCCACCCAGACGGCGGCGGCGGCGACGAACACAGACGGGGACGACAGCGGCATGCTCGGGTCCTCCTCGGGTGCAGTGCAGGGGGGGGGCCAACAGGGTACGTAGCGCCCTTCCCCGGACGGCCCTATCCTCACCCTCCTCAGGAGGGGCCGACCGTTCCCGGTATGGAGCCAGGCATGGCCAGCGACACACGTCCCCAGCGGCTGGAATCCTTCCACGCACACCCCGACACCTACAGACACTGGAAGCTCCAGATCGAGGGTCGCATCGCCACGCTGCTCCTCGACGTCCAGGAGGACAGGGGGCTGCGTCCCGACGACTATGTCCTCAAGCAGAACAGCTACGATCTCGGCGTCGACATCGAGCTGGCCGACGCGATCCAGCGGCTGCGCTTCGAGCACCCCGAGGTTCGGGTGGTGGTGTTCACCTCGGCCCAGCCCAAGGTGTTCTGTGCCGGAGCCAACATCCGAATGCTGGCCACCAGCACCCACGCGTTCAAGGTCAACTTCTGCCGCTACACCAACGAGACGCGCTGCTCCCTGGAGGATGCGTCCATCCACAGCGATCTCAAGAGCCTCGCGGCCCTCAACGGCACCGCCGCCGGCGGTGGCTACGAGCTGGCGCTCGCCTGCGACGAGATCTACCTGATCGAGGATGGCTCCTCGGCGGTGTCCCTGCCCGAGGTCCCGCTGCTGGGCGTGCTCCCGGGCACCGGCGGCCTCACCCGGCTGGTCGACAAGCGCAGGGTCCGGGGCGACATCGCCGACGTGTTCTGCACCAAGGCCGAGGGGTTCCGGGCCAAGGAGTCCCTCAAGCTCGGCCTGATCGATGGCTCCTTCCCCCGCTCGCGGTGGAGCGAGGGGGTCGACGCCCGGGCCGCGGCGCTGGCCGAGGGCGGAGCCGACGGGCTCGTTGGCATCGAGCTGTCCGAGGTCACCAGCGAGGTCTCGCCCGATGGCTGCGTCCGCAGCTACCGTCACGTGCAGCTGCGCCTCGACGCTGAGCACCGGCTGGCCTATGTCACGATCCATGCTCCCGATCAGCCCGCGCCGGCCTCGACCGACGCCCTGCAGCAGGAGGGCTCGAGCACCTGGTCGCTGGCCGCGTTCCGGGAGCTGGACGACGCGCTGGTCCACCTGCGGTTCAACCACCCCACCGTGGGCACGATCCTGATCCAGACCCGGGGAGACGCGGCCCGGATCCTCGAGCACGACGCGCTGATCCTCGAGCACCAGGATCACTGGCTGGCCCGCGAGATCCGCCTGCTGCAGGCCCGGGTCTTCCGTCGTCTCGACAACACCGCCCGGTCCATGTTCGCGATCATCGACGAGGGCAGCTGCTTTGCAGGCTCGCTGTTCGAGCTGACCCTGGCCGCCGATCGCTCCTACATGCTCGAGGACGAGGACGCAGCGGTCACCGTTCAGATCACCGGAGCCTCAGGGGGGGCCTACCCGATGTCCACCGGGCTGTCGCGGCTCGCCGCCCGCTTCCTCCACGATCCAGACCAGGTCGCCACCGCCTTGGCCCAGACTGAGCCGATCGACGCCCCCCGCGCGCTGGAGCTCGGCCTGGTCACCTTCGCCCCGGACGACATCGACTGGGAGGATGAGATTCGGATCGCCATCGAGGAGCGTGCGAGCCTGTCCCCCGACGCGCTGACGGGCATGGAGCAGAACCTGCGCTTCGTGGGCGCCGAGACCTGTGACTCCAAGATCTTCGGCAGGCTGTCCGCCTGGCAGAACTGGATCTTCCAGCGCCCCAACGCCGTCGGCGACGAGGGCGCGCTGACTCTGTATGGGCACCCCACCCGCCCCTCCTTCGACTGGAAGCGCACCTGAGCCGATGAGCAGGGCCCGATCCGCTGGGTCCGGGGATCGGTACAGCGCCGGGGCTCGCCTGTCGGTGTTACGACCGCACCTTCACGGGAGGCCCCTGCCCATGGGCGACATCGACTACAACGAGCGGATCCCCAACAACGTCGATCTGTCCAGCGATCGTCGGCTGCAGCGCGCGCTGGAGAGGTGGCAGCCCGCCTACCTCGACTGGTGGCAGCAGATGGGCCCCGAGGGCTGGCAGGCCAAAGACGTGTACCTGCGCACCGCCGTCCGCGTGGATCGGGGGGGCTGGGCCCACTTCGACTATGTGCGGATGCCCGAGTACCGCTGGGGGATCTTCCTCACCGACAACGATCCAGATCGGAAGATCGGGTTCGGGGATCACGAGGGCGAGCTTGTCTGGCAGGAGGTGCCGGGCGAGTACCGGAACATGCTGCGGCGGATCATCGTCACCCAGGGCGACACTGAGCCCGCCAGCGTCGAGCAACAGCGGATCCTCGGGGCCACCGCGCCCTCGCTGTACGATCTGCGCAACCTGTTCCAGGTCAACGTCGAGGAGGGGCGGCACCTGTGGGCGATGGTGTACCTGCTGCACGGCTACTTCGGCCGCGACGGGCGAGAGGAGGCCGAGGAGCTGCTCGCCCGGCGCTCCGGCGACGAGGACAAGCCCCGGATCCTCGACGCGTTCAACCAGCCCTGCACCGACTGGCTGACCTTCTTCTGCTTCACCACGTTCACCGATCGCGACGGCAAGTACCAGCTGGGGGCGCTGGCTGAGAGCGCCTTCGATCCCCTGTCCCGCACCTGCCAGTTCATGCTCACCGAGGAAGCCCACCACCTGTTCGTCGGCCAGACCGGGATCGAGCGGGTCCTGCGGCGGGCGGTGCAGCTGGCCGCCCTCGATCCCAACGGCGACGTCCGGGACATGGGCGGAATCGATCTGCAGACGGTGCAGCGGTTCGTCAACTTCTGGTTCAGCTACAGCCTCGATCTGTTCGGCTCCGAGGTCTCGAGCAACGCCGCAGACTTCTTCGCCGCGGGGCTCAAGGGCCGATGGAAGGAGGACAAGTACGAGGAGCACTCCGCCCTCGAGCGCTCCATGAACATCCCCCACCTCGAGGGGGACACGCTGGTAGACAAGGCCGTGCCCCTGCGGATCGCGATGAACGAGGTGCTGCGCAACGAATACGTCGAGGACTGCCAGAAGGTCGTCGACAAGTGGAACAAGGCCCTGCGCGACGAGGGCGAGGCCACGTTCGAGATCACCCTGCCGTCCACCCGGTTCCACCGACGCCAGGGCCTGTATGCCGACGCGAGCTTTGCACCGGATGGCTCCCCCATCTCCGCGTCCGACTTCGAGGCCCACCGGAGCGAGTGGCTGCCCAGCGACGAAGATCGCGCCTACGTCCGCTCCCTGATGACCCCGGTGTACGAGCCCGGCCAGATGGCCAGCTGGATCGCAGCACCCCGCAAGGGCATCAACGGCCAGCCCCTCGACTACGAGTACGTCCGGATCTAAGGCTCGAGCCGCTCCAGAGCCCCGGCGTGCGCCCCCGCCGGGCCAGGCGCCGGCGGACGCTGGGGCGCCGGGCTAGGCGCCGGCGGACGCTGGGGCGCCGGGCTAGGCGCCGGCGGACGCTGGGGCGCCGCCGAGCCGGGCCATCTCGCTCCTCTCGTAGGGTCCTGGCCCCAGGGGGCCTGCACGGTCCCTGCGCACCTCGACAAAGCCCAGGGACGCATAGAACGCCATCGCGTCCCGGGTGTGCAGCCGCACGTCGTGGACCCTGCGGATCGCCGGGTGATCCAGCAGGGTGGACACCAGGATCGTGCCCAGCCCCCGTCCTCGGTGGGACGAGGCCACCACGACGTCATAGATCCACGCCCGCTTGGTCCCGTCGCTGATCCCCCGGGCGGTCGCGATCAGCTGCCCCGCGTCGCTCAACCCCACCCAGGCCGAGCGACGGAGGGCCTCGGCGAGGATCCCATCGTCGAACCGGGTGTTCCAGTATTGGCCCCGGACCAGGGCCACCGAGGCCGCGATATCGTCCTCACCTGGGTGACAGCGGAGCATGAGCCCCCCGGGGATCGAGCGGAGCCGTGGCCTCGAGGGGTGGGCGTCACAGATGAGCTCGATCGCCTCCAGATCCCCGGGCCCGCCCCGATCCCACAGGCCCCGGAGGACGCCCAGGATCTCACCACCTCGTAGATCTTGACCCAGCTTGATCACGCCGCTGATCGACTCGGGCTCCACCGCCCACACCCCGAGCCCCCGCAGGGCGCTGCGGTACATTGGATCGTCGGGATCGAGCGGGCGATACCCTCCCTCCGGCTGCAGCCGGGCCATCAGGGCCGACAGCCCCCGGCTGCGGGCCTCGGGATCCTCGATCGGGACCATGTGCCCGATCACCTGGGCCGAGCGGTAGAAGGTCGTGGCGGGGCAGGCGCGCTCGGGGTGGCGCATCCAGCTGGGGATCCGCGCGACCACCTCCTCTGCAGCGGCCACCACCGGCGCACCGACCCAGACGGACTTGGCGCTGCGGGGGGCTCCATGCAGCACCAGCCGGCCGTCGAGGAGGGCGGCGTGCATCTTGCGGATCAGCGGCTTGCCGTCGATCACCGCTGCGATCGACAGCTCCCGGGCCCGGGCGACGATCGCCCAGGCCTGCGGGGCCTCGAGGGGGACGTGGGCTCCCAAGATCACCTCCTGCTCCAGGATGCCCCGGCTCCGGCCTGCTGAGATGGACCAGTTTGTACGATCTAGACAGACCGGTCTGGATCCACCCCTGCAGCGCCGCACCCCGGGGATCCGGTGCCCCGCCCCCACCCGGCGAGGATCCTCTCGCCAGAGCCCTGCCTTTGTCCACAGGCGGGGCGTTCGTTACCCTCGATCCGGATGCACAGTCCTCGAGCGCACGATGCACTCGTGCGACGCCAGCGACGGGGACACCGAGTAGATCCATGCGGATGGACCTCCAGATCTTCCTCCTGAGCGCTCCCCGGGGGCGGAGGGGGTTGATCCTCACCCGCCACGACCCGAGGAGGCGCTAGACCGGTGAGGTGGCAGCTCGCCCTGACGATCCCCGAAGGATCCACGCCCTTGTTCGCCCGGATCGCCGAGGCCGTGGTCGAGGAGATCCGGCGGGGTCGGCTGCGCTCTGGGGATCGGCTCCCGGGCACGCGTCGGATCGCGAGCCAGCTCGGTGTCCACCGCAACACCGTGGTCGCCGCCTGGCGGGAGCTGACCGCTCAGGGGTGGCTGGTGGCGAAGCCCGGCGGAGCGACCACGGTGGCGACGCTCCCACCCCAGCCGATCCCCACCGAGCGCCCGATCCGCCGAGCTGGCTTCGAGGTCGAGGTCCCCCGGGCCCCAGCCACCAGCCCGCCCTGGCCCCCCGGCACCCTGGTCTTCGCCGGAGGCCGCCCCGATCTGCGCCTGGTGCCCACCCGTGAGATCGCCCGGGCCTTCAGCATGGCCCTGCGCCACACCCGGAACCAGCTGCTGGACTATGGGGATCCCCAGGGGCACCCCAGGATGCGCGCCGCCCTAGCCACGATGCTCGCCGCTGAGCGGGGCCTGGTGGTGCGCCCCGACGATCTGGTGATCACCAGGGGTGCTCAGCAGGCCCTGTACCTGATCGCCGCCGCCCTGTTGCGGCCCGGTGATCGGATCGCGGTCGAGGCCCTGGGCTACCCGCCGGCCTGGGCCGCCCTGCGGGCCTTCGGCGCTGAGCTTGTCCCGATCGATGTCGACGCCGGGGGGATCCGGATCGATCAGATCGAGGACGCGATCGGAGCCGGTGGGCTGCGGGCGGTCTACCTCACCCCCCACCACCAGTACCCGACCATGGTCACCCTGCCGGCCCCCCGGCGCCTCGCCCTGCTCCAGCTCGCAGCCCAGCACCGGTTCGCGATCCTTGAGGACGACTACGACAACGAGTTCCACTACCGTGGCCTGCCGATCCTCCCCCTGGCGGCGCGCGACGAGCACGGGGTGGTGATCTACGTCGGCACCCTGTCGAAGACCCTGGCCCCGGGCCTGCGCCTCGGGTACGTCGCCGCCCCCGGGGAGGTGGTCCACGCCATGGTCTCCGCCCGGATCGCCGTCGATCGCCAGGGGGACAGGGTCAGCGAGTACGCCCTGGCCACCCTGTTCGAGGACGGCACCCTGGCGCGGCACCTCCGGAAGCTGCGAAGGATCTATGCAGCGCGCCAGCAGGGCTTCGCCTCAGCCCTGCGACGCCACCTCGGCGATCGGCTCACGTTCGAGGTCCCCGCGGGGGGGCTAGCGTTGTGGGCGCGCACCGACGTCGATCCTGAGGCCTGGGCGAGGCGCGCCCGGGCGATCGGCGTGGGCTTCGAGGCCGGGCGCAGGATGCACATCCACCAGGCCACGGGCCCCTGGTTGCGCCTGGGGTTCGCTCCGCTGGGGGCCGACGAGCTGGAGCCCGCGGTCCAGCGCCTGGCGCAGGCGATCGATCCCTGAGCCCGGGCGTGGAGCTCGCTCACGCCCTCGGTCGGGCGATGTCTGCGAGCTGGGCGCCGGTGGCCCGCAGGTAGTCCGCCGGCGCCAGCCAGATCTGGACGCCCCGCTGGCCGGCGGACACCGAGATGATCTCGTGTAGCTCCACCAGATCGTCGACCACCACGGGGAACGCCCGGCGCGCACTGAGGACCGTCACGCCGCCGCGGACGTAGCCGGTGAGGCCGGGCAGCTCCCCGACCCGGACGGTCTCGATCCGGCGATCGCCGGTGATCCGAGCGAGGGCCCGCAGATCGAGATCGTGATCGCCGGGCAGGACGGCGAAGCAGGGCCCATGGCGATCGCCCCGGACGACCAGGGTCTTGTAGACCTGCTCGACGGACAGCCCCACCTTCGCCGCGACCGCTGAGGCCGACAGGTCGTCTGGATCGACGTCGTAGGTGTGGAGGCTGTAGGAGATGCCGAGGGTGTCGAGCAGGCGAGCGGCGTTGGTCTTGGCGGCCATCGGCACCGCTATCCTGGCCCCCGGCGCGGGCGCTCTCCTGGCCCCCGGCGCGGGCGCTCTCCGGCGGGCCCGCTACCGCTCCAGATCCCCGGTGGACGCCTCGGCGAGCTGCCCGCCGGAGATCTGGGCGATGGCGAGGTTGCCCACCCCCCCCACCCTCGCCCCGATCGCGTCGGCGGCGGCCCGGCAGCGCTCCCGGACCAGGCTGTCGCCGAACCAGCCCATGGCGCGCTCCCTGAGCAGCGGCACCGCCTGGGCCGAGCCCGCGGTGGCCAGCGCGTCGACCGCGGCGAGGCGCACCGCGCGGGTGCCACGATCGAGCCAGTACAGCAGGGTCTCGTCCACCAGGGCCCCGCCTTCGCCCAGGCGACGGATCAGCACGATCGCGTCGGGCTCGCCATGGGGGCGCAGCGCCGCGAGCCAGGCGGTGTGGGCCCGGGGGACGGTGGACACCAGGGCCGCCACCAGCACCCCCGAGCTCCGCGCGGCCTCTGCGATCCCGTCGAGGCTGCCCAGATCAGAGCCCTCCAGCTGCTCAGCGGCCCTGCGGGCGAGCTCGGCGGCGGCGGCGCGCCGGATCCCCGAGCCGGGCAGCTGCAGCCACTGGATCAGCCGAGCGTCGCACTGAGGGTGGGAGAACGAGGCCAGGACCCGGGCCAGCCGCCGGGCCACGGTGGAGGAGCGGGGCACCAGCTGCTGGAGCAGGGGCCTCGCTGCGATCGGAGGATCGTGGCGCACCGAGCGGACCAGCTCCCGGACAAAGTCCGGATCGTCCGACAGGCCTGGGGTGCTCCACAGCTGGCTGACGATCCCCTCGGCCCCGGGCAGCTCCTCGGTCCGGGCCAGCAGCCAGCCGATGTAGCGCGCGGTGGGACGGGCGGCTCCCTGTCGCCAGGCCTCCACCACCCGCTCCGCGATCCTTGGATCGAGCGGATCGCCGATGCGGAACCACGCCCGAAGCACGACGGGGTACGGGGGCATCGCCGCCACCAGGGAGACGGGGGGCTCCTCGCTGCGCTGGAGCAGGGTGCGACACGCCCGCTCCGCCTGGAGCTCGCTGAGATCAGGCAGCAGCTCCGTGATCCGGCGGGACACCGCCAGGGCCACCCCCGGGGCCCCCCCGGGGAGCAGCCAGCGCTCTAGCAGGGACTCGGTGTCGGGCTCCGTCGACAGCTGCACCACGAGCCAGGCGAGCTCCTCGATCACCGACACGACCTCGTCCACCGAGGTGAAGGTGGCGGTCACCGCGGGCTCCAGCGTGGCCCCCTGGGAGCCCACCGTCGCCCCCCGATCGCCGATCAGCCGCTGCAGGCTCTCCCGCTCTGCGCCTCCGAGGCGGTACAGCACCGTGCGCTCCCCCGACAAGATCGCGACGGCTGAGTCGAAGCTGGGATCGCCGGTGTGCTCGGGACAGGGCGTCAGCACCCGGGCGCGGGGCACCAGCAGGAACGTGGGCGCGGTCCGGGCCGGCCGGATCACGATCCGGACCGAGGCTGGATCACGCCAGGCGTGGTGATGCACCTCCAGCCGGTGGCGCTCGAAGACGCGGAGATACACCAGCCCGTCCTCGATCACCGCTGAGGGGGAGAGCTCGAGCCGCTCGAGGATTGTGGGCCACACTCCCGACGGGTCCGACATGTCAACTACCATAGCGCGGGGTTGCGTCCGAGGATCAGACAGGCAACAGAGGAGATGCTCCAGGGTCTGTCGCGCGCATGTCTGCTCTCGTTCCGTACCATCCGCTGCTGCTCCTCCTGCTCGCGGGGTGTGCCAAGCGCGGCGTCGAGCCCCCTGTCCGGCGTGATCCGGTCGAGGTCCAGCGAGAGCGCGCAGCGATCGAGGGCCCGAGCCAGACGCTGGAGCGAGCCCGTCTCGTCAGCGTAGCCCTCGCTCAGGGCGATGTGCGCCTCGCCGAGGCGACGCTCCGACAGATCGTGCAGAAGATGCAAGACTTTCGGGCAGAAGGCCAGCTCCGGGCCTTCGTAGGGGCCGAGCGGAGCAAGGAGTGGAAGGGCGATCCCTACGAGAAGATGATGGCCTTCCTCTATCTGGGCACCCTGCTGCTCGAGCGCGGAGACTACGGCAACGCCCTCGCGATGTCCAAGTCGGCGATCCTCGCCGACACCGGCACCTCCCGCTTCCAGTACCGGGCCGACTTCATCCCTGCGTTCGTCCTCCAGGCCCTGGCCTACCAGGGCCTTGGAGAGCGCAGCAACGCCGAGCGCTCCATCGAGCAGGCGATCGATGCGATGTACCTGCGGGTGCTCACCGATCACCTCTCGGCCCACCTGTCCGAGGTGGATCCAGCGGGGGATCTCGATCACGACGCGATCGAGGCCGCCCGGGTGCTGCTGCTCTCGGGGCTGCCCGCCGGGCTGATGGCCCACCCCCGCGAGATCGACGCAGCGATCGATGGCGCGCTGTCCCGGGCCACAGATCTGCGCATGGTCATGCTCGACTCCAAGCGCAGGGGGTGGCCCGACGAGCTGACCGCGCTGCGGCGGCGAGACGCCGGGCGCGCCCTCGACGCCCTCGTGCCCCTGACCCAGGCCTGGAGGGCCCGGGTCGAGGCGGATCCGACCGATCCGGTGGCCGAGCTCGCGTCGGACGCCTCGTTCTTGCAGGGCCTGGTCGACGCCCCCCCGGGGTTGTTGCTGTGGCTCGAGAGCGGCAGGGCCCCCCGGAGGGTCGCGGATGGGCGCTACGGTGAGATCCTCAGGATCCAGCCCCGGGGTGGGCCTGATCACACCCCGATCCCGCCCAGCGCCCGGCTCGATGGTCAGCGCCTGGAGGTGCGCTACCTCGACAGCGTGAGCTACCAAGCCACCACCCGGGGCAGCCGGCGGATCGACGCTTTTCTGAAGGGTAAGGCGGTGTTCAAGGACTCCTCCGGCGCCCTGGGGTGGGCCCTGCTCGCCTCCGGTGACATCGCCAACGCCCTCGAAGACTCCGGGGACACGGGCATCGTCGCCACCGTCCTGTACCTCGCCGGCGCGGTGACCTGGGTCGCCGGTGCGCTGACCAACCCCGCGGCCGACACCCGGGGTTGGTTCGAGCTCCCCGACGAGCTGTGGCTAGCCCGGGCGGATCCAGCCCCGGGGCAGCACACCCTCGTGATCGACGGGATCACCTACCAAGTCGACATCCCCGACATCGGCTCGGTGATCCACCTGGTCCCCGGGGCCCCCCCCGGCGGTGTCCAACGCTTTGGCACCCCCTGCCGCACCTGTGAGGCGCCGCTCGCGCGCCCGACCCAGCAGCTCACTCCCGGAGAGACGCCATGAGGACCCTGTTCATCACCGCTGTGGCGGCCCTGACCCTGGTCACCGGCTGTAGCAAGAAGGCGAAGTACATCGATCCTGCAGCGAGGTCCAAGGTCGAGGGCACAGGGATCGAGGCCCGAGACGTGCAGGTGGTCGTCGCAGAGATGTCCGAGGCCCTGATCGGGGCGCTGCAGATCACCGGCTCCGAGAGCCCGCCCCGGGTGGCGGTCATGCCCGTCGAGAACCGCTCGAGGTTCCTCATCGATCAGGAGATCTTCACCACCCTGATCACCGACGAGCTGATCAACAATGCCAGCGGACGCATCGCGATCGTCAACCGGGATCGGCTCGACGACATCCTCGCCGAGCGCCAGAGGAAGGCCCAGGGCCAGGTCTCAGACGATGGTCACCTCCAGGCGTTGGCCGGCGTCGACTGGTTCCTCGACGGTGAGATCCGCAGCCTCTCGGCCTCGAGCAACAAGGCCCAGACCGACTATGTCGTCATCCGCTTCGAGCTCACCAACGCCGAGACCGGCATCGTGGCGTGGTCGAACAGCTACGAGATGAAGAAGCAGGGCGGCTGGGGTGTGATGTACCAGTGAGGCGGGCGGGCTTCAGCCATCCTTGAGCTCGCGACGATCGAGCAGCAGGCGCACCGAGCCCTGCCCTCGATCCACCACGATCTCGACCTCGGTGCCCACTGGTCCCACCGCGAGCTCCACGAAGTCCTCGAGGGCGATCCCCGGGGTCGGGGTGCCGTCGACCTCGAGCACTAGATCGCCCTCCTGTAGCCCCAGCTCGTCCGCGGCGGTGCCGGGCAACACGTCGAGCACCCGGATCCCTGCGTCCGAGCTCTCGATCACGAGCCCCAGGCCCGCGCGGGGCCGCGCAGGGATCTCGAAGTCGACGAGCAGGGTGTCTGCAGGCCCCACCACCACCTCCGCGGGCTGTGCATGGGCCAGCAGCAGCCCGTCGTGGCGGAACGCGTTGAGCACACAGCGCCCCGGGGACACGGTCATGCTGTAGCCCCCGTCGGCGTCCGGCCGGGCCTGGTTGCCACAGCCCTCGACGAACACCCGCCCTTCGTCCTGGCCCTCGGCGTTGTGCACCGTGCCCTCCACCGTGGCGACGCCGGGCTTGAGGCGCAGAGGATCGGGAGCACACGACGCGATCTGATCGTCGCCCCCGCCCGCCCAGGAGATGGGCACCGGGGCATAGCCCTCCACCGCCAGCACCCCGGCCCCCTCACCCTCGATCCAGGGGATCTCCACCACACCGTCGCGGACGTCGACCAGCCGGCCATCGTAGGGGATCTGATCTGGATCCCCTACGATCACGTGGGCCCGGCCCGAGGCCAGGGCGGGCTGCAGCCTACATCGGGCTCGCCCCCCGGGCAGGCCCTCGCTCGGTGGAGGCGGGAGATCCTCGATCTCCTCGGCCACAGCCTCATCGCCCACGGGGAGGGGGGCGTCGGGCCCTGCACCCGGAGCGCCGGCCACGATCGTTGCCCCCCCCGGCACCACCGTCGGAGGGGAGGCGTCGGCTGAGGCGAGCCCTGGATCCTCGGAGACCCCAGGATCACGCGACCGCAGGAGCCCCCACAGCGCCAGCCCCACCACCGCCACCGCCACCGCTGCGATCCGTCCCCGGGTGATCCGTTGCTGCTCCACGCGCGTCCCTCCCGAACAAGCGGTGGAGACGATGGCTCAGGCGTGCTGCTGTGGCCTGTCACGAATGGTCGATTGATTGCAAACTGAAGGCGACACTGCGTCGGTTGTGCTTCACTTGCGCGACCATGCCGCGACCCCTTATCTGCTCGGGTGGCCGGGCCTGTGGGATACGCCTGGTGTGGTTTTGTGTTTTCCCGCGCCCCAGGGAGAAGATGATGGCGATCGAGTCGTTCGTTCCCC
>DRPG01000625.1 GCA_011376105.1 Deltaproteobacteria bacterium
CATGAGGAACTCCATCACCGACCAGAGCTCCTCGAGGCGATTCTCGACGGGGGTTCCCGTCAACGCCACACGGTGGCGGGCCACGAGGCGTCGGGCGGCACGGGCCCGCTGGCTGTCTGGGTTCTTGATGGACTGTGCCTCGTCCAGGGCGACCACGTCCCAGGGGTGCTCCGAGAGCAGATCTGCGTCCCGGACCAGCAGACCGTAGGTGGTCAGCACCACGTCGACGTCCTCCAGGGGCTCATCGCCGCGATCGTGGCCGTGCCAGCGCAGGACCTCCAGGGCCGGGGCGAAGCGCTGGAGCTCCCGCTCCCAGTTCCCGAGCACGCTGGTGGGGCAGACCACCAGCGCGGGGCGGGGATCGTGCCGCCCGCTGTCGGCGCGCTGCAGCACGTGCGCGATGAGCTGCAGGGTCTTGCCGAGCCCCATGTCGTCGGCCAGCAGCGCGCCGAGCCCCAGCTCCCCGAGGGTAGACAGCCAGGCAAACCCGGTGGCCTGGTAGCTGCGCAGCGTGGCCTCCAGCCGCGGCGGTGGGGCGAGATCGGGGGGGGTCCGCAGGGCCTCAAGCAGCACGGCCAGGCCCTCGTCGGCGACGACGGGGGCGCCCTCGTGCTGGCCGGTGAACACCGCCCGCAGGGCCTCGGGCAGGGGCAGGTGGCCGGGCTCCGTCAGCTCCCCCGGCAGCCGGGCCAGCTCAGCAGGATCGAGGAACACCCACGCCCCCCGCCAGCGCACGATCGGCTCGCCGCCGGCCAGCAGCTCGGCGAACTCCTCCCCCGACAGCACCCGATCCCCGACGAGCACCTCCCACCGGTAGGATAGAGAGTCTCCGAGGGAGCCGTCTCCGGTGTCGGGGGAGCCGAGGCGGATCCGGGCTCGGATCCGCTGTCGGCCTGCCTCGCGAAACGCCGCAGGGAGCTGCACGGTGAACCCGGCCGCCTCCAGGGCAGGTCGGCCCTGATCGAGGAACATCCAGGCATCTCCAGCGTCGAGGCGTAGATCCCGGGGCTCGCTGCCCTCGAGGGCCACCCGCAGCGGGGGGTGCAGCCGGGCGGCCCGGGCCAGGCCCCGCAGCGCGGCCTCGGCCGGTCGGGGGAAGGCCTGGCCGTTGATGTGCACGGTGGGGCCCGCCCGCCAGGCCTCCATCATCGGGATGCAGGTCTCTGGATCCCCCGGCGCGTGCACGATCAGGCGCATCGGGAAGCTGCCGTCGCCCCGATCGGGGAGCTCGAGGACGAAGCCGACCCGGGGCGCGGGTGCGTCGGCGGAGGCTGCCCAGGCGGCGATCCGCTCGGGCATGGCCTGCCACCGGGCGTCCCGGAGGGCGAAGGTGGCGTCGTCGTCGCGCAGCGCCTCAGCCCAGGCACGCATCCAGCCCCGGCTGTGACCGGGCCAGGCCCTGCAGCGGTAGACCGTGTCGACCACCGCACCGAGGAAGGAGCGGACGACCTCCTCGCTCGAGCGCAGCCGCAGCGGGCGCTCTCCGGCGGGCTCAGCGCGCCCCGCAGGGGGCAGGGCGTCGGCGAGCGCTCTGGCCCGGCTCCGATCCCGGGGGCGGGACAGCAGGGCCGTCCACCGGGCCTCCTCGCCGATCACAGTGGGCACGACACGCTGCTGGGCTGCGAGCTCTAGGGCGAGCTTTGCTGCCATGGAGAAGCAGTGGATCGTGTCGGACACGTCCGCGTCGGGGGGCAGCGCGATCAGGGCCGGCAACAGGGCCGCGATCCCGACCCGACAGCCCTCGATCTCCCGCCGGACGATCCGCCTCCTGCGCACGGCGAGCTTCAGGGTCACAGGTTGGATCGTCGCTGGATCGAGGTGGGGGAGATCGACGAGCGACGACCGCACGTCGGACTCGACGCACCAGAGGAACATCTCCCCGGAGTTTGTCCATGTTGCTTGCAGGAGACCTGCCGCAGGCACGTTCTGAGACGTGTTGCGGACCTGGTGTTTGACCTGGTTCATCTGGGAACAAACTCCGGACGGATCGATCCCCAGATAATGCATCTCGTTGGAGATGACTCGTAAATATAGGAGATGAAACAGACCATCACGGAAACACGGTCAGACGAATCGAGACCCGGAGCGCCCCCCTGCAGCGACGACGTCGCTGGAGAGTGGGGGTCGATCCTCACCTGGAGCAGATGATTCGGGCAGCGATCCCCAACACCGAAGGAGCTTCTGGGGGGTGCTCCGTATTTTGATCCGGGGATCGGGTGGTCTAGAAAAAGCTCGCGTCTTCTTCTTCCTCCTCCTCTTCCTCCTCGTCTCCTCCTTCGTCTTCGGTCTCCCACTCGATGTCGCACAGGCGCTCGAGCAGGGACACGATCTCTTCGCCGGTGTACTCGAACTCGTCGTTCGAGGACATCTCCTCCTCGAGGACCTCGGAGAGGCTCCCGTCGAGTTGGCCTTCTTCCTCTAGTTGGGGAACGATCTCGTCGAGGTTCTTGTCCTCGGCATAGGTCTCGAAGAGCTCGATCACATAGCCGACGACAGCCTCGGTGTCGGGGGTTGACGAGATCGCCTCGAGGTACTCGTCCAGATCGTCGACCAGCGCGTCACGCATGGAATAGGGTAGCTGCACGGGAGGCCTCCGGGGGGTCGTCGTGCTGGCCCGCACTGCCTAGCCGCTGTGGGTGAGGGTTTCAACCGCAACGTTGGATTTGGCTGTGTGTTGCCCTCGAGCTGGTCTCAACCCATTCCTCTGGCTATCCGGGTGGATGGAGGTTCGATGAAGGAATCCGGCACGCGCTACTCCAACGCCCTCCTGGCGGCGCTGCCCAAGACGGATCTACACTGTCATCTCGACGGTTCCTTGAGGATCGAGACCCTCATCGAGCTGGCCCGGGAGCGCTCGGTGGCGCTCCCGTCGGAGACCGAGTCCGGGCTCCGGGAGCTCGTCTTCAAGGATCAGTATCGGGATCTCCCCGACTATCTACACGGCTTCGCCTACACCTGCGCGGTGCTGAGCGACGAGGAGGCGCTGGAGCGGGTGGCCTACGAGCTGGGCCAGGACTGCCTCGGGGAGGGGGTGCGCTACCTCGAGGTGCGCTTCGCCCCCCACCTGCACGTGCGTGACGGGCTCGACATCGCGACGGTGCTCTCCGCGGTGGATCGGGGCCTCGATCGCGTCCGACGCGAGCACGAGGCCACGCCCGGGGTGGCCCAGGAGGGGGAGCCTCCCTTCCGCTATGGCCTGATCTGCTGCGCGATGCGGATGTTCACCTCCGGGTTCGGTCCCTACTTCCGGGATCTCCTTCAGGTGCTGCCCCAGTGGCCGGTCAAGGAGGTCTATGGGATCGCGTCGGTGTCCCTGGCCCGCACGGTGGTGGACGCTCGGGATCGCCTGGGCCTGCCCATCGTCGGGTTCGATCTCGCCGGCGCCGAGTCGGGGCACCCAGCCCACGATCACGCAGAGGCCTATGCCTACTGCCACCAGCACTTCCTGAAGAAGACGGTCCACGCCGGGGAGGCGTACGGCCCCGAGAGCATCTTCGAGGCGATCACCCTGCTGAGCGCCGATCGGATCGGCCACGGTACCCACCTGTACGCCCACGAGCAGGTCGAGGTCGAGGATCCACACCGCTATGTCCGGCAACTGAGCGAGTATATCGCCGATCGACGGATCCTGATCGAGGTCTGCATCACCTCGAACATGCAGACGATGCCCGATCTGCGGCGGGTCCAGGATCATCCGCTGGGGCGGATGGTCGCCGATCGCCTGTCGGTGACCCTGTGCACCGACAACCGGCTGATCTCGCAGACCACGGTCACCAACGAGCTCCGTCGGGTGGTCGATGCCTTCGATCTGACCCCCGCCGAGCTGCGGAACATGATCCTGCACGGGTTCAAGCGGAGCTTCTTCCCTGGCTCATACAAGGAGAAGCGAGCGTACGTACGCAAGATCATCGACTGCTACGATCGGATCGCGCTCCAGCACGGGCTGCCCCAGGTAGAGCGCGGGCACTTGTAGGCACCTGTAGGCACCTGCAGGCGGGGCCCGGCCACCGGGGCGCCCCCGGTGGCTACTCCTCGACGATCAACGCGTCGTCGACGGCGTCGGGGCCCAGGGCTCCGATCCCCAGCAGCAGGGGCACCAGACGACGGTAGCTCGAGCCGAGGGAGGCGTTGAGGGACACGATCGACAAGGCGATCCCCAGCGGGCCGGAGACGAGGTGGACCGCCGATGCGCCCCAGCGGATCGTGGTGACCCAGGGGCCCACCAGCGGCAGCAGCGGCAGCAGGCGGCCCAGGGGGCTCTTGAGGAGCCTCAGCAGCTGTGCCGAGCTCCAGCGCGCGCCAAAGGCCGAGACCGCGCCGCCCCCCCACCCTAGCGCCGCCAGCCACTCGGGGCGGAGCCGGGCCTGGGTCGACTCGTCGAGATCAGAGGCGGCGATGCCATGACTCCTGGCCTCAGGGACCAGGGCCGTGGTCATCGCCTCGAGCTGATCCCACACCGGCGCCGACGCAGGCACCCGATCGGAGACCTGGAGCTTGCGGGCCACGTGCTGGACCACATCCTCCAGGGTGGCCCGCTCGACGAGGTAGCCCAGGGGAGTGCAGTAGTTCCACCAGATCGCGTCGGTGAGCCGGGCCGCCAGCGCAGCGCTGGAGCTCGCCCCCCGGGGATCCACCTCGGCGGCCATGAGGATGAGCCGCAGCGCGTCCGGATCGTGGACCGATAGGGCTGCTTCCAGCTGTTCGCGTGTTGTGACCATCCGGTCCTCCGTTGTCTTGGAGCTACGCGCTCTCCCCCCAGCGTATTTCAGAATCGGCCCGCTGGGAGATGCGGACAAGTTTTGACCTGCGCGGGAGGGGGCTCCAAATGCGGACAGTTTCTGGCGTTTTTGATGCCCCAGCGGCGTTATGAGTCTCTCCCAGGCACTGCGGAGGGAGCATGTCAGTCAACAAAGTCATCTTGGTCGGGAACCTCGGAGCAGATCCGGAGTCTCGGCAGACCCAGAACGGAAACACTGTCGCCAACCTGAGGATCGCAACGACCGAGCGCCGGAAGGATCGCGAGGGCAACTGGGGGGACCACACCGAGTGGCACCGGGTCGTCTGCTGGGGCCGCACCGCGGAGAACGCCGTGCAGTACCTGAGCAAGGGCCGCCAGGTCTACATCGAGGGCCGCCTGCAGACGCGCAAGTGGCAGGATCAGAGCGGCGCGGATCGCTGGTCCACTGAGATCGTCGCCGACAATGTACAGTTCCTCGGTGGTCGAGACGGAGGCGGCGGTGGCGGCGGCGGCGGAGGCGGCGGCGGAGGCGGCGGCGGCGGCGGCGGCGGCGCGCCCAGCTACGGCGGCGGCGGTGGTGCGGACGACGACATCCCGTTCTGATCTCGTCCCGCGTCGGGGCTGCTCGGCGTGAGCCCCGACACCGCTGATCGTCCCCCGGGGTGCCCGGCGGGGCTGCTGGGGCTGCTGGGGCTCCGGGTGGGGGCGGCGTCGCTCCTCTGCCTGGTCCTCGGGGGTAGCCTCGGGGTGTCCTGGCTCTGGTCCCGGGCGCTGTCCCGCGAGTGTGCAGCGCTGGAGCGCGAGGAGCTCTCGCTCGAGGAGATGGGCGCGATCAAGCGCCGGATCAACGCCTACCGGCGGGATCTCGACGGTGCGCTGGAGCTGTCGGGGCGGGAGGCCTCGTTCCTCGCCCGCGAGCACCTCCGGGTGCCGGGCTGGCTGGGGGTGGAGGCCGACGTGATCCACCTGGAGCTCCGGATCCCCGACGGGCGGGCGTGCTACAACGTCTCCTTCCGGGGGCGGCTCGGGGTCCTCGACGGGGTGGCGCGGCTCGAGCCCGATCACCTCGTGATCGGCCGGCTCGATCTGACCCGGCTGTTGAGGGGGCGATCCATCGAGCTGCGTGGGCCCCAGGTTGGATCGATCTCGGTGGCCTCGCTGCTGGATCACACGACCTCGCTGCGGATCCATGGGGGCCTCATCGAGCTGAAGGTCGACGATCCCGAGGCCCTGAGGTGATCGCGCTGTGGCTGGTGGGCTGTGCCTATCGAGTGGTCCTCACCAGCTCGATCCCTGCCCAGGTCACCCTGCCCAGCGGGCGGATCGTGACCACCCCCGAGGAGGTGACCCTGCGGTGGGCCCCCTTCGGGCACCAGCGTGTGCGGGTCGAGGCCCGGGATCACCGACCCCTCGAGGTGGATCTGCGCCGCTCGGAGATCCGGCTCCACCACTACGTCCGGGACACCCTAGGGCGACCCGCGACGCTGCTCGGGGCGCCGAGGGGGGAGGTCCACTTCCTGCTGATCGAGGAACACGGCCCCGCGGGGACCTGGAGCGCGGGCGAGGTCCCCTGAGCCATGGGGAGATCGGGTGTTGCGGGCCGATCGACGGATGATCTCTGAGATTGGTCTGAATAGAGACCCTACAACGTGCGTAGCATAGGTGGTTTGGTGGGCGCTCCGCCAGATCGGCCGGCGACAGACGGGGAGTGACTTGATGAAGAAGAATCGGTTCCTGGCTTCAACCCTGATCTTGTCGGTGGCGATGGCGCTGGCTTGCTCGGGGCTCCCGGGCAAGCTCGGGGGCCGCCGGGGCGGAGCCAACCTCAAGGTCGGTGCCTCTTCGATCAAGCGCTCCAGCAAGCGCCAGAAGGCGCCCAAGGCCTCCGCGGTGGAGGGGCGCCGGAAGAAGGAGGAGTACACCGTCAAGCTGGCCCCCGGGGTGGGTGATCTCAAGATCGGCAAGCGGGTGATCACCGGCAACAAGAAGCTCGACGACTCCTTCGGGAAGCTCGGCCTCAAGGACTCGAGCAACCTGTACCGGCACACGCCGAAGAACAAGCGGGTGGCCGAGGTCCTCGGGCTGGGCCGCACGATCCAGATCCGCACGGCCCGCGATCCCGACGAGGTCGTCCGCCGGCTGTCGGCCCACCCCGACGTGGAGTGGGTCGAGCCCGTGAGCGAGGTCCGCGACACCGGGCGAGGGAGGGGCAAGAAGCGCAACAAGGCCCACAGCGCCAGCGCGCCCAACGATCCCTACTTCGAGCACCAGTGGCACATGAAGAACCTCAACGTCACCGAGGCGTGGACGGTCACCAAGGGCAGGGGCGTGGTGGTCGCGGTGATCGACACCGGGGTCTCCAAGAACGAGGACGGCTTCTTCGAGCTGCTGCCCGGCCAGGACTTCGTCGACAACGACAGCGACGCCTCGGATCAGAACGGCCACGGCACCCACGTGGCGGGCACCATCGGCCAGAGATCCAACAACGGGATCGGCGTCGCCGGGGTGGCCCCCGAGGTCTCGATCCTGCCCGTGCGCGTGCTCGACGCCAACGGTAGCGGCTCCAACACCTGGGTCGCCAACGGGATCCTGTGGGCGGTGGATCACGGCGCCAACGTCATCAACCTGTCCCTGGGCTCCCCGATGAACTCAGAGGCCGTCGCGGATGCCTGTGCGTATGCCTACGAGCAGGGCGTCACCGTGGTCGCCGCCACCGGAAACGATGGCTTCACCGACTTCATCGGGTTCCCCGCCGCGCTCGACACCACGATCGCCGTGGGCAGCGTCGATCTGGCGAACAAGATCGCGTTCTACTCCAACCAGGGCCAGCAGATCGATCTCGTCGCCCCCGGCGGCGACACCACCGCCGACAGCGACGGAAACGGGCTGTCCGACGGGGTCCTGCAGGAGACCATCATGAATGGCCAGTGGTCGTACTACGCCCTGCAGGGCACCTCGATGGCCACCCCCCACGTCGCCGGCGTCGCCGCCCTGGTCTACGCCAACGGCGTGCACGATCCTGACGCGATCCGCTCGATCCTGAACTCCACCGCCAAGGATCTGGGCCCGTCCGGCCGGGACAACACCTTCGGCCACGGCCTGGTGGATCCAGTGGCGGCCCTGAACAAGAAGGCCCCCACCCAGAGCGGAGCGCTGATCACCCGCCACAAGGTAAAGAAGCTCGACGGGGGCCGCGCGGTGATCGGCTGGATGACGTCCGAGCCCGCGGACACCTTCGTCAAGGGCTCCAACAACTTCAAGCGGCGCAGCGAGACCCCCACCAAGATGCACCGGGTGACGGTGCAGGGAGAGCCCGGCGAGTCGGTGAGCTTCACCATGCGCTCCCGGGCCGGCGATCGCAGCGACTCCCAGAAGATCACCGTCACCTTCTGAGCATGGCGTTACCCAGACGTGCCTGGAGGTATGTCTGGATCGCATCCCACTGGCGAACCTGCCCACCCCCCTGGTCCACCTCAAACACCTGTCTTGTGAGCTGGGCGTCGAGCTGTGGTGTAAGCGCGACGATCTGACCGGGTTTGGCTTGTCCGGCAACAAGGTCCGCAAGCTGGAGTTCTTGCTCGCGGGGGCGGTGGAGCGCGGCGTCGACACGGTGATCACCACCGGCGGGGCCCAGTCGAACCACGCCCGCGCCACCGCCGTCGCCGCCCGTCGCCTCGGCCTGGCCCCGATCCTGCTGCTCCGGGGATCGCCTCCGGAGCCCCCCGACGGCAACCTGCTCCTCGATCACCTCCTCGGGGCCCGGATCGAGTGGTGCAGCCCCGAGGTGTACCGCGACAGCCGGGGAGAGCGGATGGCTGAGCTGGCGGCGGAGGTGGCCGGGGCCGGGGGGCGGGCGCTGGTGATCCCCGAGGGGGGCAGCACCGGGCTGGGGGCGATGGGGTTCGTCCAGGCCGCGTCCGAGGTCCTCACCCAGGCGGAGGGCGCCCTCGACGACTTCGACGGCTTCGACGGGATCGTGCTCCCCGTCGGCTCCGGGGGGACCCTGGCGGGCCTGGCCCTGGGGCCTGAGCTGGGGCCGCTGCTGGGGGTGGCGGTCTGCGACGACCAGCAGACGTTCTCGGCGATCGTGCGTCGGATCGCAGCGGAGGCGCTCGCCCTGGGGGCGGCTCCCCTCCCCAGGGAGGGGGAGCGGTGGCGGATCGTCGAGGGGTACCAGGGCCCGGGCTACGGCCTGGCGACCCCGGAGATCTGGCGGACGATCCAGGAGGTGGCCCGCCTCGAGGGCCTGTTGCTCGATCCCAGCTACACCGGCAAGGCGATGCATGCGCTGGTGGAGGAGATCGGTGCAGGGCGCTGGGGCGGTCGCCTGTTGTTCTGGCACACCGGCGGGGGCTTTGGCCTGTTCGGGCGGGGCGGGGAGCTCGCGACGTGAGCGGGATCGGCGTGGTCACCAACCCAAGGAGCCGGAGAAACCGCCGGGATCCGGGCGTCGCCCGCACGCTGTCGTACGTCCTCGGTGAGCGTGGACAGCTCGTGGCCCCCGACGATCTCGACGCGCTGGACAAGGCCGCCGTCCGCTTCCAAGAGCACGGGATCGAGGTGCTGTGCATCAACGGCGGAGACGGGACGGTGCATCGCTCCCTGACCGCGATGGTCCGCGCCTACGGCGGTGAGCCCCTGCCCCCGGTGGCGATCCTCCGGGGGGGCACGATGAACATCGTCGCGGACTCGATCGGCAACCGGGTCCCGGCCGAGGCGATGCTGGCTCAGGTCGTGGATGCGTACCACACCCGCTCAGATCTGCCCGAGATCCAGGCCCATATGCTCCGGATCGAGCTCGGGGACGGGCCCCCCTCCTATGGCTTCCTCTCAGGCAACGGGATCATCGCGCGCTTCCTCGAGCTGTACTATGAACAGACCGATCCAACCCCGATGGATGCAGCCCGGCTGCTGGCGCGGGGATCGCTGTCCGCCCTGGTGGGGGGGCGGCTGATCCGCAGGCTGACGCGCCCCTGGCGGGGCACGATCACCCTCGATGGGGCTCGCCTGGCGGGGGAGGAGTGGGTGGCCGTCGCGATCGGCACCGTCGAGCAGATGGGGCTGGGGTTCCGGGTCTTTCACCTACTCCTCGATCACCCCGGTCAGCTCCAGGTGGTGGGGATCGGGGGCAGCGTGGCGAACCTCGCCCGGGATCTCTGGCCCCTGTCCCGGGGCCAGGGGGTGGGCCGCCCGGGCAACCTCACCGAGCTGGGGAGGGAGCTGGTCCTCGAGGGGGACGAGCCCCAACAGCTGATGATCGACGGAGACTTCTATGTCGCTGAGGGGGGGCGGGTCCGCTACACCCTCGGCCCCCGGCTGCGGCTGCTGTTGCCCCGGTAGCACCAGGTGATCACCACCGTGTCGGGTGTGCGCTCTCCGGGTCGTGGATCCCAGGCGAGCTCCCCACGCCCGCCCCCCCCCGGCGGGGAGGGGGATCGCCTGGGGCCGTGCGGATCGAGGCGCCGAACCCCCAGGCGAGAGGAGGACTTCTCCGATCTGTCCGTGGGCGATCAGGACAAAATCCTTCCGCTGAGACCCGGATCCCGGTAGCCTCGGCGACTCTGGATGGAGGGTGAAGATTGGATCCTGTACACGTCTTGCTCGAGGTCTCGGATCCATGCTCGAGGGCGCAGGCCCACACAGCGCTCGGGGCCCGGGCGCTGGAGCGGCATGATCTACAGACGGCCGTGGCCCACCTCCAGGAGGCGATCGCCCTCGATCCCGAGCAAGAACATCCTCAGCGGCTGCTCGCCTCCGCCCGGGCCCGGGGGCCGCGCCGTCGGCGCCTGCTGCCCTTCCTGTAGCCAGCGCCGGCTCGAGCCGGCTCGAGCCGGTCCGTGTGGGGTGATCGGCTGAGCCCCGCCGGCTCCACCGCGCCCCGCGAGCTACAGGCCGCGGTGGCCCCCGGTGGATCCCCGACGATCCGAGGGGGTGCGCTACAGTCGGATCTTCTTCTCGGACTTGAGCCTGGGCTCGGTCAGCCCTGCGTGCTCCACCGTCGCCTCGAGCCAGGCCTCGATCTCGTCGGTGTCGGCCACCGGAGCCGGGGTGACGAGGATCTCCCAGCTGTCGGAGTCACAGCCCTTGATCTTCGGGCGGAAGCTCCGGGCGGGGCCGTCGACGGCCTCGAGGATCGACCAGCGGCTCTGGGGATCCTCGACCAACGCCCAGTGCACCACCGCGGCGTCGCCGCAGGCCTCGATGGCGGCGACGCCGTAGCGGAAGCCCCCCCCCGACATCTCCTTGCCTGCGTGCAGCTGGGGCAGCAGCGTCGCCGCGGCCTCCTCCTGCTCTAGGTTCACCAGGATATCGGCGATCCGACCGGCCTGATCGGCCTCGACCTGGGCGGCGGCTCCGAGCAGCGCGCTCACCAGGGCCTCGAGATCTGCGCCCTCGGGCCTCGAGCCAAACCCAGGGGGGGTGACGGCCTTGACCATGGCGTCGAGCACGACGGTGAACGGACCGCTGGAGGCGGCCGCGACGGCCGCGCCCTGCAGCAGGGGCAGCGCGTCGGCGCCGTGGCGCTCTCCATAGAGCCGGACGACCTCTCCGTACTTGTTGTCGAAGCTCTGAGCCGGGGGTGACTTGGCCAACGCCTCGAGATCGGCGTCGATCTCCGGGGCGGGGCAGGCCCCCAGCGCGGGCCCCCAGCTAACGAAGGCCTGGCCCTTCAGGCTGTCGTGGAGATCGCGGACGAACGCCAGCACCGCAGGATCGCCACAGCCGGCGCCGATGGCGCGGACCACCGCCTCGCGCTGATCGTAGTCGGCCATCTCCTCGATCAGGGCGTGGACGGGCTCGATCACCTCAGCCTCGATCGCCGCGATCGACAGCGCCGCGATCGAGTCGATGTCCTTCGCTCGCTTCAGGGCGACCTGGAGCTGCGGGACCGCCTGGCTTGGATCGCAGGCGGCGACTGCGCGGTAAGCCTCCGCCGTGGCCATGCCCTCAGAGCGCTCCAGCGCTCGGAGCTGCCGCTCGCAGGCTCCGGCCGCGAGGTTGGGGAGGGCGAGACCGAGCGCCCATGTGGCCCATCTTTTCATTGTTCCCTCTCGCTTCGGGTCAGGGGCGCTGGCTAACCGCTCTGTGGCGCCGTCGCCGTTCTCTCTCGGCTGCGGCAGGCTCGCCGCCGCCGGCCCCGCACAATAGACTGACGCGTCAGTCTATCTAAGTCGTCCCAGGAGGGATCGTGGTGACCGAGCCCGAGGTGGTGCAGGCAGAGGAGGCGTCCCCGTGGGAGGGATTGTGGTCCAGGGCACGCTCGGCGGCCCGTGGGATCCGCCGGGCGCTCGATGCAGACACGCTGTTGGTCGCGTCCATGGCGTCGATGATCGAGGCCTCCGCCACCCGCTATGCCCTCGATCCCGGAGCGACCTGGCGCCCGGGTCAGCCGCTGAGGCTGCTGTTCGCGGGCTACGGAGGATCGCGCAACACCGGCGCAGACGTCCGGGTCGAGGAGATGATCCGTCAGGTGCGGCACCTGCTCGGGGATCGTCGGTGCGAGCTGTTCGTCACCACGATCGATCCCGAGCGGACCCGGGGCTACTTCCGCACCGTCACCCAGCTGCAGCTCCCCCAGCTCTTCCCGCGGTTCGTGTTCGACACGGTGCACGAGGTGCACGGGGTGATCGCGTGCGAGGGCTCGATGTTCAAGTCGAAGTTCGCCAACGCGCTGTCGACCTACATGGTCGGCGCGCTGGGGTGTGCGTCCGCCGAGAACAAGCTGGCGGTGGGCTGGGGTGGCGAGGCGGGCGCCATGGATCCAGGGCTCGAGGCCCTGGTCCGTCGCTACTGCTCCGATGCGCTGATCCTGTGCCGCAACGAGGCCTCGAGGGAGGTGCTGGGGGCGCTGGGGGTGCCGTCCGAGCCGGGCACCGACACCGCGTGGACCTTCTCCGCTGCGCCGCCCGAGGTCGGGCGCCGGCTGCTGACGTCGCTGGGCTGGGATGGAGCGCTCCCGGTGCTGGTGCTGTGTCCGATCAACCCGTTCTGGTGGCCGGTCAAGCCCGACGTCCTGCGCGGGATCGCCCGCGGCCTGACCGGAGCCCACGCAGACGCCCACTACAAGAGCGTGTACTTTCATGCCTCGGGGGCGAGCGTGTCCAGAGCCCAGGAGGCCTACCTCGATCACTGGGCCCAGGGGGTCTGCGCCTACCGCGCCCGTCGCCCCTGCTTCCCGGTGGTGGTGGGGATGGAGGCCCTGGATCGGAGCGCCTGTGAGGGGCTGGCGCAGCGCCTGGGGGGCGCACCGGTGGTGGTGAGCGACACCCACGACATGTACACGATGGTCTCGCTGCTGCGATCCGCCTCCCTGATGCTGTCGAGCCGCTACCACGCCATCGTCTGCTCGATGCCCGCTCAGGTCCCGTCGGCGGGGGTCACCATGGACGAGCGGATCCGCAACCTGATGATCGATCGGGGGACGCCGGGGCTGGCCCTGGAGGTCGACGATCCCGGGCTCGGTGATCAGATCGAGGCCACCCTGCACCAGCTGGAGCGAGGAGCCGACGCCATCTCCGAGGGGATCGGGCGGTGCGTGGTGGACAACCTGCGGAGGATGGGGGGCATGGGCCAGCTCTTTGTCGAGCACCTCCGGCGGCGCCACCCGCAGCTGCCCCTCCGCCCCGAGCTGGGGACCCACGGCGATCCCTTCGATCACCTGCCGTCGCTGTCGGCCGAGGCCGAGATCCTGGTCGAGCGCTACGGCTGAGGTGGCCCGGGACAGCCTCGCTCAGATCCGGTGGGCGGACTCGGTCGCCTCGTGATCGTCGTCGTCGACCGGGGTCTCGGGCTGGGCGAGGCCCGGCAGCACGCGCTCTAGCGCGTCGAAGACGCCCCGTAGGTGCTCGAGCGGGATGTGCTCCACGATCCGCTCGAGCTTCACCACGGCCAGCTCGTCGCGGCAGGTGAAGTGCTTGCCCTCGAGCTCCTTGCGCAGGCGTCGGCCGTCGACCTGGACCCGGACGTCGAGCGGGATGCACTCCTGCCAGATCCGTACGTCGATCGCCGAGCGGATGTACAGCGGCGACATGATCGAGCTCCTCCGGCCGCCCTCCTCTCGCTCCTCGAGCAGCTCGGACAGCAGCCAGACCAGCAGATCCCGATCGTCTTCGCTGGGATCCTCCCAGGGGAACTGCTCCCGGAACTCCTGCCAGATCGCGGCCTTGGGGCCATGGGCTGCGATGAGCTCGGGGCTGAACGCCTCCTCCCAGGCCTGCAGGGAGATCGCACCGGACTCGAGGACGCGCTCGATCAGATCGGCCTGGAACTCGATGTCGTCGGTCTGGGCTGCGACGAGGGGCAGGCCGGCGAGGGTGTGGGTGATCTCTGCGCGGAGATCGGGCTCGGCGTCCAGCCACCGGAGGCGATCGTAGGTCGACCAGGCCTCTCGCATCAGCTCAGCGTTCCACCATGGCTTCGGATGCTCCTGCAGCTCCCTGAGCAACAGGGCGATCAGCTGGTCGTCGCGACTCATAGGGACTTCTCTTGGTTGGTGGGGTCACCGTGACGACCCCGTCGGATCCTCCCCGTCGGGCGTGCGTCGGCGCCTGGACTATGGGTAACTGAGACCACGGAGCGATGTCGACCTCCGGCGCAGGCACCCTGGAGTGGGATCCCCGGGGCGCTCGGGACGGATAGACTGACACGTCAGTCCAGCTCGGATAGACGCGGCTGCATGTCTATGCTGCGCGAGCCCGTGCCGAGTGCTGTCTCGTTCGACGGCGCCACCCTGTCGTGGCACCACGCCGGCGCATGCCTCGAGGTGAGCCTCCACCGGGCGCCCCTCAACGAGATCGGCACCGAGAGCCTCCGCGAGCTGGAGATCCTCGCCCGGTACCTCCGGGGGGGGGCGGGCGGAGCGCGGGCGATGATCGTGTCGTCGAGCCGCCCGGGGTTCTGTGCCGGGGCGGATCTGCGGGAGCTGTACGCGGGCCTGGTGTCCCGGGGGCGCTCGCGACTCGGCCGCTGGCTGCCCCCGGGCGTGGCCCGGCGGCTGCTCCGGGCGCGGATCGGAGGGTTCATCGATCGGATCCACCGGGTCTTCGACACCCTCGATCGCGCCCCGCTGCCCACGATCGCCGCGGTGCATGGGGTGTGCTTCGGGGGGGGGTTCGAGCTGGCCCTGACCATGGATCGGATCGTCGCCGATCGCACCGCGCGCTTCTGCTTCCCAGAGCTCCGCCTGGGGCTGGTGCCCGGCTTCGGGGGGATCCCCAGGCTCGAGCGCGACGTGGGCAATGCCGTGGTCCGGGAGCTGCTGCTCACCGGCCGGAGCCTCGGGGCGCGGCGGGCGCACGAGGTGGGGCTGGCCAGCGAGCTGGTCGGCCGGGGGGAGGCGCTGGCGGCGGCGAGGCGGGCAGCGGAGCAGCTGATCCGGTTCGAGCCACGGACGGTGGCAGCGGCCAAGGCGTTCGCCAAGCCCGTCCCGGCCGAGCGGCTGCGCAGAGAGCGCGCCCTCTTCTGTGAGCTGGTCACCCGGCCCGGGGTGCTGCGCGCCCTCGAGGCCTTCGTCGAAGACACGTCTGTGCGGCCCTACCTGCCGCGCGCGGTGGGGGGAGCATGACGTCCGGAGAGGATCTGATCCACAGGCTGACCGAGCTGGCCACGGCCCGGTTCGGCCCCGCCGCCGCGTCCCTGGCGGCGGGCGACGATCTGTTCGACAAGCTGGGGATCGACAGCATGCAGGCCCTGGATCTGCTGACCGATCTCGAGGAGGCCTTCGGCGTCGAGATCCCCGACTACGAGCTGCAGGGAGTCACCACGCTGGCGGGGCTGGCGGAGGTCATCGGGAGGCGCCGATGAGGCCCGTCCCGATGGATGTCTCCGGGCACACGTCGCTGGGCTCGCTGCTGGACGAGGCCCTGCTGCGACACCTGTCGCGCACCGCCCTGATCGAAGCGAACCGGCGCCGGGAGGCCAGCCGCTGGTCGTTCGCCGAGGTGGATCGGGTGGCGGGGCAGGTCGCCGCCCGGCTTTGGGCGAGCGGGATCCGACCTGGGGATCGGATCGCGATCCTGATGAGCAACCAGCCACGCTGGCTGGTGACCGCAGTGGCGGTGTTCCGCTGCGGTGCGGTGCTGGTCCCGCTGGACTTCAAGCTCACGCCCCCGGAGCAGCTCGCGCTGCTGCAGCATGCCTCCCCGGCGGCGCTGATGATCGAGCACGGCCTGTTCCGGCTCCTGCCCACCCCGCCGGAGGTCCCCCGGGTGTGGGTGAGCGAGGCCCCCGAGGGTGTGGATCTCGGCGGGGCTGAGCGCTGGGACGCGCTCCCCGAGGGCACGCTGCAGCCTCAGCCCCGGCAGCGTGACGATCTCGCGACGATCGTGTACAGCTCCGGCACCGGAGGGCGGGCCAAGGGCTGTATGCTGTCCCACGGGGCCTACCTGACCCAGCTGCAGGGGCTGCTCGAGCGGTTCCCGATGGTGCCCGGCGATCGCTACCTCTCGGTGTTGCCAACCAACCACGCGATCGACTTCATGGTCGGCTTTGTCGGACCGTTCTGCTGTGGGGCGACGGTGGTGCACCAGCGCACCCTGAGGCCCGAGCTGCTGCGCTGGACCCTGCGCCGCTACCGGATCACCCACATGGCGGTGGTCCCGATGCTGCTCTCCGCGTTCCAGCGGGCGCTGGACGAGGCGAGGGAGGCGGCCACGCCCTGGCGCAGGGACGCGCTGTCGCTGCTGACGTCCCTCAACGCACGCCTGACCTCAAGGCAGCCCCGGCCCGAGCTGTCGCGCCTGCTGCTCAAGCCAGTCCATGATCGCTTCGGGGGACGGCTGCGGCTGCTGTTCTGTGGGGGCGCCTTCACCGAGCGAGCGCTGGCCGAGGGGTTCTACCGGCTCGGGCTGCCGGTGGTGATCGGATATGGCCTGAGCGAGGCGTGCACCGTGGTCACGGTTAACGGGCTCTCACCCTTCAGGGCCGACTCCGTGGGCTCCCCCCTGTCGGGCACCGAGCTCCGGATCGACGCACCGGATCGGGACGGGGTGGGGGAGGTGCTGGTGCGGGGGCCCACCCTGATGGATGGCTACCTCGACGATCCTGAGCTGACCGCGGAGGTGCTGCGCGACGGCTGGCTGTACACCGGTGATCTCGGCTGGATCGATGCCTCGGGGCATCTACACCTGGTGGGCCGGCGCAAGGACGTGATCGTGACCGCAGGTGGCAAGAACGTGTACCCCGAGGACGTCGAGCACGCGTTTGTGGGGGTCGGCGCCGAGGAGATCGCGGTGTTCGCCGCGAACACCCTGTGGCCTCAGCGGTCGATGGTCGACGAGGAGCTGGTGGTGGTGATCCGCCCCAGCCAGCTCGACGCCGGGGGGCTGGCGGAGGCCTTGGTGCAAGAGGTGGGCGCGCACAACCGGAGCCTGCCAGGCCACAAGCGGATCTGTGGGCTGCTCCCCTGGGGCGATCCCTTCCCGCGGACGGCCTCGATGAAGCTCAAGCGGCGGGAGCTGGCGCGCCAGATCGCCCAGCGCCTCGATCGAGGGGCGGTGATCCGCCTGTCCCCAGGCTGAGGCGGGCCCGGGCTGCGGCGGGCCCGGGCTGCGGCGAGCCCGGGCTGCGGCAAGGAACGAGCTCGCCCCGCACGATCCCTCCCGGGAACGTGCGGGGCGAGGCGGAGCAGCCGGCGTAGCCAAGCTACACCGACGGCCTCAGATCAGGTGCCGGTGCCGGTGCCGGTGCCGGCGCCGGCGCAGTCCACCACGCAGGTCGCGTAGTCTGCGGCCGCATCGGCGTCGGTGCCGTCGAGGGCACCACAGTCTGCGTTGATCGTGCAGTTGGCGGTGCAGGCCTCGAGGGTGCCATCCTCACAGTACCCATCCGGGACCTCGCCGGTGGCGTCGCCACCGCCGGGGATGTCGATGCCACAGTCCGCGTACTTGTCGAGGGTGTCGTCACAGACGGTGCTTCCACCACAGGCAACGAGGGCCGCAACAGCAGCGATCCGGAAAATGTTGGTCATGAGAGTTCCTCCTCCTGGGATTCAGCCTGAGGTCCTTGGACACCAGGCGTTGCGAAGCATAGCCCTGTATGGGCATCAGCGCTCGTGTCCGGGGCACGTTAGCGGGGGCCCATGGCGAAAGTGCTCGTCATCATCAACATCACCGCGGGTGGTGGTCGCGCGGTGAGGGTGGGGGGTCCCTACCTCGAGGGGATCCGCCCGGCCCTGGGCGAGCTCTCGGTGGTGCACACCGAGGGGCCGGGGCACGCCACCGAGCTGGCGCGATCGGCGGTGGCCGATGGGCTGTCCTCGGTGATCGCGCTGGGCGGAGACGGCACAGTGTTCGAGGTGATCAACGGGCTGCTCGACGATCCGGACGCGCCCGCCCGCCCCACCCTGGGGGTGATCCCGGTGGGCACCGGCAACTCCTTCGTCCGGGATCTCGGGCTCGCCCAGCCCGAGGCGGCGTGCGCAGCGATCTCGCGGGGCGGGGCCCGGGCGGTGGACGCGGTGCGGCTTGAGCATCGAGACGGCGTGCTGCATTACGTCAACCTCCTCTCCCTCGGGTTCGCTGCCCAGGCCGGGGATCTGACCAACCAGCGCTTCAAACCCCTGGGGGCCGCAGGATATGTCCTCGCTGTGTTGCAGAGCCTGATCACCCTGGAAGCGCACAGGTTTCCGCACCGCGTCGACGGTGGGGCGCTCGAGGACAGGCCGGTGTCGCTGCTGTCGTTCTGCAATAGCCGCTACACCGGGGGCCAGATGTTGATGGCCCCCGACGCCGACATCGCTGATGGTCGGGTGGATCGGGTGGAGATCGGGGCCATGGGCCGCCGGCGCTTCCTGACGAGCTTCCCCCGGATCTTCCAGGGTACCCACCCCCGGATGCCCGAGGTCCGCACCTCGCAGGTGCAGCGCGTCGTGTTCGAGGGCGCCGAAGAGATCAGCGTGATGGTCGATGGGGAGATCCTGCACCTGGTGCCCCGCGCTCTCTCTGTCTGCCCAGGGGCCCTGGAGGTCTACGCGTGAGCTCGGAGCTCCTCCCACCCTGGGATCGTCCACCCAGCCTCACCGATCGGGTGATCTCGGTGGGGCTGTGGGGGGCGGGCCTCGCCTGGCTGGTCCCCATGATGTCGGTGATGATGGGCGCGGCCGTGTTCCTGCGGTCCGATCGCACCGAGCGGCTGTCTCGGCTGTACTGTCGCGGCCAGATCGCGATGACCGGGGCGCGGTGGCGGGCGGTGGTGGATCCTGCGATCGATCCGGGCCAGCCCTATGTCTTCGTCTGCAACCACGTAAACCTGCTCGATCACGTCACGATGTACAACGCCACCCCCCACTTCAAGCAGGGGCTGGAGCTCGAGAGCCACTTCAAGATCCCGGTGTACGGCTGGTTCATGCGGCAGCGGGGCACGATCCCCGTCCGCCGGGGCCAGGGCCGGGGCCAGCTCGAGGAGCTCGAGGCGGGGTTCCGCCGCGAGCTCGAGGCGGGGCACTCGATCCTGGCGTTCCCCGAGGGCACCCGCACCCGCGATGGCCGGGTGCGCCCCTTCAAGCGAGGCGTGTTCCACATCGCCCGCAACCTCGGGGTCCCCATCGTCCCCACCACCGTCACCGGGATGTACGAGGTGCTGCGGGCGGGCAGCGCCCTGATGCGGTGGGGGGGCGAGGTCACCGTGTACTGCGACGCACCGATCCCAACCGAGGGGCTCGGGCCCGGGGACGTGGCTGAGCTGGCCGAGCGAGCCTACGCGATCGTCTCCGGCCGGATCGAGGCCCACATCGAGACCTCCCGTGCCTCGTGAGGACGAGATCGATGGCCGGGTGCGGCGGGGCCAGGAGAGCCGGGAGGCGCGCCGCGCCCAGATCAAGGAGATCGCCCTGCGGGTGTTCTCCGAGCAGGGCTACCACGCCACCAGCGTCTCTGAGCTGGTGTCGGCCGCAGGCGTCGCCCGGGGCACGTTCTATCAGTACTTCGACTCGAAGGACGCGATCTTTGTTGAGCTGCTCGACGATCTGATCGATCACCTGCGCTCCAACATCGTGGGCGTCGATCTGTCCGAGTCGGCGGTCCCGATGGAGGAGCAGCTCCGCACCACGATCGTGCGGATCCTCGAGACCGTGGTCAACAACCGTCCCCTGACCCGGATCTTGTTCCGGGAGGCGATCGGGCTGCACGAGGGGGTGGACGCCCGGATGGGGCAGTTCAACGACGAGCTGCACGGCTACGTCGCCCGCTCCCTGCAGGTGGCCCTGGCGCTGGGCATCGTCACCCGGGCCCACGTCGAGGTCTCGGCGGCCTGCGTGGTGGGGAGCCTGCGGGAGCTGGTCAACCGCCTGGTCGTGGCCACCGACGAGCCCTTCGATCTCGACGTGGTCGCCGGTGCGGTGATCGATCACCACCTGCGGGGGCTGCTCCCCCGGTAGCTGCCCCTAGAGCTGGGTCGCTTAGGCCGCCCGGCGTCGGCGTCGGCGTCGGCGTCGGCGTCGGCGTCGGCGTCGGCGTCGGCGTCGGCGTCGAGGGGAGGGGGCCCACGCGACGCCGGTCCGTTGCTATGCTGCGTCCCTCGACGGGAGGACACATGGCAGACTCAGGGTTGCTGATCGGTTGGGACAAGGTCGCGGCCGGGCGCGAGTCACACGCGGTGGAGCTGTGGGGGGAGATGCTGGTCTACCTGCGGAGGCTCCATGCAGAGGGGATCCTCGATCGGTTCGAGCCGGTCCTGCTCGGGGCCCACGGCGGGCACCTCAACGGGTTCGTCCTGGTGTGGGGCTCCCTGGAGCACCTCGAGCAGCTGCGGAACTCCGAAGAGTTTCTGCTGTTCAACGTCCGCGCTCAGAAGACCCTGGACGGGTTCGCCGTGATCCGTGCCCACTTCGGCGACGAGGCTGCAAAGATCCTGCGCCTCTACGGGACGGCGTGAGGCCAGCCGCCCAACAGATGGATCCCGCGATAGGATCGGAGCATCCATGTGGTGGTTGATCCTGGCGACGGCGTTTGGGTGGGAAGAGCGAGGGATGGATGGGGTGGGCACAGGCCGCACGCTCGAGCCCGCCGCGCTCTTTCGACCCACCGCCCCCGCCTGGCGCGCCGCTAGGGTCTCGACCGTCCCGCTGGATCTGGGCATGGTGGCGCGGGAGACCGCATCTACGATCCGCAGGCTGCGCAGCGAGGGCGACCTCATGGCTCAGCCCGCCATGCTGGGGGAGCTCGGGGTCTCGATGGATGACGTGCTGCAGACGCTGGATCTGATCTCCAGGGTCTCGTACGAGGATCGAGGTATGGCGTACCAGCGCCTGGAGGATCCTGCGTGGATCGCGAGCCAGTTCTGGGCCCTGCGGTGGTACCCCGATCGAGAGGCGGCGGCGGCTCGCGGCGTAGACCTCTACAGCGACGCCATCCGCCTCACGAAGTACGTCGTGTACACCGTGGAGGGATCGCCGGTGAAGACGGATCGGTTCGACACCGCCCTGTACGCTGTGCCTCGAGACGAGTCCGATGGCTCCCCCGGGGTCCGGGCCCGGCTGACCCGGATGGAGGTCTACGCCGGCGCCTTCGAGGAGGGGGGGCAGGCTGAGGGGCTGGCTCAGCCCCTGGTCTGGCTCACCCGGGACGGCTCCAACCAGGCGCTGCTCCAGGGCACCATCCGGGTCAACCTGCCCAACGGATCGTCGAGCCTGTACAACGTCCACCAGAACAATGGTGTCGCCTGGGACCCCTCCCAGCGCAACCTCAGCGAGCAGCCGAGGTTCTGGTACTTCCGCAGGGTCGAGGCGATCCTGGGGGTGGAGCAGACCCCGCTGCGCCCCCGGGCGGCGGTGGCGGGCGATGTCTACAACCTCGGCCTGGGCAAGTTGATCGCCCTGGAGTGGCCCGGGGAGCACGGTCCCGAGCTGCACCTGGTGGTGCTGGCGGACACCGGCGGAGCGTTCCAGCCGAACCTGTTCCAGCTCGACTACCTCGCGGGGACCTTCCCCTCGAAGGAGGCCTACCAGCGGTGGGCGGAGCAGACCCCGGCCCAGGTCCCCGCGACTGTGCTGGTCCGTCGGCGATGAAGCGACTGCTCCGGGCTGGGTGTGTCCTGTCGTTGGTCCTGAGCCTGGCCGCCGGGGGCGCCGTCGTGGCCGCCGGCGTCTTGTTCGCCCTGCTCCCCCGTGACGTACCTCTGGTCGTCGAGGAGCCCCTGGGGCCCTACCCAGTGCCGGAGCCTCCGGAGGGACCGCTGTCGGGCCTAGTGGTGTACCTCTCCGCCGGCCACGGGTGGCTGCTGCACCGGGTGCGGCACGACGGGGAACCCATCGCGTGGGGACGGCAGCGCAGCGTGCGCTACGGCATGGTGGAGGACGACTGGACGGCTGCGTTCGTCGCCGACTACCTCGCGCCCGCCATCGAGGCCGCGGGCGGCACCGTGATCGCCCTGCGGGAGCGGGATCGAAACCCCGTCGCGGCGATCTCCGACGACGGAGACCCATCCCACTACGCCGAGCGGATCGTGGTCCGGGTCGAGGATCCGCTGGCGCAGGGCGGCAGCTACCTCCGGCTGGAGCCCGACGGGGGCTCGGTGTGGTGGCTGGAGGTTCCCTACGACGGGCACTGGTACCTGTACACCCGCTGGGTGGCGTCTGAGGCCCACGACGATCGTGCGGTGTACACGATCAACGCCGGGGGTGTGTCCCGGCAGGTGGTGGTGGATCAGCGGGCCCACGGGGGCCACTGGTGGCCGCTGGCCGATCTCTGCCTGTTCGGAGGTGATCTCGTCGAGGTCGTCCTCAACGGCAGCGGCGGCGGCCTCCCCGCTGCAGATGCGGTCCGCCTCGGCGGCGGCAGCTATGTGTTCGCCCCCCCCTTCGACTGGAAGGTCCGCAACCGTCCCCTGTTCGACGTGGCGATGCCCCACCAGATCGAGCACCTCGGCGCACCGGAGGCGCTGTCGACCTACGAGTGCGGCAACCCCGTCTCAGACATGCGGCTGCGGCCCCACTGGGCGAGCTGGGCCTCCCCGGATGGTGAGGAGGCCGTGTACCTGTCGATCCACACCAACGCCAGCCCCCGGGGGCGGGCCCGGGGGCTGACGGTCTTCGCCGGCATCGACAAGACGCCCCCCACCCCGGCAGGGCCGGCGAGCGTCCGGCTGGCGAACGCGCTGGAGCGCTCGATCTTCGAGACCGTCCGGAGCCGGGATCCCGGCTACGTGACCCGGGGGGTCCGGCTGGGGAACTTCTCCGAGATCTCTCCGGTCCACAACGATCTCACCGGTGCGCTGCTCGAGCTGGGCTTCCACGACGATCGGGGCGACGCAGCCCGGCTGCAGACCCCACAGTTTCGCGAGGACGCGGCGAAGGGCACCGTCGAGGGGCTGATCCAGTGGCGACGGGGCGCCGACGAGGGCAGATAGCCCGGATCGTGGGCGGGGCGCCCACCCGTGCCCGTGCGATCTCGACGATGACGCCGCCGGGGGGATCGAGCTGTGCGTCTGGATCGCGCTCGACGATCAAGGGCGCCCGACCAAGCAACGCTTCTCAGGGGCTCAGCCACGCCCGCCGCCGCCGGTCGGCGATCGGCGACGCCCCGGGATCGGGCTGTACGCTCCACGACCGCGTCGGCACGGCACCCAGGGTGAGGCTGAGCCTGCGCAGGTGCCCTCTCCGCGACACCAACAGCAGCCCCTCGTGGCCCGCCCCCAGCTGATCGAGACGGGTCTCCAGCAGCCCGGAGGTGAGGCGCTCGTCGTCCAGGGCGAGGAGCTCGTCGCCGACGGTCAGCCCGGCGTGCCAGGCCGGTGAGTCACGCAGCACCTCGGTGACGACCAGCTCGGGATCGATCGAGGCCCCCAGCCAGCCCCCCGACGTCTCCGTGCCCGGTGGGTGGAAGCGGAGCCCCCACCACTGCAGCGCGTCTGCGAAGTCTAGCTCGTCGGTGCTGTCCACCGCGGAGGCGAAGAATGGATCCAGGGGGGTCTCTGCGATCTCGGAGGCCAGGGCCCGGAAGCGCTCGGGGCTGTAGCCCTCGTCCAGGGTGCGGGAGCGCGCCAGCCGCATCAGATCGTCGAGGCTGTGCCGATCCTGAGTCGCTCTGCGGATCTTCGCGTCGAGCAGCCAGGCCACCACCGCCCCCTTGGTGTAGTAGCTGACGCTGCTGTTGACCGTGTTCTCGTCGCGCCGGTAGTGCTTGATCCAGGCGTCGAAGCTCGCCGCGGACAGGGGCTGGATCCGACGGCCGGGTCGGCGCTGGACGTCGGCGATGTTGCTGCTCAGGCGCTCGAGGTACTCGGCCTCGGTCATCAGGCCCGCCCGCGCCAGCAGGAGATCGTCGTAGTACGACGTGATCCCCTCGGCGATCCACAGCGAGGGGGTGTAGACCTCACGCTCGTAGTCGAGGTGGGACAAGGCCTCTGGCCGCAGCCGCTTGACGTTCCAGGTGTGGAAGAGCTCGTGGCTGACCAGCCCCAGCCACCGCAGGCGCTCGGCGCGGCGGGAGGTGTTCCACCGGCTGGTCATCATCAGGGTGCTCTCCCGGTGCTCTAGCCCGCCGCTGATCTCCCCCAGCACGTTGAGGAACCAGTACTCGGGGTACGGGATCTCGCCCCAGAAGTCGACCACGCCCTGGGTGATCCGCTCGACGTCTGCGACGGCACGATCGTGATCCCAGGGCCCGGGCTGCCCTAGGGTGACCAGGTGATGGGGGATCTCGTCGACGTCGAAGATCCTCACCTCAGGGTTGCCCAGCACCAGGGGGGAGTCGATCAGCGTGTCGACGTCAGGAGCGAGGTAGTGGTGGGGGCTGCCGTCGGGGTGGGGCTGCAGCGCGGTCTCGGATCTCGACCAGGGCTGGGGTAGCTCGAGCCGGACGTCCAGCGGGCCGGTGGCCCGATCGGGAAACAAGAAGGTGGCGGCGCCGTTGATCACCCCCAGCTCGTCGTCGACGAACGAGGTCCGGACGCTGAGCTCCCGGGCGTACAGCACGTACCTCACCCCGGAGGCCTCGCCGGGGACGCAGCGGACCTGCCAGCGGTTCTTGGCGATCTTGGTGATCGGCTGAGCTCCGCCGGGGCTCAGCGCCTCGATCTGCTCGAGGTTTCGGGCAAACTCCCGGACCAGGTACGAGCCCGGTGTCCAGGTCGCCATCCACCACTGCAGGGTGCCCCCGGCGGGGCACCGGGATGTGGCCTCGATCTGGATCCGGTGGGCCTGCACCTCTGGGAACCGCAGCACGTACGAGGCGATCGCGTCCCCGGGATCCACCAGGGGGCGGGGATCGGGGGCGGGGAGCTCGATCTCTGGCTCGGCGACGCACGCCGACAACATCGCGACGATCATGGGCGCACTTAGTGCGCTGGGGGCCGGCCCGCCGCAGGTTCCCGATCGCCTGAAGGTTCCCCTCTGCGTCGCCGATAGGGGGTCGAGGGACAGGGATGGGCAAGCCCCGGATCGTCGTCATAGATGCAGGCAGCGAGGCCACCAGCGCTATCGAGACCGTGATGCGGTACCGGAGGTGGGTGTCCCTGCGGGTCGACGTCAGCGACGCACTCTCCGCGATCGAGGGCGCCACCGTGATCCTGGTGCTCGAGGGCCCCGACGGGGAGGGGACCCAGCTGCTGCGGCGGATCCGGAGCGCGGGCAGCGAGGCCGCCCGGCTCTTGCTGTGTGATGCCCGCTGTGCCGCGACCTCGGTCGCCCGGGGGGAGCCCGCGCACCAGGTGGTGGTCGCCCCCGCCACCCCGGACAAGGTGATGGCGGCGATCAAGCGCGCCCTGGGGGTCCGGGACCTGCTGCGGGATCCCCGCGTCTGCTCGGTGGCGGGCAACCTAGGTACCCTCCCGGCGATGCCACGGATCTGGACCGCGCTGAACCGGCTGCTGGACAGCGACACGGCCAGCATGGACGACGCCGCGCAGCTGGTGGAGCGCGACGTGGGGCTGGCCTCCAAGGTGCTGCAGCTGGTGAACTCCGGCATGTTCGGGGTCAAGCGTAGCGTCGGCTCGCTCAAGCACGCGCTGCAGCTGCTTGGGCTGAAGCTGGTGCGGGATCTGGTGCTGTCCGTCGAGCTGCTCAGTGATCTCGAAGCTCCCGAGTTGTTCGAGCGGATCATCCCGATCTCGGCCCAGCGCCAGGCCCACCTCGTCGCGACCGCGGCCCGGGCCGTGGCGCCCCGGGCTGCGCTGGAGACCGCGTTCACGGCTGGGTTGCTGAGCCAGCTTGGGCGCCTGGTGTTCCTGTCCCGGACCCCCGATCGATACCGGGACGTGCTGGTTGCCGTCGAGGCCGGCTCGGCCCTGGCCGCCGCTGAGATCGAAATCTACTCCACCGACGGCCCGACCCTGGGAGCGTGGCTGCTCGCGAGCTGGGGCCTGCCCCACGAGGTCGTCGAGGCCGTGCGCTGGTGCGAGCGCCCCGAGGGTGCGTCGGGGCGGGGCGCTCCCCTGGCCCTGTCGGTCTACCTCGCCTCCCGCCTGGTGGAGGAGGCCGCATGGGCGTCGGTGGGGCGCTCCGTGGCCTTGATCGGCCGGGCCGAGCTAGAGCCCTGGGGGTTGTCGGACTCCCTCGACGAGTGGCGCGAGCACGTGCGCGAGCTGTTCCGTCAGACCGATCCAGCCCCGGGACGATCCGGCGCCCTGGCGGGGTAGCCCCACAGCTCGATCCCCGACAGCTCGATCCGGCCTGGGGGTGGGCGCATGCCCCAGGCGCGGATCCTTCGGTCGACACATGAGCACTCAGGGAGGTACACCCTGCTCCTGGAGGTTGTGTGCGTACCTTCTCTGTGCCCTCTGTGCTCTCTGTGCTCTCTGTGCTCCTGTGGTCCTGCTCTGGAGACGAGCTCGGACTCGACGGGACCCCGGGGAGCTACGTGGTCACGGCGGACTGCACCGGCGCTGAGACGTTCGTCGAGGGCATGGAGGTGACCTCCACCGGGGGCTACATCGTGGCGCTGGCCTCCGCCTCGCCCGCCCCCCCCGACGTGGGCGACAACACCTGGACCCTGCAGATCCGCACCACCGACGGGCCCGCCACAGGCCTGGAGGTCCGGCTCCGCCCCTGGATGCCCCTGCACGGCCACGGCCTGTCCCCCGCCACCTACGCCGGCACCGAGGTCAGCGACGGCACCTATGACATCGAGATGTTCGACGTGATCATGCCCGGGCTGTGGGAGTTCAAGGTCGAGATCGGCGAGGGCGATGAGGCGGTGTTCCCCCTCTGCGCGGCGGGTTAGGCCCGTGCGGAGCTGGCTCATCGCTGGGGTGGGGGTGCTGGCCTCCTGTGGCGGGGCAGACTGTGTCGAGCTCGACGCCGGCTGCACGCCCCAGTACACCCCCACCTTCGACGCCGTGTGGGACAACACGCTGGCGCCCTCCTGCGCGCTGTCGAGCTGTCATGGCGAGGGGGCCTCCTCGGGGGGGCTGTCCCTGGGCAGCGATCCAGACACAGCCCATGCTGCCCTCCTCAACGGAGGCTGGGTCTCCCCCGAAGATCCCGGATGCAGCCCCCTGATCTCCGTGCTTCACCAGGGGCAGATGCCCCCCGGTGCGCCGCTGAGCGCGCCCGAACAGTGTGCGATCCAGGCCTGGGTGGCCGAGGGAGCCCCACGATGATGTTGGTGATGATCGGGCTGCTGGCCTGCCACAGCCCCGGTGAGGGGCTGACCCTCGAGGAGCTGCAGGATCCCGAGACCTGCGCAGAGTGTCACCCCGATCACCACAGCCAGTGGTCGGGCTCGATGCACGCCTATGCCTCCGAAGATCCTATCTTTCGGGCGCTCAATGAGAAGGGCCAGGAGGAGACGGAGGGAGGGCTCGGGGACTTCTGTGTCCAGTGCCACGCCCCGCTGGCGGTCGAGCTCGGGCTCACCACCGACGGGCTGGATCTCGACTCCGTGCCCGATCACCTCCGCGGGATCACCTGCTACTACTGCCACCAGATCGAGTCGGTCACCGACGACCACAACAACCCGCTGCAGCTCGCGATGGATCGCACCATGCGGGGGGCGCTGCGCGATCCGATCGACAACGAGGCTCACCCGACCGCCTACAGCGCCCTGTTGGATCGAGACGAGGCTGAGTCGAGCCATGCCTGTGGCTCCTGCCACGACATCGTGACCCCCCTCGGAGCCCACATCGAGCGCACCCACCTCGAGTGGAAAGACAGCTTGTTCTCCCAGCCCCTGTTCGGGCTCAACTGTGGCTCCTGCCACATGTCAGGCCGCGACGGTGTGGCCGCCGAGGTCGAGGGCGTGCCCCTGCGCCGGATCCATGATCACAGCATGCCGGGGATGGATCTGGCGGTCACCCCGTTCCCGGAGGCCGGGGCGCAGCGAGCCGCGGTGCAGGAGATCCTCGACGACACGGTGGTGTCCTTCCTCTGTGTCCAGCCCCCCACCGGAGACACCTCCCTGGCGGTGGTCTCGCTGGAGAACGTCGCGGGGGGGCACTACTTCCCCAGCGGCGCCACCGCGGATCGGCGGGTCTGGGTAGAGCTGGTGGCCTACTCCGGCGATCAGATCGTCTGGTCCAGCGGGGACGTGGCCGCCGACGAGCCCCTGCTGGGTCGAGAGGAGACGGATCCCGATCTGTGGCGGCTGCACAGCACCCTGCTCGATGTCGCCGGTGAGCCGACCCACGACTTCTGGGAGGCCGCCGACATCGACTATGGTGAGCTGCTGGTGGTCCAGACCACCCTCGATCCGACCGATCCAACGTATGTGCAGACCCACCGCAGCCACAACTACCTGATCCGTGGGGGCGGGTTCGATCGGGTGACCCTGGCGGTCAAGGCACGGCCCGTGCCCCTGGATCTGATCGATTCCCTGATCGCCGAGGGGCGGCTCGCTCCAGAGATCCGGGACGAGATCCCCACCTTCACCCTCGGGCCGACGATGCTCGAGTGGACGGCGGACGTACCGGTGAACTCCGGCAGCCTGGCGTGTGTGCCCGAGGCTCCGCCGGCCTCCGCCTCCGCCGGCACGTCCCCCTGAGGGCCGGGCGCTCCTCCGGGGAAGCCCGGGGGCGCTGGAGAGGTGGGTGTGGGTCTACCCCCTGGGGTGCTACCCTGACCGGCACTGAGGGAGGGCCTGTGCTGCTGTGGATGTCTACGATCGGCTTCGCTGCTCGTCCACCGGGCCTGGATCGGGCGGTGGAGCCCGAGGCGGTCACCGTGGAGC
>DRPG01000626.1 GCA_011376105.1 Deltaproteobacteria bacterium
CGTCGGTGAACGGCGTCCGCGACTCGAACACCATCAGGAACCGATCCCGGATGCTGTCGTAGGTCACCGCAGGCGCGCCGATGCTCTCGCTCGCCCACAGCACCCCGGGATCGGGCGCCAGGACCGGGTTGACGTCGTCGAAGGTGAAGGCCTGGGCTCGGGCCATGCCCGGCAGGGCGAGGGCCAGGGCCGCGAAGGACACAGCGCGGACAGACATCGGTGGCCTCCTTGATCTCCCCGGCACGGACGGTGCGAGGGAGGGGGATCGAGCCCATCGGCACGGCGACGGAGGACTTGAGGAGGCCGGAGGGCCCGAGGAGGCCGGAGGGCCCGAGGAGGCCGGAGGGCCCGAGGGAGCCAGAGATCGGCGGCCCGGGGGCCCGCCCGGGCGGCTACGGGCAGGCGCGGCTCTGGACGTCGCTGTTGTTGAAGGTCAGCGTGGTGCCGCCGAAGTAGATCGAGTTGTTCCCGAGGGCATCCTTCTTGCTGTACCACATGAGGTAGTCCCCGGTGATCAGCCGCAACATGTCCCAGTGACGCCAGTCGTCGTCGTTGGCCCAGGTCTTGGTGGGGGTGGTGGCCAGCAGCCAGTCCGCGACGGCGGCGGTGCGGATCCCCTTGCCCCAGGCCCCGTTGATCACCGCGCCGAAGTTGGTGTCCCTCGAGCCCACCCAGACCGCCCAGGGGAACGGCACGCTGTCGTCACAGATCAGCGACGGGCTGAAGAACTCGTCGTACACCCACTGGGGGCCGGCCGCGGCGGTGTCCGCGGTGCCTGGAGCCCCGCCGAAGGCCGCGACGTCGAAGGCGAGGGTCCCGGCGGGGAAGGACAGGAAGCTCCCGGACTGGGAGAAGTAGACGTTGGGGTAGCTCTGGTAGATCATGTAGTAGCTGGAGCCGTCACTCGCGATGCTCGGGAACCCACCCGCGGTGGTGAGCGGCAGGATCGGGGTGGCCTGTACGTTGACTGTGGACACGTCTCCCTGCGCGTCAAACAAGACCCGGAGCCGACCGATGCCGGTGTAGGGGCAGGGGCCCGCACCACAGCCCACAGTGTCCTGCTCAGCCTTGAACACGACCTGCATCCGACCGTTGCCGGTGGGGGAGAACACCGCCGCGGGGTGGGCCGCCACACAGCTGTAGAAGGTGCCCGAGCCCGGGCTGGGCTGCAGCAACGGGGTGGGGATGATCGTCCAGGTGGTCCCGTCGGGGCTGGTGGCCAGGCCCAGGGTCCAGATCCCCTGCGGGCAGCTGGCGTCGGTGAACGGCGTCCGCGACTCGAACACCATCAGGAACCGATCCCGGATGCTGTCGTAGGTCACCGCAGGCGCGCCGATGCTCTCGCTCGCCCACAGCACCCCGGGATCGGGCGCCAGGACCTCGCCCTGGTCGAGGAAGACCTGGGCCCGGGCGGAGGTGCTCAACAACAGGAGGCAGGCGAGGCAGCGAGCGACGAGCTGGAACAAGGACATGGGGCTCTCCGGGGCGTGGCCCGTGGTGGGTCTGGCGAAGAGCACCCACCGGATCAAGACTGTAGCTTATACTGCACGCCTGCCACCCACAGCGCGATGGGGCGCTTGGACGAGGGGACAAGGGTCGACAAAAAGCTCCACCGGGAGCGTCCCCCATCGTCCCACTGCACGTCGATCTGGCCAACACCAAGCTGATACCGGCCCGTGCGATCGTCGAGGCCGATCCGGCTGCTGTGATCGAGGCTCAGGATCGTCTTGTCGTCCCGCAGCCAGCGCCCCTGCATGGTCCGACCGGTGAGATCGAAGTCGGCCCGCTTCCAGGGCTCACCGTTGATCGTCAAGGCGTAGGGCTCTCTGATCACCTCGAGCGACTCAGGGACCGCGTCGAAGTACTCGATCGTCGCATGATCTCCGCTGCGGCGGTACAGCGCGACCCGGTGTCCGGCTGCCCCGTGCTCGTCCCAGTTGGGGGGGATCGGAGCCGCGGGGGGGTGATCGGTGTAGACCCCCTCCTTGGTGAAGATCCGCCACTGGCCGGTCGCAGAGAGGTAGGCCCCCCGGAGTCGGGCCTCCTCCGGGAGCTCCCGCGTCGGCCAGGTGGGGAGCAGGGTCGGCGGTGGAGCCGGCGGTGCGTCCGCGGAGGCCGCTGTCCGCTCCTCCTGGGTCATCGTCGGGTGGATCGGGATGATGCTGCTGGTGGATCCTCCCTCGGTGGCCCGCTCGGAGGACAGCCTGGAGGGCTCGCGCTTGGGGGCTGGCCCGCCCCTGCCGGCCTGGGGCACTGAGAACATCTCGGTCGGGGCCTCCTCGAACGGAAGCTCCTCCTCGTCCATGTCTTTACCCTCGGAGGAGCCAGCCTCGAGGACCTCGAGGTTGAAGGGGTTGCGTGGTGGCCGCCTGGTGGTGGCGGGCTCCGGGATGTACGGCTCGTGGGACGAAAGAACCTCGGCCTCAGGTGGTTCCACCTGCGCGATCGGAGCCTCCGGGGCCTGGGGCGATCGCCCTGCCTGTGGCTCGGACGGAGCCGGCTCCCCGACCCGGAGCTCCTCGGAGCGCACCGCGAAGGGATCCACCGGGCGGATCTCGACGGGCGAGGGGGGCCCGGCGTGTGCTGGTCCGCTGGACCCCGGCTCAGTGGGCTCCGGCCCAGTGGGCTCCGGCCCAGTGGGCTCCGGCCCAGTGGGCTCCGGCCCAGTGGGCTCCGGCTCAGTGGGCTCCGGCTCAGTGGGCTCCGGCTCAGTGGGCTCCGACGCGGCCCCGATGGAGGGATCGACGCTGGTCAGAGGCTCCTGATCGGGCCCTTCCCCGGTCGCAAAGGGGTTGTAGGGCTCCCCAGGAGGGGGCTCCGAGGGCTCGGGGGGAGCGGACGGTGTGGTGTCCCGGGCCCCGATCGCGAAGGGGTTGTCCTCAGCGGAGGGACGGGGCCCAAGGGCCGGCTGTGGAGGGCTGGGGTCCTCTGGATCATCGAGGCCCACAGCGAACGGGTTCGAGCTATCGGTGGTGCTGCTGGGCAGCGACTGGGGCTCGCCCTCGGGGATCGAGGGATCCATGGCGAAGGGGTTGCCCAGGGAGGGGCTGGCCCTGGTGGTGTCCCTGGCTGGCTCGCTCGAGGGGCTGGCCGTTGGGGCTGGTGCGAACGGGTTTCCCGAGCTAGCCCCGGCCCCGGACGGTGCTGCGGAGGGTGAGCCCTGGAGCGAGGGAGCGAAGGGGTTCTCGGCGTCGCTGGGCTCACCAGGCTCAGCAGATCCCGGGATCCCGAGGGTGCGGGTCGCGGCGAAGGGGTTGCCCCGCGCAGGCGCTGCCGGAGCGGACGTGGACGCGGGGCTCGCGATCGCGTGGCTGGGGGCGAAGGGGTCGTGCTCCGTCGAGGCGTCGCTGGCCGAGGGTGGGAGCTGGCTCGCCTGGGGCTCCGTCGCGGTGCCCCGGGGGGGCTCGGTCGCTGCCGGGCTCGGGGCGAAGGGGTCGGTCGCGCTCTCGCCCTGATCCGGCCCCGGCCCTGGCTCGGACGGGGCCCCGATGGGATCCGCTGGATCTGGGTGTGCGGCGGGGGGCGTCCCGGGCTGCGCTCCTCCGATCGCAGGAGGCTCGGGGGTTGGGGCGGAGGTGCCCTGGGCGAAGGGGTTGGTCGAGGCCGGCGAGGTCAAGCCCGTAGAGGGGCCCCTCGCCGCGGGATCGGGCGAGGAGCCTCCCGCTGCGCCTGCGGGGGCGAAGGGATCCGCTGCGCCCGCGGGGGCGAAGGGATCCGCAGGGGCGGGCGGATCCGCAGGGGCGGGCGGGCTCGACGGGCCGGGGCCCGGCCCCGCAGCCTGTGCGAAGGGGTTGGTCGAGGCGAGGGCCGCAGCGCCGGCGAGGCCCGCGCCGACGACGCCCGCGCCGACGACGCCCGTCGCGCCGCCGATTCCTCCGATTCCAGACGTAGGAGCAGAACTATCAGGTATGAGTGTCGCGCTGGAGGCAGCTGCGGGGCTCGAGCCCACGGCGAAGGGATCGGTCGAGGTCGGAGCGCCGCCCTGGGCCGCGAAGGGATCGGTCGAGGCCGGAGCGCCGCCCTGGGCCGCGAAGGGATCGGTCGAGGTCGGAGCGCTGCCCTGGGCCGCGAAGGGATCGGTCGAGGCCGGAGCGCCGCCCTGGGCCGCGAAGGGATCGGCGTCGGGGGGGGGAGGTTGCTCGGGCTGCAGCCCATCGGGGATCGGAGGTGGAGCGGGGACCGCGGCGGCCGGGCGCTCCGAGATGGGATCCGGGAGCTCGACCTCGGGCATGATGTCGAGCTTGGCCAGCGCCAGGCTAGACTCCACCGCGAGGCGGGCACACAGCCAGCGGTAGCAGGGCAGCGCGTCGGCGCCGGCGGCGACGAGGGAGGGCAGGGTGTCGGGGGCGCCGAAGCGGACCGGCATGAACGCCTGGAGCTGGCTCGCCAGGGAGGTGGTGTGGGGGAGGCTGTGCAGGGCTGCTCGATCGAGCAGCCCGGTGAGCTGCTGCAGCATAGCGTTGGCGTCATCGACGCCGCCGCGCCCCACGATCGCGAGCAGCTTGTCGGCCATCGACGTGGCCTGCTCGGACACCAGCCGGGCGACGAACTGACCCTCGGCGCTCCTCACCTCGTCGGCGAAGGGTAGGGCCACCTCGATCGCGCCGTAGTACAGCAGGAGCTCCTGGCCCGCGGGGATGGACTCCACCAGCTCGAGGCGCTCTGAGGGGGGCCTAGGGATCAGGCGGGTGAACAGGTAGGCCAGGGCCAGGGCCTTGAGCGCTGCGTCGGTGCGTTGCTGGGTGCTCACGGGCTTGCTGGAGGCCCCAAGGAACAGCGAGAGCGCGGACCTGACACCGCTGATGACGGAGAGCCCGGCGTCCCCGGCGTCGATGGATCTCGCCGCGAGCAGCGCTTGATCGATCCTCGGCTCGTCGAGCAGGGCACCTGCCCTGGCGACCACGTCCTCGGGCACGCCGCCATACACCGCCGACGCGGCCTCCTCGAGGGAGCCAAACCAGGGCAGGGCGGGGCTGTCCGGCAGGACCCGGAACAGGGTCTGGACGACCTTCACCGTGGCTGCAGAGGGTGGAAACCCAGCGAGTTCCTTCTCGACCCGGACACGACCCTTGAGCTCTTCCATCACGCCCCCCATGCCATGCTCGCGGTCGCGAGCCCGACCGCGAGCAACAAGATGCCAAAGCCAAAGCACCCGCGCCTCCGCGCAGGTGCATCAGGTAGATCCGCAGCAGATCGTGTGTACTTGATCGGCTGGGCGGCGGCGCTGCGCTTCACCGCCTCGCTCTGTGCCTCTGCTTCCTCTTTGAGCGCGCGCACGAGGCAGGCCTCTGCGACCAGGCGCGCACCGAGGAAGCGGTAGACCGGGAGCAGATCAGCCCCGGTGGCGGCGACCCCGGCGACCTTGTCGCCGACGTTCATCGCGGTGGCGAGGGACCCCGTCGCGGCGGACGCGATCCCCCCCAGGTGCTCCCGGGCCATGCCGACCATCGTGTCCAGCGGCCCGGAGAGCTCCCGCATCATGGCCATCGCCTGGGCGGCCTCCTCCTCCCCCGCCACCGCAGCGAGCTTGGCCTGCTGATCGGCTCCGAAGCGATCGAGCAGCTGCCCTAGGAGCGAGCCCGCGCCCGAGACCGCGTTGTCGGCGAAGGGCAGCCCTACCTCGATCGCGGCAAAGTAGAAGACGATGGCCTGGCCGGTCTCAGACTCCCGGAACGCAGCGAGCTTCTCCGACAGGGATCCTGGGTACAGCTTGTGGACGATGAACGCGATCGCCAGCCCCTTGAGCACCGCGTCCACCGCCTGCTGGGGGTCGGTCTCCAGGGCGTCGAGGCGCTCGGTGTTGTCCTTGGCCTGAGTGAGCTTGTAGGCAGAGCGCACACCGCTGAAGACACCGATCCCGGTGTCGGCGGTGTCCAGCGCCCGGACCATCCACAGGGCACGCTGGGGCCCGGGCTCCCTCGAGATCGCCTGTGCGCGCTCAAGCACGGGACGCTTCGCCTCGGGGTCGAGGATCTTCAGGCCCTCGACCAGGCTGAACCAATCCGGCAGGACCGGCGCGAAGGGGACAACGTTGCAGACGGTGCGCACGAGGCGTACCGAGTAGTCTCGCTCGCTGAAATCAGCGAGCAGGGGATCGATCTCGTGTGGCATGGGGGGATCTCCGTGCCGGAGATACCACGCGCAGCCTGGCGAGGTCAGTTAGAGGCGTTCGCACCCCTTCCCTGGAGGTCCAGATGTCTCGAGTGAACGAAGCGCTCAACGAATTCAACTCAGACTCCATCACCGTCAAGCTCCTCGATGGCATCTTCAACACCGTGCCACACTCCCCCCAGTTCCAGATGTGGACCTCGGTGGATGATGCTGTGCGAGCGCTGAAGCCCTCCGCCACCGAGAGCGAGCTCGAGCTTGCCCGGAACATCGCCGCGGGCAACGATCAGGTCAACGACATCCTCTGGATGAGCCGCCTGCTCGACTCCGGCGACAAGGGCTACGCCATCGTCACCGGCCTCGCCACCGCGTGGAAGCTGTTCAAGGGGCAGGGGGTCGAGTCCTTCGAGACCGATAACCAGCAGCGCAACGACGCGGTGCTCAAGGCTCTGGGCCTGTCCTACATGGTGTACAAGGCCTACCCGGGTTCGGTCGCTGAGCGCGCCGATGCGTTCCGCACCTCCCCCACCGGCCAGGCGATGGCGATCTACTACGGCACGATCGAGGTGGCCCTGCCCTTCGCCGACAACGCGGCGATGTCCAGCTCCGGCGCGCTGGAGCAGCTGCTGTCGAAGGACGGCGACGAGCAGATGCGTCGCATGTCCCAGCTGGCCCAGGGCCACGACGTCGACGGGGCGGCTCAGATGATGAGCCAGCTCACCGAGCAGCTCCAGCGGGTCGCGGATCACGCTGCAAACTATGTCAAGCCCGTCGCCGAGCAGATCGGGCCCTACATGCCGGGCGCGATGAACGCGGCCGACAAGGCCGCAGGTGCGCTGGCTAACGCCGCCGACGTGCTGCCGGTCTACCGCCTCCTTGGCGCGCGCCTCGCCGCTGAGAGCGCCGCGCGCCGCGCGCTGACGCCCTCCGCAGAGTGATGGTCTCCGTCGACGAGGCGCTGCGCGTCTTTCGCCCCGAGGTGTTGTCGGTGCGTCTCGTGGCGGCGGTGCTGGAGCAGGTGCCCGGCGCACCTGCCTATGTCCACTACGACAGCGTGGCGGGTGCTGTCCGCGCCCTGGATCCCTCCGCGGGCCCCGAGCAGGTCGCGGCCGCGGAGGCCCGGGCGCAGGACAGCTCGCTGGGCCGACTCATCTGGATGGGTCGACGGATCGACGCCACCGATCGGGCCCGTCCCTTCCGCTTCGAGGGAGAGCACGAGCGGGGCCCACAGGCCGACGACGCAGTGCTCAAGGCCCTGTCCCTGGGCTGGTTCGCCTCCCGGTGTGGGGGGGCCCCCGCCTTCGCCCGGATCCCCGCGGGTCAGGCGATGATCGCCTGGTGGGCCGCGATCGAGATCGTGCTGCCGCTCGGGGCCACCGAGCCCGGAGCCCTGCTGGCCGAGCGTGGGGTCGCTCAGCTCAGCCGCCTCGCCGCCCTCGTTGGGGAGCAGGAGCTCGTCCAGGTCATGCCGACGACCCAGGCCCTGATCCCGGCCCTGGCCGAGGCGGTCTCGGGCGCCGCTGCACACGCCGAGGCCCTGGTCCAGGCCTCCGCTCCGTTCGTCCCTGGCCTGCTCGCCTCCCCCAAGGGAGCGGACGAGGCCGTGGCCGCCCGGGCCGATCGCATGCCGGTGTTCAACCTCCTCGCTGCTCGCCTCGCCGCAGAGCTCGCCGCGGGCGGATGATCGCCCTGTGGCTGGCCCTGGGCGCCCCTGCGTCCGACGATCTGGAGTGGGCCAGGGCGATCGACTGGGTCGATCGTCTCGGGTGGGCCGCGTCGAGGCGCGAGGTCTCGGCGATGCTGCGCCTCGACGGCGAGGGCAGCTTCGATCGAGCCCTGCGCCCGGAGGATCAGGGCCTGGTGAGCCGGCTCGAGGATCCAACCGTCTATGCGGTCGAGGCTGATCTCGTCGAGATCAACGGAGAGCAGGGCCGCCGGATGGCGGTGTCGCTGCGCCAGGCCATCGTGTACCACAACCCCGCCGCCGTCCCGCTGGAGTGCCTGTCCCTGCGGGTCTACCCCAACGCGGTGGGCGACGTCGTGGTCCATGGCGCATGGATCGACAACCGGCCCGTCCCGAGCCTCCTGATCGGCACCCGCCTCAAGCTGTGTCCGGCCGAGCCGATCGCCCCTGGTCGGCGGACCCGGGTCCTGCTCGAGCTGACGGAGTCAGTCCCAGCGTTCGATCCCCGCCAGCCCCTGGGGGGCTCGACCCTGGATCCGGCCAGCACCGGAGAGTACGGTTTCTATGGTGCTTATGTTAACCTTGGTCGCTGGCTGCCCCTGATCGCTCCGGTGGGCAGGGATGGCTCGTTCGAGCTCGACGAGCTCGCCCCCAACACCGAGCACGCTCGGTTCGATCCAGCGATGTTCCACGTCGTGCTGAGCTTCCCCGAGCGCCTGTCGGCGGCCACCACCGGGGTGGAGCTGGCGCGCCGCGAAGGCGGTGGCACCGCGACGATCGTGGCCGTGGCCAGCGCCGCCCGGGAGTTCGCGGTCCAGCTCGGTGCGGGGATCTCGGTGCTCGAGGCCACGGTGTCGGGCACCCGCCTGCGGGTGTTCCACCCCACCGCCGATCCACAGATGGGGCGAGCTCTGCTAGAGCATGCGCGGGCGGGCCTAGAGCTGGGGGTCGAGCTGTATGGCCCGCTGGCCACCTCCGAGCTCGACGTGGTCGAGGCCCCGATCCGGGTCGCCCTGGGCATGGAGTACCCGGGCCTGGTCACGGTGGATGTGCACCACAAGCACGGGATCTACAGCCCCAGCGAGATCCACGAGTGGACGGTGGTCCACGAGATCGCCCACCAGTGGTGGAGCGCCGAGGTCGGCAATGATCCGGGCGCGGCCCCGTGGCTCGACGAGGGGCTGGCTTCGTTCACCACCGGCGTGTATTGGGCGCGTCGGCACGGCCCCGAGGCCCTGCGGCAGCGCCAGCACCTCGACGTGATCGAGCCCACCGCGGCGCTGCAGGGGCGCGGCACCCCGGATCTGCCCGCGGATCTGCCCGCGTGGCGCTACGACTTGTTCGAGTACAGCGCTATCGTCTATGGGCGGGCCGCGCTGTTCTTCGAGGTGCTGCGCCACCAGATGGGCGAGCCCGCCCTGTGGGCTGCGCTGCGCCAGTACCGCGCCGAGCAGTGGGGGCAGCTTGCTGAGGCCGAGGATCTGCTCAGGGCGCTGCGGGCCCACAGCGCACAGCCTGAGCAGATCGACGCGCTGTACCGGCGCTGGATCCACGAGGGCCACGGCTACGAGGATCTGCTGCCCCGGTTCGAGCCTGCACAGCTCGTGATCCCGGAGCGGGCCCACGGACGGGATCGCCGATAGTCGGCGGCATTCCACGTCTTGTGGGCTGATCGATCACTTCTTCTTTCGCTTGATGTTGACCGGGGCGAAGGCGCCGCGCTCCGTGCTCGTGATCACGTTCACCCCGTTGTTGTCGTCGCTGAGGCTGATGCTGTGGGTCTCCATGCCGTTGCCCAGGCCTGGATCGAAGGTCAGCACGATGTTGTCGCCATCGGCGGACACGACGGTGAAGTCGACCGGGCCGAACTTGTCACCGGCGAGGGTGACCGTGGCCTGCGAGTCGGTGAAGGTGAACAGCGTCTCCTTCTTGTACTTGATCTCGGCGCGCATGTCCTCGGCCTTCTGGCCGGTCGCAGCGGCCCACTCGTCGAAGAGGGCCTCCTCTTCCTTCTTGAGGTTGAGCTTCTTCTTCGCGGCCGGCTTCCCGCTGAGGGCGGCCTGGATGATCCTGTAGCGACGCAGGTCCTGGGGGACCATGTGCCAGTCGCCGACCAGCCTGGAGGTGATCTCGGAGTCGTCGCCGTCTCCGTCTCCGTCATCGGTCACGACCTCATCTCCGGTCGTCTCCCCCACCCCCATGCAGGCCAGGGTGGGTGCGCCGACGACGAAGGCCACGCCGGCGGCAAAGATCAGCCTACGTGCCCTGTCTTGTGCCCAGGTGTTCATCTCGGGTCCCCTCGGGAGTTGGGTTGTCCACGCGCACAGCGCAGGTTTTGACGTACACTAACGCAGTGTGGAACCCTGTCCCTCCCGAGGGGGTGGGCTGGTGGGCGGAGAACTTCTGTCTGCCCCCGGAAGTGCCGGACGGGTGGGGCACCAGACCAGAGCCCGTCCCTCGTCCGTGAGCTATCCTCGGGATCCTGCCAGGGATCGAGCGATGCTCCTGATCGTCATGTCGCTGCTGTCCAGCCCCACCGCCCGTGCTGGTCTCGTGTTCAACGAGATCCACGCCGATCCATCGGAGGACGCCTCCTGCGACGGAGCGATCGACACGGTCGGCGATGAGTTCGTCGAGATCGTCAACCTAGGTCCCGGCGCCGTCGATCTGCTCGACGCCACCTTGTCCGACGCCCAGTCGGTCCGACACACCTTCGGCCCGCTGGTGCTGCAGGAGGGTGACGTGGTGGTGCTCTTCGGCGGCGATCCAGTGGTGTTCGATGGTACCGGGCCCCACCCCTGGTGTGTGGACGCCGGGCCTGGGGTCACCGTGATCAGCACCGGCACGCTGTCGCTGAACAACGGCGGCGACGATCTGATCCTGGCGGCGTCCGACGGCACCCTGCTGGCCTCGGTCAGCTACCCGAGCACCGCAGGCGACGATCAGAGCCTGGTGCTGTCCCCCGAGCTGCACGGCACGAGCTACGTCAAGCACCTCACGGTCTCGGCATACACCTCGTCGCCCGGGCGGGCCGTCGACGGCTCGCTGCTGGATCCGGGCGCGGGCCCGGGCTGCACCCTGGCGTCGGAGGCGTCGGTGGTGCTCAACGAGCTGTATGTCGACGCCCCCGGTGCAGACGCGGGCCTCGAGTGGGTGGAGCTCTACGGGGGTGGGGGCGAGGCTGTGATCCTCGACGGGTGGCGGATCGCGGCGGGGGCGTCGGTGTACAGCGAGGGGGAGCCCCTGCCGGCGGGGGTGGCGCTGGAGCCCGGCGAGCACCTGGTGATCGGTGAGGCCCCCCTGGCTCAGATCGACGTCGTGGCCCGCCTGCCCTCCCTCGGCAACGCCTCGGGGAGCGCAGACGCGGTGCAGCTGTTGGACTGCGCCAAGGGGGTGGTCGACACGATCGTGTATGGCTCCCCCAACAGCGACGGGTGGCTCGACGATCAAGGCCTCGTCGCGACCTCCCTCGCACCGGCCCCCCCCGAGGGCGGGAGCCTGGCCCGCACCCCCGACGGGCTCGACACCGATCTGAGCGGAGACGATCTGCTCGCGGTGGCCTGGCCGAGCCCCGGCGAACCCAACGATCCGCCCCCCGGTGGGTGTGGAGGGCCGGGCTCGGGTGTGGTGATCAACGAGATCCTGCCCGATCCCGAGGGCGTAGATGCCGATCTCGAGTGGGTGGAGCTGTTCCACGGTGGCGGAGCGCCGGTCGAGCTGCAGGGCTGGGTCCTGCAGGCCGGCACCTCGGGCTTCGGGCCGGTGCACACCTTCGGGGCCCGGTGGCTCGAGCCTGGCGAGCGGCTGCTCCTCGGGGGAGCCGGGGTGCCCGGCGTCGATGAGACGATCGCGCTGTCGCTGGGCAACGGGGGCAACGCCGACGGGGTTCGGCTGGTGGACTGTGCCGGCCTGCCCGCAGACACGCTGATCTATGGCTCCCCTAACGACGGGGATCCACCGTTTGTCGACGACAGCGGGCAGATCGCAGAGAGCCTGGCGCCGACCCCGGGGACGGGGGCGGCGCTGCAGCGGGTGATCGATGGATATGACACCGATCAGAGCGCGATCGACTGGGTGGTCACCCTCGAGCCGACGCCGGGGAGCCCCAACCCCGAGCACGAGCCGGTGGTCTGTGTGCAGAGCACGGATCAGGTCTCGATCAACGAGATCCTGCCTGATCCTGAGGGGGAGGACGGCGGGCAGGAGTTTGTGGAGCTGTACAACCGCGGCGGCGATGACGCGAGCGTCGCGGGCTGGTCCCTGTCCGTCGGCACCCAGGGGTTCGAGGGGCGCCAGGTCGTGATCGGCGGTGGTCACTCGGTCCCGGCCGGGGGGTTTTTGGTGATCGGAGGCTTCGCCGTGCCCGAGGCCGATCTCGTGGTCCCCCTGTCGCTGGGCAACGGCACCGGCACCGACGGGATCCGGCTGATCGACTGCGCCGGTGGGGCGGTCGACACCGTGCTGTATGGCTCGTCCCCCAACGAAGACGGGCTCGAGGATGATCAGGGCTCGATCGTAGAGCCCTACGGGGATCCAACCTCGGGGAGGTCGCTGGCCCGTGGGCGGGACGGGCTCGACACCGACACAGCCACAGACTGGGTGATCAAGGGGCGCCCCTCTCCGGGATCGAGCAACGAGGTCGCGCTACAGCCCGGCGACGATCCGATCGGGGGGGGCTGCTCCAGCCCCGGCGCGCCCCGGGAGCCGGGCACTGGCCCCGAGGTCCAAGATCCCCAGGGAGGGTGCTCGACTCGTCCGGGGGCACCGCTCTTGCTGGGCCTGCTCGGGCTCGGGCTCGGGCGCCGTGGATCTACTTGCTCACGAGCGCGATGATGGAGCGCTGTGGCGCGTCGCCGTCTTCCGCCTCCATCATGTGGCCCATGCGGGCGACCTTGGCCTCGATGTAGCCCTCGGAGTGCGGGTTGGTCTCGACGACCACCGGGATCCGCCCCTGGATGTTCACCCCGTGGGCCTGCAGGCGCTCGATCTTGCGTGGGTTGTTGGTCATCAGCTGGATGCCGTCGAGGTGGAGATCCGTGAGGATGGCGGCGGCTGCGTGGTAGCGACGAGCGTCATCGGGGAGGCCCAGGGCGCGGTTGGCATCGACCGTGTCGAGGCCCTCCTGCTGCAGCGCATAGGCCGCGATCTTGTTGGCGAGGCCGATCCCCCGGCCCTCCTGCCGCAGGTAGAGGACCACCCCACCGTCTCGATCGCGGATGTAGTCCAGGGCGTGATCGAGCTGATCCTTGCAGTCGCACTTCAGCGAGCCGAGGACCTCGCTGGTGAGACACTCGTCGTGGACCCGCACCGGGACCCCGGTGCGCCCCTCGATGTCTCCCCACACGATCGCGAGGGGCTCGGTGCCGGAGATGTGATCGCGGTAGGCGCGCACACGGTACTTGCCCCGCTGCATCGGCAGCGCCGTCTCAGCGACGAACTCGACGCCATGGGGGGGTGGGTTGTGCTTGGACATGCTCTGGCCTCTCCGCAAACGAAGGTCTCATAACGCTCTTGGGGACGACACCACCGTGGATCCCGGCGGACGCAACATACCCCCGGGCGCAGCCGCCCGAGCGCTGTTTTCGAGGTGGCCCCGTGCGCATCCGCCCCACATCCTCTAGATTGGCCGCGATGTTGACCACCACCCTGCTCACGCTCCTCTCCCTCGAGCCCCCGGCCCTGGCCGAGGACGCCCCCGAGTTCCTCCTGGCCGATCTCGGGGTCCGCATCGACTTCCCCCCGGGTCCGTGGCGGATGACCAAGTGGTCGGACTGGGACTTCAAGGCTGAGCACACGGCGCCGTCGGGCACGGTCTTGTTCTTTGCCTGGGCCACCCCGATCCAGGTGCCGATCGAGCGCGAGCCGGGCACCTGGGTCGGAGAGATCGAGGGCTGGGGCCAGGTCTATGTCGACAAGATCGAGGAGCTGGAGGGCTCCGCCCCCGCGGTCGCCCGGGTGCAGACCGAGACCATCGCTGGGCGTCCGGTGGCGCTGGTGGATGCGACGTTCACCTTTGGAGAGGGGGGCGCGCCCGGGGTGCTGCGTGGAGCCACGCTGGAGATCGTGGGCCAGGATCTCCACCTGGCCACGATCTCGTCTGCGCGGTCCACAGCCGCGTGTGAGCGCCAGCTCCGGGCCTTGGTCGAGCGCCTCGACTTCCACACCGAGCCCGAGCCTGGCCGGTTCGGCACCACCGTCGAGGCCAAGGGGATCACCTCCAGGCTCCCGGAGGGCTGGCGTCCTCCGCTCGACTCCGAGCTGGCCACCCTCAACGCGTCTCTCCAGGGGATCGGGGTCGACGACTTCACCCCCTGCTGGACGGCCCTGCGGCCGGTACCGGGGGGCCCTCCGGATGTGATGGCGACCTGCCAGGGGGGGCTGCTGCTGGGGGTGGTCGACGAGCACAGCTTCGAGGCGGTGGAGCCGGTCGTGCGGGAGCGGATGTTCGGCGCCGTCGAGGTCGAGCCCGCGGAGCTGATCCAGCTCGAGGATCGGGTGGGGTTCTCCTACACCCCACGCGATGGCCTCGCCGTGGGGGTCGTGCCCTATGATCAGGGCGTCTCGCGCACCTGGGTCCTGGGCCAGGGGGAGCTGTCGTCCACGCTGGAGGCGGTGTTGGTCTCCTCCACCTTCTCCGGTCCCCACCCCGCCTCCCTCGGCGATCAGCTGAGCTACTGGCTGGTCCACCGCACCACCTCCCCGATGGTGCTCTGTCCCCTGGGGGGCTGTGTGGGGGCCGGGGGGTTACTCGGCCTCGGGCTGCTGGGGATGATGATGCGTGGCTCCCGGGACAAGTACGCCGACTTCGAGCCGGACTGATGGGTTGAGCGTGTTTGGGCTCACCGAGGTGATCGACGCGGTGGCGCTGCAGGCCCGGGAGGGGCGGCTGGGCATCGTGGTGCTCGATCTGGACTCCACGGCGATCGACACCCGTCCCCGCCAGCACCGGATCCTGCGCGACTTCGCCGCAGGCCACGGCGATCTGCAGCTGTCGGAGCTGGTCGAGCAGATCCCTGAGGCCGAGCTGGGCTATCGGATCGAGGCCCCCCTGGAGCGGCGGGGCTACACCGACGCCGCGTCCCTCGCTGCGCTCCATGCGTTCTGGGGCGCCTGCTTCTTCACCGACGCCTACTGTGTCCACGATCGCGCCAACCCCGGCGCTGCAGCGTTTGCCCGGCGGGTGTTCGGCGCCGGTGGGCTGGTCTACTACCTCACGGGCCGACCCGAGCAGATGGCCCAGGGGACCCTGCAGGTGCTGTGCCGGGAGGGGTTCCCCATCCTGTCGGGGCGGGCGGTGCTGCACATGAAGCCTGATGTTGGGCTCGGGGATCATGGCTTCAAGCGGGGCGCGATGAAGGAGATCGGCCGGCTGGGTGGACGCGTCGTCGCCACCTTCGAGAACGAGCCGGCCCACGCTGCTGCGTTCCTCGAGGCGTTCCCCCGGGCTGTGCACTTCCTCGTCGGGGACATCCGCTCTCCCCAGGCCCCCGAGCCCCACCCCGGGCTGGTGGCGATCCCTTCGTTCCATGGCTGATCACTCCCTCGTCGAGCTGGCCCGGGCGCCCACCGTCGCCCACCTCTGGCGCGCCCGGATCGAGGCCTCGCCCTCGGCGCTGGCGTTCGAGCACCGCCGCGGGGGGGTGTGGAGCCCGGTGACCTGGCGCCAGGCCGACGCCCGGGTGCGGCGGATCGCAGCCGGCCTGCTGGCGCTGGGGATCGAGAAGGGCTCGCGGATCGCGATCTTGTC
>DRPG01000627.1 GCA_011376105.1 Deltaproteobacteria bacterium
GAGCTCATCACGTCGTACGCGCCGCCATAGGCCTTGCGGGTGATCACCGTGATCTTGGGGACGGTGGCCTCGGCAAAGGCGAACAACAGCTTCGCTCCGTTGCGGATGATCCCTCCGTACTCCTGATCGGTGCCCGGGAGGAAGCCGGGCACGTCGACCAAGGTGAGCAGGGGGATGTTGAAGGCATCGCAGAAGCGCACGAACCGCGCGGCCTTGATCGAGCTGTCGATGTCGAGGCAGCCGGCCTTGGCGCCGGGCTGGTTGGCCACCACCCCCACGCTGTGGCCGTCGAGGCGCACGAAGCCCACCACGATGTTTGGGGCGTAGTCGGGCTGGACCTCGAGGAAGCGACCCTCGTCGGCGAGGGAGCGGACGACCACCTTCATCTCGTAGGGGACCTTCGGGCTGATCGGGACCAGCTCCGCCAGCTCAGAGCAGCTCCGATCGGCTGGATCAGAGGTGGGGCGCCGCGGAGGCTCCTCCATGTTGTTCTGGGGCAGGTAGGTCAGCAGCTCCCGGAGCAGGGCCACCATCGCGGCCTCGTCGGCCACCTTGAAGTGGGCCACCCCCGAGCGCCGGGTGTGGGTGGACGCGCCCCCCAGCTCCTCCTTGGTGACCTCCTCCTTGGTCACGGTCTTCACCACGTCGGGCCCGGTCACGAACATGTAGGCGGACTTGTCGACCATCGCGATGAAGTCGGTGATCGCGGGGCTGTAGACCGCCCCTCCGGCACAGGGGCCCAGGATCGCGCTGATCTGAGGCACCACCCCCGAAGCCAGCGTGTTGCGCAGGAAGATGTCGGCATATCCCCCGAGGGAGGCCACACCCTCCTGGATCCGGGCCCCCCCTGAGTCGTTCAGGCCGATCACCGGCGCGCCGTTGCGCAGGGCGTGATCCATGACCTTGCAGATCTTGGAGGCATGGGCCGCCGACAGCGAGCCCCCGAACACGGTGAAGTCCTGGGCGAACACATAGACCAGGCGCCCCTGGATCCGGCCGTGACCGGTGACCACCCCGTCCCCGACGATCTTCTGCTCCTCCATCTTGAAGTCGTTGCACTGGTGCACCACGAACGCATCCAGCTCGCGGAACGAGCCAGGATCGAGCAAGGCGTCGATGCGCTCCCGGGCGGTCCACTTGCCCGCCGCGTGCTGCCGCGCCACGCGCGCCTCGCCTCCCCCCGCGCGGGCCCGGGCCTCGGTGTCGGCCAGGCGATCCAACAGTCGGTCGCGATCCATGAGCTCTCCGTCAGGCAGCAGGGCTATCGACGTGGCCGCACGGGGTCCACCGCAGGGACCCCCTCCCACCGGACGGTGCCGTCGGGGGCAGCCACGACGACGCGCTGTGTAGCCCCGCCCCCCTGGTAGCGGTGCAGGACCCAGAGGGTCCGTCCGCTCCGGCGCACCTCGAGGCGGGCCACCTCGGGGGCAGAGGCCGGAGGCACGAGGGTGATCCGATCCCGGGGCCCGGTGCGGACCTCCAGCACCGCTCCCCGCAGGCGTGCGCCCGGCTCGTCGAGGCCCTCGGCCGCTGCGGACGGGAGCTCGGTCTGCGGCGGTGGCAGGGACGGAGGCGAGCGCCCGGGGGGAGCCGAGGCCTCGATCACGATCGCGTCGGTGGTGGTGTGGTGATCCCCGGCGGTGATCTGCAGCGGACCGAGGGTGATGGTGCCAGCTCCGGCGATCCGCCAGGTCCAGGTCAGCTCGACGCCCGGGCCAGTCGGGGTGTCGAGCTGATCCTCCACGGCTGAGACCAGCTGCAGCGGGCCGGAGCTGGCCTCGGGCTGCACCGTGATCGGAGGCTGCACCAGCCCCAGCAGCCTCATCCGAAGGGTGATCTCGCTGCCGAGGAAGGCCACCGGGGGCGGGGGCTCGATCTCGACGATCAGCGCGCTGTCGGGCAGAAACGCGAAGGCCGGGTGCCCGAGATAGGCGGTGAAGTCGGGATCGGAGAGCACCGCCAGGGGGGAGGACGCCCCCGCGGCCAGGGCCAGGGCCAGCTCGGGGCCGGCCTCCTCGGGTCGATCCAGGCGGGCGAGGTAGGCGGCTCGGTTGTAGCGGGCCCCGGGCGGTGCGTCGGGGTGCTTCAGCACCTGATCCAGCAGCGAGATGGCCCCCACCAGGTTCCCGCCCTGGGCGACGGCCCGGGCGTGCCACAGGGTGAGCACCGGATGATCCAGGGTGTGGCGTGCCTCGGCGAAGATCTCGGCGGCTCCATCCGGATCGCCTCCAGATAGCCGAGCCTCTCCTGCGCGCCACTGTGCCAGGGCCTCGCGCTGGATCACCAGCTCCGGGGGCGTGCGATCACAGCCCAGCAGCCCCAGCAGCCCCAGCAGCCCCAGCAGCCCCGGCGACCCCATCAAGCAGACAGGCGAGCGATCACACCGGCCTGGCGACCGGTCTGCGGTCCGTCCCGCCGGTGGGAGTACAGCTCGGGATCGGTGACGGTGCACCGCTCGATCCGCTCCAGCGCGCCGATGCCTGTGGCCCGCAGCTGAGCCGCGACCGCTCGGGACAGATCGACACAGAGCGCTCCTGGCCCGTCCTGGTGGAGAAAGTCTCGATCCGCCAACCCGATCGCCCGCAGGGCGTCGACCACCTCGGGCCCGACCGGGTAGGCCGAGCCCCCGATGCAGGGCCCGATCGCGGCGGTCAGCGCCCCGGGCTCACACCCCGTGGCCTCGGTGATCCGTGCGATGAGGCCCGCCGCGATCC
>DRPG01000628.1 GCA_011376105.1 Deltaproteobacteria bacterium
AGTTCTTCCAGGACTGGCCGTAGCCCCGCAGCCCCGCAGCCCCGCAGCCCCGCAGCCCCGCAGCCCCGCAGCCTGAGGTGCTGGACCTGCGCGGCTCAGCGCCTCCGGAGCAGGAGCCCGAGCAGGCACAGCCCCGGGGCCCAGCCCCACGGGATCGGACCTCCGGTGGTGCAGGCACAGCCCCTGGGTTTCTCCTCGGGTGGATCGATGATCCCCGGCGTGGTCGTGTCGGTGGGTGGGGTGCCGGTGTCATCGGGTGGGGTGCCGGTGTCGGTCGGGGTCGTGGTGTCTGGCCCCCGGAGCTCCAGCTCCAGCGACAGCACCTGATCGCCTGGCACATAGGGGTTGTCGTCGCCGTCCCAGGCCGCCGGGCCCGCGTTGCTGATCGCGATCACGAGGCGATCGAGCCCATCGAGCGGCAGCTCGATCGCCGGTGCGGTGCCGGCGGCGATCCGATCGCCCACGCTGCCGTCGCTGCCCCACCACATCGCGGTCAGCCCCGTCTGCAGCCCGTCCACGCTGGAGGTGGAGATCACCGCCCACAGGGCCTCTTTGGTGGAGGGCTTGGGCAGCCCACCCAGGGTCAGATCGACATCGACGAAGGCCTGGCCGGTGATGTGGGGAGCGGCCGGGTGGGCGTAGTCGACCAGGGGCAGATCGGCTGCGGTCAGGGGCTGTGCGGGGACGGCCCGGGCCGCGCCCCATTCGTCGGCGCCCTCGAGGCCGCGTGGATCCCAGTCGTCGCCGGTGAGGAAGCGGGGGACGGCGAAGCTGGCGAGGGCGGAGGGCAGATCCATGCCCGAGACCACCTCGAAGGCATCGACCACGTCGGGCTCGAGCATGTAGCCTTCGTTCGCCGCCTCTTCCCACAGCTCGACCCCGGCGCTGCCTGCGCCGTCGCCAAAGGACTCGTCCAGCCACAGCACCCACATCGCCGCGCCATACTGGAAGTAGTACCCGAGCCCCAGCTGGTACCAGATGTACGAGCCATAGCCCACCAGGGTGGGCATGTAGGGGACCTCCTGGAACGAGGAGACCGGCGATGCCCAGTTGTAGTCGGGCCCCAGGGTCCACTTCTCGGCTGCGGTGGCGGTGGCCTCCCAGATCGGCCAGGTGAGCTCGGTGGCGTCGTAGCCCCACTGGCTGGCGTGGTTGAACTCGTGGGCGACGAACCCATCCACCAGCGATCGCGGCATCCGGTAGTCGATCACCATGTAGGAGGGCTGGCTGCTGTAGCCATCCCCGGGGATTGGATCCGGGATCCAGTCGGCGGCGACATAGGCCGACAGCGGGAGCTCCTGAGCCAGGTAGACATCGAACTCGGGACCATCGGCGACGTCGGGCAAGAACGGTGGGTTGAACCCGATCGTATCGATCTGGACGCTCCAGGCCAGCTCGACGCTGGCCAGCACGTCGTCGACGATGTCAGCGCTGTTGTCGTGGGTTGGATCGTACCAGATCCGCACGGGGTATAGAGCGCTTGGCAGCGAGGTAGCGTTGGGGATCAGGGGGCGCACCCCGCTGCGATCGAAGCGGAAGCAGTCGTGGGGGAAGGCCAGATCGGTCGTGGGCTCGAGCTCGGGCGCGCCGAGGGCTGCCGTCGTGAACAGGAACAACACGGGATCTCCTTCGATCGGACGGGATCGACACGGTCGCATCATCGGGCCTGGTTGCCCAGCGACGAGCCGCCTGTGCGGATCCCCATCCCGCCCCGGCGGGGCCCCGGTGGGGCCGAGCGTCGATCCGGATCAGCGCACATCGTAGGCTGCAGCGGGGAGGGTGCCCATGGTGGGGCTGTGGTTGGCGGTGGCGTTCGCGGGGGGGTGGACCGAGGTCCTGCGGGAGCCCAGGGCCACCGACGCATCTCACCCCGATCCAGATGTCCAGGCGAGGTTGCAGACCCTGATCGAGGCGGACGAGGCCCACCGACTCGAGCGGCTCGCGCACCACCGGCGGG
>DRPG01000629.1 GCA_011376105.1 Deltaproteobacteria bacterium
GCGTCGGCGTCCGCGTCGGCGTCGGCGTCCGCGTCGGTGTCGGTCTCAGCGGGGGTGTCGGTGCTGGTGTCCTTGTCGCCGCCACAGCCGATCCCCACGATCCACACGATCCCCACGATCCACACGATGCGATCCATGTCCCCTCCCCATGCCCCGGGACAGGGTACCCGGCTTCTCCGCCGCCCGCTGCCGCTGGGGCCACCGGGCGACGAACCCGCCGGGTGCCGAGCGCTGGGCGACGGGGACCCGCAGGGCTACTGGACGGTGGTGGAGACACCATAGAGGGGCTCCACCGTGCCCCCTCCGGTGTCGGTGGTGCTCGTGTCGGTGGTGCTCGTGTCGGTCACGGTGACCCCGTACAGGGGCTCCACCGTGGTCCCCCCGGTGTCGCTGGTGGGCCTGGTCGTGCCGGTGGGCCCGGTGTCGGTGCCGGTGGTGCCGGTGGTGCCGGTGGTGCCGGTGTCCGTGTCCGCGTCGCTGTCGGCGTCCGCGTCGCTGTCGGCGTCCGCGTCGCTGTCCGCGTCCGCGTCGCTGTCGGCGTCCGCGTCGGTCTCAGCGGGGGTGTCGGTGCTGGTGGTGTCTTTGTCGCCGCCGCAGCCGATCAGGGCCAGCCCCAGCAGCGCGGCGGCCGCGGTGGCGCTCCGGCTGGAGAGCTGGCCTCCACAGTGGGGGCACCGGGTGTGGCCCATGAACAGGTGACATCCACAGTCTGAGCAGGTGATGAGCATGGTCTCCTCCTGCCCGCAGCGTACACGATGGTGCGCGCGATCGCAGATCCGGGGCTCCACGCCACCTCACCTCACCCGCGCTGGATCGCGTAGCAAACCCGAACGTTCCAGGTCCCTGGATCCGACGACGCGCGGACCCCTGGAGCAGGGACATGTCACAATCCTCTCGGAGAAGATCCAACCACGGAGCGCACCCTTGCGGATCGATGAAGACCATCAGCGCGAACAGTACTTCTTCGACGGGCCCACGACCCGGCGGCTCGCAGATCTGCTGGCCCGGTTCGAGCACCCCTGCTGCCTGTGCGCCCCACGGGTGGGTCAGGAGCTGGTCGAGCGGGGGCGACGGTGTCGCACCCTCGACATCGACGAGCGCTTCGGCGCCCTCGAGGGCTTCTCCACCTGGGATCTGTACCGTCCTCTGCCCCTGGACACGTCCTTCGATGTGATCCTCTGTGATCCTCCCTTCAACCGGGTCAGCCTGTCCCAGCTGTTCCGGGCGGTGGGGATCCTGGCCCAAGGATCGCTCGAGCAGCCCCTGGCGCTGTGCTACCTGGCGCGGCGCAGCGGGGCGTTATTAGGCACCTTCGCCCCCTTTGGGCTCGAGGCAACCGGCCTCCAGCTCGGCTATGTCTCGGTCCGTCCGATCGCGGAGCATCGGATCGAGCTGTTCACCAACTTCCCCATCGATCCCGTGTAGGGCCACCGCCGGAGGCACCATGGGCGAGACCTGGACCTGGGAGGGGGGAGACCCCAGCGGCTGCCCCCTCGAGGCGTTCCGCAGCGCAGAGGGCTTCGTGGTGACCCACGACGGCCCGCAGCGCTGGTCGCTGGAGGCCCGGAGCGTGATGCTGGCCTGGTCGCGGTGGTGCGCCCTGGCCGCGGTCCCCCTGTGGGACTGCCCCCGGGTGGTGCTGTGCTGGCTGCAGACCGGAGATCCGACCGTCCGCCTCGCCGCCCGGGCCGCCGCCCGGGCCGCCGCCAAACGGAGCCGACCCCCAGCGAAGCTCGCCGCCAGCGCAGCGGCGGCATCAGCGATCGCGCCCCACGCCTGCCCCACCTGGGCCGCCCTGGAGGGCGCGACCCTCGGCGCCCGGGCCCTGCGGAGACCTCCTGCGATCCTCGCGCCTTGGCTCGTCCTGATGCTCCACGCCGAGCACGAGCTACAGCAGCTCGATCCACCCTACCGCGAGCTGCAGCGGGGCAACGCCGAGGATCGCGCGGTGCTGCGGGACATCGCGCTGAGCCGGGGGCTGGCCTACCTCGTGGCCCTGCTCTCGGCTCAGTGCTCCACGATCACCCCACCCCCGATCCGGTGACGGACGAGCTAGGCGATGCTCCGACCGGCGGAGCCCAGCTCCTCGAACGCACGCTGCAGCCTGGTGATCATGCCCTGCTGCCCCACCCGCAGCCACTTGCGGGGATCGTAGACCTTCTTGTATGGGGTGCCGTCGTCGGGATCGATCTGGTGACGGAAGGCACGATCGTGATCCCGAACATAGCCGCCCACGGCAGAGGCAAACGCCCACTGGGTGTCGGTGTCGATGTTCATCTTGAACACGCCGTAGCTCACCGCCCTGGAGATCTCCTCGGGGCTGGAGCCCGAGCCCCCGTGGAACACCAGGTTCAGCGGCCTGGGGCCAGTGTTCCAGGTCTGCTGGACCAGCGCCTGGGCGGCCTCGAGGATCTCGGGGCGCAGCTTCACGTTGCCGGGCTTGTAGACCCCGTGCACGTTGCCAAAGGACGCGGCCACCGAGAAGTGCCCCAGGGACTGCAGGGCCTCGTAGGCCGCCAGGACATCGGAGGGCTGGGTGTACAGGTGGGCGTTGTCGGCGCCCTCCTCAAGCGCCTCTCCGATCCCGTCCTCCTCGCCGCCGGTGACCCCCAGCTCGATCTCGAGGCTCATGTCGATCCGAGCCATGCGCTCGAGCATCCCTGCACACAGGGAGATGTTCTCCTCCAGGGTCTCCTCGGACAGATCCAGCATGTGGGAAGAGAACAAGCTCTTGCCCGTCTTGCGGTGCTCCTCCTCGCTCCAGCCGACCAGGGCCTCCACCCAGGGGATCAGGCCACGGTTGGCGTGATCGGTGTGCAGGGCCACACACACGCCGTAGCGCTCGGCCACCAGGTGGACGTGCCTCGCGGCTGAGACCGCCCCGAGGACCCTTGCCTCGTCGGCGTCGGGGTAGCCCTTGCCGGCGAAGAACTCCGCGCCACCGTTGGACAGCTGGAGGATCACGTCGGAGCGTGCCGCCGCTGCGGCCTCCAGCACCGCGTTCACGCTGTCGGTGCCCACGACGTTCACCGCAGCCAGCGCATAGCCTCCGGCCTTCGCCGCCTCGATCAGGGCCCGGTAGTCCTCGCCCGTGACCACCCCGGGTCGTACGTCGCCCATGCCACCCTCCTCGTCCTGGCTCCGCCTACCTGATTCACCCAACACAAGCAATCAGGCCCCGGCGGTGAGCGCCAACACCTCCGCCCGGCCCACCCCGCAGCGCCTGCGACGCCTGCAGCGCCCGCAGCGCCTGCAGCGCCCGCAGCGCTGGGCTTCTGGGGGGCGAGGAGGCCGGCGGCACCCGCAACAACATCAGCGCCCCGGGCTCGCCCGTGGGCTGAGCTACACAAAGATGATGTCGGCCCCGGCTGTCTTCTCGAAGAAGTCCGTCGCGGTGATCACCGCCCGGATCTGAGGCAACAGATCCTCAGGGGTGCGCTCGAACATCCGCATCGCCAGCTCACAGGCGTACAGCTCACAGCCCGAGTCCGACAGCATCTCGATCATCTCCCGGGGCCCGGGCAGATCGAGCTCCTCTAGCTTCTTCCTCATGAACGAGGTGGTGAGGCTGCCCATCCCCGGCAGGCCGGCCAGGGCCGGAGGCAGCGGGCTGGTCGGGTTGCCCACCAGGTTTACGTGCAGGTGCTCCACCCGAGCCTCAGTGACCACGTCGAGGCCGTAGAAGGTGAAGAACACGCTGGTCCCGATCCCGGTCATCCGGGCCGCGTTGGCCATGATCAGCACCGGATAGCACTCGTCGAGCCCTCCCTTGGCACAGATCAGGGCGATGCGACGCTTCGCCGGATCCGGAGCCTCGTCCCGGGCGAACGGAAACGTGGACATCTCACCTCCTACACACAGCCCACGGGCTTGGGGATCCCCGCGATCATCGCGGTGGTCTTGCCCGGGGTCCGGGGAAACAGCTCGTACATGCGACGGATGCCTACCTGTGATCCCGCGGCGACCCGCCGGACGTTCGGCGAGGCCCCCTGGTCGAGGTAGTCGGCCCGGGCCCAGCGAAGCACGGCCCAGTGCTCCTCGGTCAGGGCGATCCCCAGGGCCTGGGCCACCTGCTCGGCCAGCTCCTCGGTCCAGGTGCTCGGATCCACCAGGAACCCCTCGGGGGTGAACGCGTGCCCCCGCCAGGTGACCACCTCGTCCGCCGCCGGAGCCGGAGCTGAGGCTGGAGCTGGAGCGCGGGGGACGGGCCGTGGGACGCCGGGTGGAGGCGTCCCCGGGCTGACCGGGGCTGCGTCGGGTCGTGGGGGGCCCGGCTCGTGGGCCTGGCCGAGGTGGCGCAGCAGCTCCAACGCCACAGCCACACCCCGCTGTACCTCAGCGTCCCTCATCACCCGGATCGCGCCGCTGAAGCCCATGGGCTCGACATCGTCCGCATGGTCCAGCACCTCAGCAGCGTCCTGGGCGAGCTCCAGCACCTCGGGCCGGGTGAAGCTCTTGACGGTGTCGAAGATCCTCGCGAGGTGATCGGCCAGCTCATGCATCTGATCGGGCCCGTAAGCCTCGACCAGCCGATCGGCGAGGCCCCCCAGCTCCCTCGCTGCGGCGAACCAGCCCCGGGCCTCGGCGGCCGCCAGGGGGCCACTCACAGCGGTGAGGGCCTCGCGGACCACCGGGGTCATCTCCTCGATCAGGGACTCGGTCCAGCGCTGGCGCTCGACCACATAGTCCAGCCTGCGCTGCAGCGCGTCCAGGCGGGCCACCAGCTCCGCATCCATCATCACCTCCACTTGCCGGCCATGGACATCCTCGCGTCCATCGGCAGCTCCTGGCCCTTGACCAGCACGTTCCAGTACACCCAGCGGAACGCGAGCTTGCCCAGGTGGTTGGTGTGGCTCTCTTCGAGCAGCGTGAACGGCCCGATCCCCGGCAGGGGGAACCGCCCAGGCAGCGGCTCGGTCTCGTAGTTGAAGTCGATCAACATCGCCTTGCCGTGGCCGGTCTCGATGAAGCAGTTCGCGTGCCCATCGAAGCCCGGCAGCAGCGGACGATCCTCGATCCACCGCAGCACGTTGGCCAGCAGCACGTCCCCCTGGAAGTGGGCCACCGCGCCGGCCTTGCTCAAGGGGAGATCCGTCGCGTCGCCGAGGACAAAGATCCGATCCTGATCCCTGGACAGCAGGGTGTGCCTGTCGGTCGGGACGAAGCCCGCTGGATCCCCGAGCCCGCTGCGCACCACCGCCGGCGATCCTCCGTGCAGCGGGACGGTCACCAGCAGATCGAACGGCAGCTCGCGGCCGTCGTAGGAGCGCAGCACACCGGCGTCGCCGTCGACGCTCTCAGCGGCGAACTCGGTGGCGAGCTCGATGCCGCGCGCCTCGAGCATCCCACCCAGGGTGGCGGACGCCACGGGCTTGGTGAACGCGCCGTCGAGGGGCGTGGCATAGACGATCTCGGTCTTCCCCCTCACCCCGCGCTCCTCGAAGAACGCGTCCGCGAGGAACGCGAACTCCAGCGGTGCGACCGGGCACTTGATCGGCATGTCGACGAGGTTGACCACCACCCGTCCGCCCCCCCACGCGTCGAGCCGGGCGCCCAGGGCCTCCGATCCCTCGAGGGTGTAGAAGTCGAACACGTCTCGTCGCCAGCCTGGCCCCAGCATCCCCTCGGTCCGCTCGGGATGCAGGTGGGCGCCAGTAGCAAGGATCAGCAGCTCATAGCGCAAGATCGTGTCGTCATCGAGGACCACCCTCCGCTCGTCGGGCACGATCCGATGGATCCCGGAGACGATGTACCGGACGTCTGGATCCAACAGCCCCCCCCGGGGCCGGGCCAGCTCCCGGGCGGTGTAGGTGCCGAACGGCAACAGCAGCAGCCCGGGCTGGTAGACGTGCCGATCGTCCCGATCGACGACGGTGATCCGCCAGCCGTCGGGCAGCGCGCGCACCAGCTTGTTGGCCATCATCGTGCCGGCGGTTCCCCCACCGAGGATCAGCAGCTCTCTCATCGAGGCCCCCCCTGGCCTCCGGAGCAAGACCGGTGCCAACCCGAAGCGAGGCTTGGCTGGTCGTGGGTGGGCGAGATCCCCCAGCGCGCGCCCCAGGCCGCGCGTTCTCGCCCTGACCCGGAGCGCCGCTACCGCCTTGGGCCCTCGAGCAGTGACCAAGCGCAGGGCTCCCCACCGGTGGTCACGATCTGGAACGGCAGCAGCTCCGGGAGCGGCGGCGGCGACGCACTACAGCCTGGATCCCCGGCGTCGATCCGGTGATCGAAGTCGTTGTCGACCCCGTCGGTGCAGGCGGTGCCCGAGTCGGCGGACTCCGGCGCGGGACGATCGTACAGCCAACGATCGTCGATGCTGCTCCACAGGGCCTCGAACCAGGCCTGGTACTGGGCCGCGTGCGACACCGAGCGGATCACCAGGGTGTTCTCGTCGTTGCCCCGCTCCCCCGCGGATGTCCAGTTCATCGAGCCCCCGATCACGATCCGGCCGTCGATCACCGCGCTCTTGGCGTGCATCTTGCCACCCCAGGGCTCGATCTTGACCGGGATCCCCGCCGCACGCAGGATCTCGTGCTTGCTGTACTCGTTGAGCGCTGCGGTGGCGTCGAGGAGGATCCGGATCCGGACCCCGCGCCGGTGTGCCTCGATCAGATCCTGGGCGACGTGCTTGTGGGTGAGGAAGAACACCGCGATGTCGATCTGCTCGGTCGCCTGCTGGATCAGCGGCCGGACGTGCCTGGACAGCGGGCGATCCTGAGGCGAGAGGTAGCTCGAGACATGCACCGCACCTGGCTCGATCCAGTGCCTCCGCTCGCTCGCCCGCTCCTTGCTTCCGTGGAAGCGCCCGTGGGTGAACATCTGCTCAAACTCGTGGGTGTACCACCGAGCCACGGTGGGGCTGTCCAGGATCATAGCCAGGTTTGCGTTGTAACCACCCGTGCCCGAGTCGCTCGCGTTGGCGGAGCCTGTCCACACCCGGCGCTGATCAGCCACCGCGAACTTGTTGTGCATGATCTCGCCCTCGAACACGATCGGATCGCGGCTGACATGGGCGGTCAGGTAGCAGCGATCTCCGAGATCCATCGCGAGGCACTGCAGCGGCCCTGCATATCCCTCCGGCCGGGGGCAGCGCTCGGGCACGGAGAACTCCCGCCGCCGTGCAGCGCTCTCCAGATCCACCGCCTGATCGGTGCGCACCTCGAAGGCGTCGCGCCACAGGGAGGTGGAGCTGTAGTAGTTGTGGCCCCCGGTGTCGACATCGACCACGATCCGGACCCGCACGCCGCGCTCCTGGGCGGCGGTGACTGCGCCGAGCAGGCGCGTCTGGTTCCGGAAGCCATAGAAGGCGAGATCGAGGGTGTCGGACGCCCCCTCGATCAGCGCCAGCAGCGAGACACACAGGGGTACATCACAGCGATCCAGCGGCGCTGAGCGCTGCCTGGGATCGTGCAGCAGCAGCGACAGGTCATCGGCCCGGGCCGACGAGGCGCCCAGGGACAGGGAGAGCAACCACATCTCAGCCCCCTACAGCGTCGGCGATGGCGTCAGCGACGGCAGCCAGGAGATCCGGCCGGTGATCGTGCCCAGCTCGGTGTTCGTGCGCCACAGGACCTCCCCTGTGGCGGTGATCTCCTCGATCCGGCCCAGGGTAGACCAGCCCACGAGGTAGGTCGAGCCCGGCAGCCTCCGCACGTCCCCC
>DRPG01000630.1 GCA_011376105.1 Deltaproteobacteria bacterium
GAGAGCCAGTCGGAGTGCGCGCTCTGCAGATCGTGCTGCTGGGGATCGGGGAGCTCGACCGCGTCTGAGAACCCCCACCGCCGCAGCTGGTCTACGTGGTCGTCGAGGTGCCCCAGGCCGTCGTGGAGGTGGGTCTTGCCCACCACGAGGGTGCGGTAGCCTCCCTCGTCGCGGAGGCGACGCACGTGGCTCTGGAGCGCAGGATCGGGCCGCACGTGGTTGTCCCACACGCCGTGCTCGAACACGTGCAGCCCGGTCATCATCGAGGTCCGCGAGGCCCGACAGCTGGGTGCGTTGGTGACGCAGCTCGAGAACAGCACCGCCTGCGCCGCCAGCGCGTCGAGGTTCGGGGATCGCACCAGGGGGTTGCCGGTGCAGCCCAGCGCGTCATAGCGGAGCTGGTCGACGTAGATGTAGAGGATCGGAGGTGGAGATCCGGAGCTTGTGTCTCGCTGGATCGGGGCGGAGCCCGGGCCACAGCCTACGCCGGCCAGCGCGGTGGCTCCCTGCAGCACAGCACGTCGGGTGGGGCGGGGCATCCCGCAGAGTCTATCCGACACCGCCCGGATCCGCTGGGATCAGGAGCGCCCCTCCGACAGCACGTTGGTCGAGGCGAAGACCGTGTAGGCGAGCCAGGTCAGCGGGGCGGTGACCCAGCCGATGAACACGCTCATCAGCGCGACGTTGATCGCCTGGAGCGCCCAGTAGCTCAACATCAACCCGATCCCCGCCCCCACCTTGCCCTTGTACAGGTGACCGATCCCGAAGGTCTGAAAGACCGTGCCCGGGATGACCTCCAGCGCTGCAGCGGTCATGGATCGTTGCCGGCTCATGGACACCTCCAAGTGTTCCACGCACAAGGAACCCATAATCTTGCATGCGATCTTTGGCTCCAGGTTCACCCTGAACAAACCCGATCAGCGGGCCTCGACGGCCGGCGGCTCCGCCCAGCTAGGATCGGAGTAGCGCTGCAGCACGAACGGAGAGGCGAGGTGGGCGAAGAAGTTCTCCGGCAGGTTCACTCCGGCCAGGCCGACCTCCTCGGGGCTGCCCTCGGGGAGATCCCGCGTGCCGAAGACCACGTCCCACAGGATCAGGTTGCTGCCGAAGTTCGTGTTCGAGGCGTCGAAGTCCGACGAGTGGTGCCAGCGGTGCAGATCCGCGGTGGCAAAGATCCAGTTGAGGGGACCGTGCCACATGGCCACGTTGGCGTGCTGCAGCATGCCGTTGATCCCGGTGAACACTGACAGCAGCGCGATCACCTCGATGGGGGCGCCCAGCAGCGTCAGGGGCAGCAGCTGGCTGCCATAGGCCAGGATCGCGTTCATCGGGTGGTTGCGTGCGCTGGCGAACACATACAGCTTCTCGGAGCTGTGGTGCATGGCGTGCACACGCCACATCAGGGGGCTCGCGTGGCAGAGCCGGTGCACCCAGTAGGCCCCGAAGTCGCCCACGATCAAGGCCAGCGCCAGCTGGATCCAGACCGGCCAGCCGCTGGGCCACAGGCTGGCTCCGACCGAGCCCTGCAGCCACAGCGCCGCGGCGGTGAGCAGGCCGACGGTGAGCGCCCGGTAGCCCTCAGTGGCGGTGGCGGTGGACGCCATGTGGAGCAGATCCAGCCCGAAGTCCCTGGGGCGGGCCCGCCAGCGCTCCTCGAAGGGTAGCCAGCGCTGAGCCAACAGGATCGGCACAGCAGAGAGGAAGATCGTGGTCATGACTGTGATCGTCGGCGGCAGACCGGAGCGGATCCCGACCAGGGTCGCGCTGAGCCCTCCGATCAAGATGGACGGATAGAACATCCAGGTCACAAGCCTTCGCAACATCTCCAGACCCTCCCCAGGAGCGAGGCACGGCAGACCCGGCCAACCCCCGGGGATCCCGTGGGGAGGTGGGTCGTGGTGGCTTCGTCTCCCACCTACAGGGTATCGGTCCGTTCAATTCCGACCGCCGGGTCATTTTGATTGATTGTGGTCTAGATTACAATTTTTCTGGCCCCGGGCCCCGGACCCGGCAGGATATCCTGCCGTCGGAGGTGAGCTTGACACGGTGGATGGTTGCGGTGGCGCTCTGCACGGCATGCGGCGGAGACAGGGAGCCCCGGGAGTGTGACGCGGGGACCCCCACCTGCGACTCGAGTCTGATCATCTCGTTCCCCGACGACCGCACGCGCTTTCTCCTCGAGGTGACCGACGACCTGGGCATGGATCTCACCATCGACTGCCCCGACGAGGACACCGGGCTCGCCACACAGGGCGGCTACACCTGGACCTGTGGCGCCGGCCGCGTCACGATCGATGCCCACGTGCTGTTCGGGGCCACGATCGAGGTCGGGATCGGCGCGACGCCCCCAAAGGCCTACACCCCCGACTACCAGCGAGGTGGAGACTTCTGTGGAAATTCCTGCAACATCGGCACGATCGATCTCTGAGGAGTCCCCGTGGATCGTCGCCTGACGCTCCTGGCGGCGATCGGGAGCCTCGTCGCGGTCCTGCTCCTGGGGGCTCTGATCGCCCAGGACACGACCCCCGATCCTCCGATCGCGCCCCCGCCGGTGGCCTCATCGGTGGCCCCGTCTGCGCCGGCGCCCCGGGCGACGCGGGTCCAGCTGCCGCGGCCCGCCGACGTCCAGCTCCCCGAGCCCCCCCGGGAGCCCCCCGCCCCCGCCGAGCTCACCCCCGACGACCGTCGGCGGATGAACTACGCGATGAACGACGTGCTCATCGAGGCCCGCGAGGCGTGCATCCTGCCGTGGATCGATGGTCTGGAGGAGCCGTTGAAGGCAGAGTTCGTGCTCGACGCCGTGCTGTACGACGGCCACCTGTACGACGTGGGGATCCGCTCCCTGGATCTCGAGATGCCGACCTCGGTCCGTGACTGCATCGCCGACAAGGCCTGGTACGGCGACTGGCCCTCGTGGGATCTCCAGGGGGAGCTGCGCCTGCAGCGCTCCGTCGCCTACCGCAACGCAGCGATGGTGCGCTGACGAGCCGCTCCTGGCCCGGGCCTCCGCTGATCCAAGACCTCCGCTTGTCCGGGCCACCGTGGGCGGAGCCTCCGCCGGTGGGTCCGGAGAGTCGGAGATCAGGCTGGGGGCCTGTCTGCGTGCCCGGGCCGGGCGCCGTGCTCGGGCGGACAGCTGGACGACAGCGCAGGACATGTCGCGTCCCTGCACGATCGCGAGGCCGATCGGCAGACATCGACGGCCGGCGATCTCACTGAGAGCCGCCGACGCCGTCGAACCTCTCTGGCTAGTCCACCATGATCGGATCGGGGGCAGAGCCGACGGTGTCGCGCTCCTTGGGCTCCTCCCCCCCCGCGGTGATGTCGAAGAAGTGGACCTCGGTCTCGAGGGTGACGGCGAGGGTGGTGCCGTCCTGGCTCAGATCGATCTCGACCTCGGAGCCCGGGGCGTCGTGCTCGCTGTTGAGCGATCCGGTCTCTCCGTCGAGGATGTAGAAGCGGCCCTCTCCCTCGCCTGCGTCGAGCATCAGCAGGACCAGGCCTCGATCCCCCATGTGGGTCAGCGCGGTGACGGGGGCGGGGGTGGTGGCGCTCCAGGCCGGCACGCCGTTGATATCGGTCGCCCACACCGTGCGCTCGCCGGAGACGGCCATGTACACGAGCTGGGTGGCGCGGTCCCACGACACCAGATCCGCGCCGCTGTCGAACGAGGCCAGCCCATCTCGATCGATCCGGCTGGTCTCGCCGGGGAGGCCGACAAACAAGGTCCCATCCCGGGGATCCGCGGTGATCGCGGGCGCGTCACACAGCTCCTGGGGCACGGAGATGTGCTCGTCTCTGTTCCAGCTGACGGTGCACCCCTCGACGGTCTCGTGCAGCGAGACCACCCCGCCGGACCACAGGCGGGCATCGACGACCTCTGTGATCGCGACATCCTCGCCCCGGTTCACCAGGTGGATCCCCTGGGCGCTGGCGCCGAGGATCTCGCCGTCGTAGGTGTCGACGATGCGCTCGTCGTTGGTAGGCAGATCGTGATCCCGGATGAACCCACCGTCGAGGGTCCGGAAGATGCAGGTGGTGTCTTGCATCGCTGCCTGGATCCGGAGCCCATGATCCATGACCACCACCCCGCGGGTCTGCTCCTGCAGGGTGGACATGTGCGACATGCGGATCTCGTCGCTCTGGCATGCGCCGAGCCACGTCACAGCCAGAGCCATCGTGGTGAGCCTCATCCGTTTCCTCCCGTCGGTGACATCGTGTCCATCTGAGGTGACCTCTCTGCGAACTTGGTGCCACCGCCGGGACAGGGTGTGTAAGGACCGGGGCCGGACGATCGGTGACACCGCGTCGTCTGTCGTGGTCGGGGCTGCGCTCGGGGCCGTGGGGCACACGCCTCCGCTGATCCACCCCAGCCGGATCAGACCCCCTGATCCTGGCCCACCGCAGCACGGATCAGACCCCCTGATCCTGGCCCACCGCAGCACGGATCAGGGGGCCTGTGGCTCACCACAGGCCAGCACCCCCGTCTCCAGGTAGCGCTGGGTGGCCTCGATCACCTGGGGATGCACCATGATGAAGGTGTGCACCGCGTTGACCAGCAGGAAGTCCTCAGCACCCGGCAACCTCGTCTCCTCCACGGTTACGGTCATGTCGTTGTCGCCGGGCAGCAGGGGGTTGAAGCCCTGGGGCGTGCCCCGCCCACCCGCCACGATCCCGAAGGGGACATCGGGGATCGGCAGCTTGGCCGCATGATCGGGGTGGAGCTGGTGCAGCGCGGGGCCCGCCACCGCCATGAACGGGCTGATCGGCTGTAGCCGCGACGCGATCTCTGCGCCCTGGTTGGGGGTGCCGATCATCAGCAGGCGGTTCACCTCCAGCTGGCTCCGCCACAGCGCGTCTGTGCGGCCCAGCAGCACCCGGGCCACGATCCCGCCCATGCTGTGGGTCACGAACGAGACCCGGGACACCCCCCGGACCTGCTCGAGCAACGTCTCGAGCTGATCGGCGTGCTCCTCAAGGGACCGGCGGGTCGAGGGATAGTTGATCGCGTGGGCGTCGTAGCCCGCCCGGCGCAGGGCCCGGGTCATCGGACCGAAGGAGTCCTTAGAGCGGAAGATCCCATGGAGCAACAGCACCAGGTGCCGATCCTCGGGGGCCGGGGCCTGCTGAGCATACAGGTCCTCGAAGGCGGCGCGGCAGCGCTCCCACGATCCCGAGGCCATCCGGAGATCGCTGGGGGACAGCAGTCGGTGGTGGCCGGTGATCACGTTTCGCTGGATGCGAAACCCTGCGTGGAGGAAGACATCTCCCCACAGCTGCTTGCCGCCGAAGGTCGGCAGCGGAAGGTACGGCAGATCCATGGGGAAGTCCTAGGCTCCGGTGCGACTGTGGGCCACCCTCAGTGTACTCGTCGCGCTCGCATGGCGCCCTCATCCCGGAGGGTACGAGGTGGTAGATAGACATGATTGGTTCATCTTCATCGGCCCCAGGAGATGTACTCGACCGAACCGAAGTGCCGAGCTATCCCGGAGGGGTGCGCACCGGTCAGCTGCCCAGCGTGTTCGACTTCGTGTCGTATCGCGCGTTCATGAGGTCCTGGTACGAAGCCAGGAAACAGGTAGATCGGCGCTTCAGCCACCGGATGTTCGCCCGCAGGGCGGGGGTGTCGAGCCCATCTCTGTTCAACGAGATCGTCCAGGGCAAGCGGAACCTGACCTCCCAGAACCTCCAGGGGTTCCAGCGGGCGCTGGGGCTGAGCGGGGCGTCCGCGGTGTTCTTTGCCGATCTCGTGGCCCTCGATCAGGCCCCCACCGAGGCCGAGCGCAACGCGGCTTGGCAGCGCCTGTCCGCGCGCCGGCGGTTCCGGGGGGCGCGCTCCATCGAGGGAGCTGCGTTCGCCTACCTCTCCACCTGGTACTTCCCCGCGATCCGTGAGCTGGCCCTGCGCCCTGACTTCCAGCCCGATCCAGGGTGGGTCGCCCGCACCCTGCAGCCGAGGATCCGCCCCGCCCAGGCGCGGGAGGCGCTCGACACCCTGCTGGAGCTGGGGCTGCTGGTCCGCCGGGGAGACGGCGGGCTGTCTCCTGCGGAGACCAGCGTGGCCACCGCCCACCAGGTGCATGATCAGGTCTACGGCCTGGCGGTGCACAACTATCACCGCCAGATGCTCGAGCGCACGATCGACGCGGTGGAGCACGTGCCCTCGTCCCAGCGCCACCTCGTGGGGATCACCGTGGCGATCCCCGAGTCCCTGGTGCCCAGGCTCAAGGCCGAGCTGGATCGGATGCAGGAGCGCCTGCTGAACCTGTGCGATGCGCACGTCGACGGAGCCGAGCGGGTCTACCAGCTCGAGCTGTGCCTGGTCCCGCTGTCGCGGGGCACGGAGGGGCCCCCTTGAGATCATCTTGTCTGTTCCTCGCTGTGTCCCTCGTACCGGCCTGCCTTGGGAGTCGCTCCGGCACGGCTGTGGGTAACCCAGGCGATCGCCCCGGTGGCGAGAGAGCTGCCCCGATGGACATCGTGGCCCAGGATCAGGATCGGGGCCTGGCCCTGCAGCGCGTCCAGATCCCGGTCGAGGTGGTCTGGCTCGATGGGTGCGACGGCACCCCCGAGCGCCTCGAGATCGATCGGCTCTTCGACGGGCTGGAGCCGGATCTAGAGCCGATCGTGGTGCCCGGTGGCACCTGGTGCACGATCGAGCTGGGGCTGTCGGCTCCGATCGTGGTGCAGGGTGTGACCGCCTCCGGCACTACCTTCGAAGCCTCGCTGGCGGCCGGGGGGCTGGCCCAGCGGGGCCCGTTCGAGATCGATGGCGAGGCGCTGCTGTTCAGCATCGACCTGCCGATCCATGCTGGGCAGATCGACTCTCTGGGGATCACCGGGGTGGTGGTGGAGGCCGACGATCCCCTGGCGCTGGCGTGGGTGGACTCGCTGGAGGCGGGCCTGTCCCTGTGGGTCGACGCAGACGGAGACGGGCGCCTCGCCAGCGGCGATCGCTACCTGGCCCCCCCCGCCCAGGCGCTGTCGGGGGAGGCGGGCTGTGGCTGTCGCTCGGCCCCGGGGACCACCGGGTGGCTGGGCCTGCTGGGCCTGGGGCTGGGGCTGGGGCTGAGGCTGAGGCTGAGGCTGCGCCGTGCCCGGCGGCGGGCTCGGTAGATGGCCGGTGGCGCGCTGGCCCCCCTCGCTCCCGTCCGCCCCTCGCTCCCGTCCGCCCCTCGCTCCCGTCCGCCCCTCGCTCCCGTCCGCCCCTTGCCCCCCTCGCTCCCGTCCGCCCCTTGCCCCCCTCGCTCCCGTCCGCCCCCTGTGCGGGCGCTCCCGGCTCCGGGCCGGGAAAACAACAGCCTGCTGGATCGTATGGGCTTAGACTGCCGGAGCCGAAGCAGGAGGACGCATGGTGATCGTGGTGTGGATGCTGGCGTGCAACGGCAAGGACGCGGAGTTGACCGGGAGCCCGCTGGGGATCCCGCTGGTCATGGACGGGGTGACCTACGCCGGGGCGGCCTCGATCGACATCACCCCCCTGGTCACCGAGGGCTGGACCGATCTCGACGGCGACGGCTACTTCGCCGGGAGCTTCGACGATCCCGACGGCCTCGAGCCGTTCGACGACGCCGACGGCGACGGCTACTTCGACGCGGTGTTCATCGGTGGATACGGCCCCCGCCGGCCCGCCACCGGGGTCCACGATCCGGTCTACGCCCGGGCGATGATCCTCGCCCGGGACGGAGAGTACCTCGCGATCACCTCCCTCGATCTGGTGGGCCTTGCCCACCCGCGGATCTGGGAGGCCCGGGATCGGCTCGCGGCCGAGGGCTTCGATCCCGCCCGCCTGCTGGTCAACTCGACCCACAACCACCAGGGGCCTGACACCGTGGGCCTGTGGGGGGACACCCTGTCGATGACCACCGGGGTGGACTGGGCGTTTCAAGATCAGGTCACCGACGCGATCGAGGCTGCTGTCCGCGACGCAGCGGCGGCGATGGAGCCCGTGGAGCTGTCGATCGGGCGGGTGCGGATGCGGGATCGTTCCCCGTTCCTCAACGGGTCCTACTTCGGCGGGAAGAACCCCGATCCCCGGATGCACGGCATGATCCACGACGGCCGGGATCCGGTGGTGGTGAGCGATCAGCTGCTGGTGCTCCACGCCCAGGGGGACGGGGGCACGGTGTTCACCCTGACCAACTGGTCGGGCCACCCCGAGGTGTGGGGCAGCGACAACACCGAGATCAGCAGCGACTGGGTGGGGGTGGCCCGGGAGGTCATCGAGGCGCAGCTCGGGGGTGTGGCCCTGCACATGCCCGAGTCCCTGGGGGGCATGCAGTCGGCCCTCCATGGCGAGCTGCCGCTGTACCTCGACGACGGCACCCCGGTGTTCCAGACCTGTGGCGCCGACGCGATCGCCGATCCCGAAGACACCGAGTGCTTTGGCCTCGCTGAGGGCAGCGATCGGATCGATGCCGACGGCGATCGGGTGCCCGAGTGGGCCGAGCCCGACAGCTGGGCGTTCGTCAACAGCCATGGGTGGCTGATCGGCCTGGCGGCGCTCGACGCGCTGAGCACCGCGGCCCCCCTCGAGGCCTCCCCCCTGCGGGTGGATCGTGAGCCCCTGGTGGTGCCGATCGACAACGTCAGCTACAACCTGCTCGGGCAGCAGGGGATCTTCGACATCGGCATCGAGAACGCGCTGCGGGATCCCGAGGTCTGTCCCGAGGTGTCCTCGGGGATCCTGGGCTGCTTCGCGCCCCACACCTTTCGGCTGCAGATCGGGGAGCTGTCGATGATCAGCGTGCCCGGGGAGCTGCTGCCCGAGCTAGCGTGGGGCCTACCCGACGACGAGGCCTGGCGCGCCGAGGTCGACGATCCAGCCGCCCGGGGCCAGGGCGCGACCTACTTCCCCCAGCAAGATCCCGAC
>DRPG01000631.1 GCA_011376105.1 Deltaproteobacteria bacterium
GGCACATCTCGTTCTCCGAGTGGCTGCGCGACTATGTGTTCTTCCCCGCCTATGCCTGGCGCTGGGGGCGGCGCTGGCTCAAGCTGCCCGGGCTCGCGGTGGAGCGGTCGGATCTGGCCCGGGCCACGGTGATCACCATGCTGTTCAGCGGGCTGTGGCACGGCGCCGCGTGGCACTTCGTGCTCTGGGGTGCGTTCTGGGCTCTGGTCCACCTGGCGTACCAGCTCCTGGGGCCCCTGGTGCCCCTGCGCCGGTGGCGGCACCGGGCCGTGCTGCAGATCCCGGCCATGATCCTGCTGGGGCTGATCGCCCACCAGATCTTCCGGGAACCCAGCGTGGCCCGGCTGATCCAGACCTTGATCCGCCCCCCGCTGTCGGCCAGCGTGGACGAGGCGGTGGTGGCGCTGGTGATGATCACCTTTGCTGGTGTGGGTGCGGGCCTGCTGTCCCTCGCGATGGTGTGGGAGGAGTGGCTCGCGCCCCGACTGGCGACCACACGGTGGTGGCTGCCGATCGAGACCACCCTGTGGGCTCTGGCGGGGTGGGGGATCTTTACCTTCGCTCGCTCGACCCAGGCGGACTTTCTCTACTTCGCGTTCTAGCAGGTGAACGGGTTGTGGGGGTGGGGATCGTTGGAGTCCGGAGGATCGGCTGGTGCACACCCCCCAGTGGACCTGACCTGGGGACAGGGGCCTGTTGAGCCGATCCGGGGACTGGAGCCGGGGTCCCCTCCTGCCGGTTAGACCGAGCTGTGGTCTGGCAGGGGGGCTCATGGGGATCCGAGACAGCCGAGACAAGTTCAAGACCCCGCGCTGGGGGGTGCCCGACGGAGGGGACGTGCTCGCTCCGGGCGTGGCTGAGCCCCCCGGAGTGAAGAAAGACACGGGCTGGATCCCGGGCGTGGACACGCCCAACATCCTGTGGTGGAACTGGCTGCACAACCAGACCAGCATCTTCCTCGAGTACCTCGAGCGGCTCTGGTCCCGGCTGTGGGCAGACAACCACCTGCCGCGCAACCAACCCGCCGGCGCGGGGCTGGTCACCGCCGGCACGGGCCTGTCCGTCGATGTCGCCCCCGCCGGCTCCTTCATCGAGGGGGCCGTCTACGAGGTCGCCGCGGTCACCGGCCTCGCGCTGACCGCCGCCGATCCAACCCATGGGCGCTGGGACCTGATCGTGTCCCAGCTCAGCTCGGGTGTGCCGGAGTACGCGGTGGTGACCGGCACCCCGGCCGCGACGCCGACGGTGCCCACCCCCACATCGAGCCAGACGGTGCACGCCCGGGTGAAGGTGGACGCGGCAGCGACCACGCCCAGCCTGATCCAAGACGTGCGTGAGTTCGGCGCCCTGAGCGTGGACACGGCCCGGGTCGACAAGGCGCTGCTCGCCGGGGAGGTCGGGGGCCCCTTCCCGCTGGTGTTCCTCGACGGAGGGCTGCAGCAGCTCCGCCTCGGCAGCGCAGCCGCCGCCCTGTTCGAGGTCCTCAACCTCTCCAGCCTGGTCCGGATCGGGGGCGATCTGCTGCAGGTGAACACTGCGTCGAACACCCTGATCCTCGACGGAGGCAAGACCCGCTTCTCCACCCCCGAGGAGGGCCTGTACGATCTACCCTTCAGCGATTTCTTGCCCAACGACGCCGGGAACCCGAGCAACAACGGCGTCAAGTGGGATCTCACGAGCAATGACTTCCTCACCGCCGCTGTCCGAGTCCCCAACGGGGCCACGATCACCCAAGCCCGGCTGTACGTGGATCTGCCCACCGGAGCGCAGGTGCGGTTCGCGCTGGTGCGTCCGGTCAAGGGCACGGTCAACACCGCCCCCATCGTCGCCACGATCCACAGCCCCGTCGGCGGTGGGCAGCAGACGATCACCTTGTCGGGCCTGTCGCAGCCGGTGACCCAGGGCGGCTTCTACCGGGTGACGGTGCTGGCGCTGGCTGGCTCCCCCAGCATCCAGGGCGCCGACGTCCGGTACGAGATCGAGTCCAACGCCTTTGGGCTGCTGTAGTCCCGGCGGGCTCCGACGGGCCAAGGACGCTGGCTCGACTAGACGTGGACGGCGATCTTGCTCCACATCACGGTGGTCCCGGTGGCCGCCGCGTTGACCGCGGCGAGGATGGTGAGCAGGACGAGGGAGCTGAGCATGGCGTACTCGATCGCGTCCGCCCCCTGCTCGTCGCCTAGGAAGTCATGGAGGATGTGCCACATGCGCGCTCCGTTTCGCCAAGAGAGACAGACTGCTGGAGGCCTGGAGGGGCTCGGGTCGCCCCTGGATCGGTCCCGGGGGGGGACTGTGGTCCGGGGGCTCCGTCGCTGCGGGCTCCAAGAGCCTCCGTTGCGGACTCGGGGTGCGCCCCGGGGCCCCCGCCGCCGTCGCTGCGGGCTCCAAGAGCCTCCGTTGCGGACTCGGGGTGCGCCCCGGGGCCCCCGCCGGGGAGGGTGATGGTGAAGCGTGAGCCGACGCCGAGCTGGCTCTCCACCTCCAGGCGCCCGCCCATCCCCCGGACCAGCTGTCGGGTCAGCGTCAGGCCCAGGCCGCTGCCCCCCACGCGCCGGGTGCTTGAGCCGTCCGCCTGCTCGAACGCCTCGAAGACCCGCGCGAGCTGCTCCGAGCTCATCCCGATGCCGTCGTCTTGGACGATCAGGCACACGTGATCAGGGCCCCGGGCCGCGGACAGGTGCACCGTGCCCCGCCTGGTGAACTTCGCTGCGTTCGACAGCAGGTTGTGCAGACACTGGCGCAGGCGCAGTGGATCCGCCCGCACCGCCCCGATCTCGTCGGTGACCTCGATCTCCAGGCGGTTTTCGTGCTGATCCAGCAGCGGCCGGAGCGTCGTCGCGAGCTCTGCCACCAGGGGGAGCACGTCCACGTCTGACACGTCGAGCTCGAGCCGCCCGGCCTCGATCTTCGTCAGATCCAGCAGATCGTCGATCAGCGTGAGCAGGTGGCGGCCCGCCATCTGGATCTGATCGAGATCCTGGGACAAGATCAGCTGCTCGGTCTCCCGCAGCTCCTCCTCGACCAGCTCGGCATAGCCGATGATCGCGTTGAGCGGGGTGCGCAGCTCGTGGCTCATGTTCGCCAGGAACCGGCTCTTGGCCTGGTTCGCGGCCAGCGCCCCGTCGAGATCCTCGCGGATCTCGAGCAGCTCGATCAGGGCGTGCTCGGTGGCTGAGACCACCAACAGCACGAACAGCGCGCCTCCGAGGAAGATCGCTCCACACAGGAGCGTCAGGCCCAGCTCGATGCCGCCGGTCAGCAGGGCGAGGAAGCCGAGGTAGCCCGCCACGAACATCACCATCAGGGCGAGCAGCGTCCGCCAGCGCTCCTGGGCTTGGGTGTGCTCTAGGTGGGCGAGGACGTGCAGGGTCCGGTGGATCGCAGCCACCAGCACCAAGGCACCACAGATCACCATGAGCGCTGTCGTCAGGGACGCCATGGGGCTCTCTTCGGTCGATCCACCCTGGAGTCGAGGTCGGGATCGGAGCAGCTCCGGGCGGCGGATCGGTGCGGGCCCTCGCCCTGAAGCTCCAGGGATCCCTCCAGGGCCAGCCCTGCAGCGTGCGGCGCTGCGCTTGAGTGTGTGGCTGCCCGGGACGATGTCCGGTCTGCAGACCCCCCCTGCAGCTGCGGGCCGAGGGTTGAAGCTGGCCTGCAGGCATGAGACAGTGTGCGGGGGCTCGAGCGCCGGGCAAGGCCTCGGGCCCGAGGGGCTGCTGCCTGAGATCCAAGCCGATCCCCCTCCTCGGCCAGGATCCCATCTGCAGGCTCTGCGCGCGCACGGGGGCAGGTATGGGCGGAGACGGAGGGGCCTGGGTCAGACAAGCGGGAGCTCGATCGATCCCTCCGACCCCCGACCCCGCTCCCCCTACAGACGTCCCCCGGATCGTCTGGGTGACGGTGGACGAGCGAGTCGCGCAGGGGTTCCACGTCCGGTTCCTGCTCACCAGCGGCTCCCGGCGGCGTGCCTGGGTGCCCCGGCAGATGCTCACCGACGTCCGGTACGGCTTCGTCGCCGAGCTCGGCGTGGTGCAGCCCACCGACGGGGGCGCCTCCCTCGATCCAGCGACCACGATCCAGCTCGTGCGTGCGCTGGATCGCTCCCTGCAGCAAGGCAACGAGCGGCGGATCCCCTCCCGATCCCCCACCGCCCCCCTAGGCCGCGCAGCGGCCGAGGTCATCGAGCGGTCGCCGCCCCGATCCCGCCCCCGGACCGACGGCCCCACGATCCCCCTCGGGAACACGGCGGAGCTCGGGGATCGCCACCGCAGGCCGGCGGTGGCACCCAGCTTCGATCTCAGCGAGGCCCCGACGCGGGTGCTGCGGCGCACTGAGCAGGTGGGCTTGATGGTGCAGCTGGCGGGGCTGCCGACTCAGCCCCGATCGGCGCCGGGTCCCGCCCCCCGGGAGAGCCACCGCGCGAGGGCGTGGGGGCTGTTGACCCTGCTGTACGGGATCCTGCTCCTCTGGGCCGCGGGCATGGTGTGCCTGGTCGTGTTAACCGTCGGGGTGCTCTCCCTGTAGCGATGGAAGTCCAGGAGGCTCCGTGCAAGGACGCTACCCGGTCCCCCTCGGCTACCGAATGTTCCTGGCCATGTCCCTACCCTTCGGTGTGATCATGGGGCTGGTCCTCAGCCCCACCGATCCCCTCCTGGCGCTGCAGCTGGGCCTGAGCTCGGGGTTCGCCTTCGGGATCGCCATGACCCTGATCCTGGGGACGACCCATGTGATCGCGACCAGCCAGGGGGGGAAGCGCAGCGCCGTCCTCGGGGTCCGGCACTGCCGGACCCTGTCGTTCCCCGGAGATCGACAGACCCTGCACCGGCTCCTCCAGGACGCGTTCGCGCAGCTGGGCGTGACCGAGCCCTCGTTCGACGCGGAGGCAGGCGTGCTGTGTGGGCACACCCCGTGGTCCCTGTGGGGCTGGGGAGAGACGCTGCGGGCCGAGATCAAGCCCGGTGCCTCGGGGCTCGATGTCCGGTTCACCAGCACACCCCGCCTGGCCATGAGCTTGGTAGATTATGGGAATAACCTGGAGAATGTCGAACGTATCGTCCGGATCCTCGAGGCCTCATCAGTAAAGCCGGGCTCCGGGATCGGGGAGCGGGGAGCGTCGGAGGTGTCCTGGGCGGCGCCCCAGAGGGTCCCTGTGCCGCCTGCGTTGGAGCGTGGGTAGCCGCGCCCCCTGCTCTGTGGTCGTCGCTGTGGAGCGCAGGCCCCCGAGGCTCTCTTCGCCCTGAGCGCGTCCGACCGGCTCCACCCCATGGAGTATGCATGGACGCATTCCAGCAGATCCCCTTCGACCACCTGCCCGAGCGACCCCGGATCCCGCACCCCTGGGATCGGGTCGAGGTCCACCAGGAGGTGATCCAGACCGACAGCTTCGGGGCGCTGTCCACCCGCTGGCACTCGCTCGGCTCCGGGGAGCCGCTGGTGTTGATCCATGGCCTGATGACCCACGCCTGGTCGTTCCGGTACCTGCTCGAGCCGCTGGGGGGCCACTACCGCCTGATCCTGCCCGATCTGCCCGGCGCGGGGGGCACGGGCAAGCCCGATCGGGACTACCACCCCGATCGACTGGCGGACTGGATCGGGGCCTTCATGGAGCACGTGGGGGTGCGGGGGGCGCGGACCCTGGGCAACTCCCTGGGGGGCTACCTCTGCCTCCGGCTCGCCCTGCGGGATCCCGGGGCGATGGGGTGCCTGGTGGATCTGCACTCTCCGGGGATCTGGTCGCCGAGGCTGGGGCTGCTGCACGTCGCGACACGGCTCCCTGGAGCGAGCGCGATCCTGGCGGCGCTGGTGCGGCGGGATCCAGAGCGGTGGTGCCACCGCAACGTCCACTACCGCGATGAGTCGCTGAAGTCACTGGAAGAAGCACGGGTCTGGGCCGAGCCCCTGCGTGAGCCGGGTGGGATCGCCGCCTTCGGCCGCTACCTGCGGGACACGATGGACGCGACTGAGCTCCGCCGCTTCTCCCGGTCCCTGCGGGAGCGCAGGGACCGGGGCGAGGCGTTCCCGATCCCGCTGCAGCTGGTGTACGCCACCACCGATCCCATGGTGCCGCCGGTGGTGGGGCGACGCCTCTCGGAGCTGATCCCGAGCGCTCAGCTGTGCTGGCTGCCCGAGGCGAGCCACTTCGCCCATGTCGACGCCGTCGAGTCGTTCGTCGCCGCGGTGGCTCCGTTCCTGGCGGGGCGGTGCGATCCCTGACGGTGCGGTGCGATCCCTGACGGTGCGGTGCGATCCCC
>DRPG01000632.1 GCA_011376105.1 Deltaproteobacteria bacterium
ACTCCCTCCAGACGGTCGCCGATGTCTCGCCGGTGCCCGCCGGCCTGCCCCCGCTGGCGCTGCCGTCGCTGGAGGGGATCGCGACCTTGTTCCCCGTCGCGGTGGCGGCGATGGTCCTGTCGCTGGTGGAATCGTCCGCGGTGTCGCGGACGCTGGCGTCGCGCTCAGGCCAGCGGATCGATGTGGGCGCGGACTTCGTGGGCCTAGGGGCTGCCAACGTCGCAGCGGCGCTGTCCGGGGGCTACCCCGTCTCCGGCAGCCTGTCCCGATCCGGGCTCAACTTCAGCCTCGGCGCCAGGACCCGCCTGTCCGGCGTCCTCAGCGGGCTGATGGTGCTGCTGGTGCCCCTGAGCATCGGCCCGCTGATCGACTACACCCCGATCGCTGCCCTGGCGGGCACCATCGTGATCGTCGCGATCGATCTCATCGATCACGAGACGATCGGGAGCCTGCTGCGCGCGGGCTCCGGCGATCGGCTCGCCTTCCTCGGGACCGTCCTCGGGACCTGGTTCCTCCCGCTGGAGCAGGCGATCTACCTCGGGATCAGCATATCCATTGTGCTGTTCCTGCGCCGGGTGCGGCTGCTGGTGATCCGGGAGCTGTGGGTGGATCGCGATCTGCGGCTGCAGGAGGTCTCAGACGATCAGCCGCCGCCGGGTGCCCAGCGCTGTCGCGCGATCCGGGTGCTGCACGTCGAGGGGCCTCTGTTCTTTGGGGCCGCCAGCGAGCTCGAGGGGGCGATCTCGGAGCTCCGGGCCGATCCACACGTCCAGGTGATCATCATCCGGCTCAAGCGGGCTCAGGGGGTCGACTACACCACCGGCGCGGTGCTGTCGAGGGCCCGCAGCGCGATGGAGGAGAGCGGCCGACACCTGATGCTGGTGGGGATGCGTGCCGACATGATGCAGAGGCTCAAGGAGATCGGCGTGACCGACTCGTTCTCCGACGAGGTCTTGTTCCCCACTGAGCCCGGCTGGTTCGTCGCGATGAACCAGGCGCTGGCTCGCGCGATGGAGCTGGTTCGCCAGGAAGACTGCCCCGATCATCCCTGCGAGGGCTGCCCCCTGGCCCGCTACGTCGAGCACCACAGGCGGGTCCCACGCATCGATCACTAGGGAGCGGGCGCTCGGAGGCCGGAGGCCGGAGGTGCCCGGCGGGGCTGTGGAGAGAGCGTGGGCCATCCCACCCAGCGGGGCGATCCAGCACACTCCAGAGCGCTCGGGCTGGAGCCTCATTACAGGGGCTCATGTGGTCGCTGTCGCTGCTGGCGTGCATCCCGTCGCTCAAGCCCGGAGACACCGGAGACACCGGAGACACCAGGACACCGGATCTGGAGGATCCAGGGCCGGAGCTCCCGGGTCACGACGACTGTCTCCCCCCGGGCGAGCGGATGACAGATGAGGTCTGCCTCGCGGTGGTCGAAGAAGATGGCCGCCCCGCGGGCACGTCCTACGATCGATCGGGGGTGGACGCTCCCGATCCCGACGTCCGGATCGATGATCCCGATCTCGCCTGGCTCACGGCGGAGGTCGAGCGCTGCACCTGCGTGTGCTGCCACCGCACCAGCTACGGAGGCCCCGGTGCGTACTTCTGGGATCTCGACTTCGGGCCGGTGTGGCTCGACAGCGCCAGCGGCTGGTCTCTCGAGGTGTTCTCCGGCCTGCGCGAGAGCGAGAACCAGCAGCTCCCAAGCGAGGATCTGGCTCGGGTCCAGGAGATCGTGGGCGCTGAGCTCGATCGTCGCGACGAGGCGCGCAGGGCCCGATGAGGATCCCGCCCGGCCCCCCAGCGCCCAACGCCCGGCCCCCCAACGCCTGGCCCCCCAACGCCTGGCCCCCCAACGCCTAGCGCCCCAACGCCTAGCGCCCCAACGCCTGGCCCCCCAACGCCTAGCGCCCCAGCGCCTAGCTCCGCCGGGGAGGAGAGATCTGGGCCGGGCCGACCGACAGCCTCGGGCCGGGGGTCTGTCTGGATGGCGCGGGCGGCTGGTCGTACATAGCCCCCCGGGTCGCTGCGGGGGAGCTGTTGACCCTCAGCTCACCACGTCCCTGGCGGACCCAGGATGAACCTGCCCAATTCAACGGCATGCCCGCTCAGCTCACCACGTCCCTGGCAGACCCCCCTGTGCGCTCCGCCGAGGGCCCCATGGATCGTGTCGGCATGCTGCTCGTCGACCTCGTCACGGTCGCCGCGTCGGGGCTGAGCGCGGGCGTGGGCCCTGGGCCCTGGGCCCTGGGCGTCCCTGCGGTGGCGGTGAGCCGTGCTCAAGGTCCACCGCGATCCCCTGCGTCCGTCGCAGCGCTGCTCGCTGCACCGCGGCGAGCGGGTCGGCGCGATCCAGATCGAGCTGTCCGTCGGGGGAGCTGTGGGGCGTCGTCGGGCGGCAGGGCGGCCACCGGGCGCAGGTCGGGCTCTTGGCTCATCAACACGCTCCATTGGGCGTCGACGACCACGGCGGGGTAGGGCGCATGTCACAGGAGGGACAATGAACTACGCCGAGCTCGTGTCCGCGTGGAGGGGCAGCGAGGCCCGTGTCAGCCAGCACCAGAGCACCGCCGCCGGCCTGGCCACCCGGATCCGCCAGGTCTTGGCCGAGGAGCTGGGGCTCGCAGACAGAGACATCCTGAGGTTGCTGCGGTTCACCCATGCATCTCAGCGAGACGCCGGGGTGAGGGCCGATCTGGTGCCCCAGCGGGTGCTGGAGCTGGCCGAGGGGGGCGCCGTCCGGATCGGCCTGATCGTCGTGCTCGAGGAGAGCGAGCGCGCCCGGGAGAACCAGGGGATCGTGCTGGTGTTGAGCTTCTGCCGTCCCGAGCCGGGGGGGCACTGGACGGTGGCGATCGACGACGGAGAGCCCGTGACGCTGACCACCGTCGCCGAGGGCCTGCCCCTGGAGGGGGGCCTGCACGAGGAGCTGCGTGGGGTCAGCGCCGAGATCACCGCCACGATCAAGGAGCGCCTGGACGCGTCCCTGAGCTGGTGGCTGGCCGGATCGAGGGCCACGCCTGAGCCGCAGGGCTTCCTGTAGCCGCTCCGGGATCGTGGGCGGCTTGGCTAGACATTGACAATCTAGCAATAGAGGTCGCCCCAGTCTCGCCTTAGGCGAAGATCGGGATATATATTTGACGATAAGGAAATAGTCCAGACCCGGACGACCCGGACGACCCGGACGACCCGGACGACCCGGACGACCCGGACGACCCGGACGACCCGGACGACCCGGACGACCCGGACGACCCGGCGGGGACGGCCTCGACGAGC
>DRPG01000633.1 GCA_011376105.1 Deltaproteobacteria bacterium
CCGGCCCCGCAGCAGGCCCCGGCAGCGTCACCCCGGGGGTCCCGCCAGGGCGCCGGGGGGCGCCGCCGGGGCGCCGCTGAGGTCAGCCAGGGCGCCGGGGGGGCCCGCCGGGGCGCCGGGGGGCGCCGCCAGGGCGCCGCCGGGTCCCGCCAGGGCGCCGGGGGGCGCCGCCAGGCCTCCCAGGAGCCCCCACCGGGGCCGCCGGAGCCCCCACCGGGGCCGCCGGAGCCCCCACCGGGGCCGCCGGAGCCCCCACCGGGGCCGCCGGAGCCTCCACTGGATCTCGACATCCCTCCGCCCGACGGAGGCCGGGAGCGGAGCTTCACAGAGCGCTGGGAGGCGTTTCGAGCCGAGGTGCAGCGGCTGGGGGGGAGCGCCGCTCGCCTCGCCGAGGGGACCCCCGAGGTGCGCAACCGCGCCCTGGTCGTCTGTGTGCCCGCCGGCCGGGCCTTGGCGGAGGCGCGCCGCTGCAAGACTGTGCCTCAGGTCGCCCGGGCCCTGTATGCACACTTCCCCGGGCTGGAGCTCGAGGTCGCACCCCTCGCGGGGACCGGCACCCCCACCGAGCACCAGCGGGCGCTGCAGCAGGAAGTGCTTGACGATCCAGCCTGTCGACGCATTATCCAGACCCTGGAGGCCAAGCTCGAAGCGGTCACCTCCCTTCGTGACGAGGCCCCCTGAAGAGGAGCAGCATGGACTTCGATCCCAACAACCTCGGTGGACTCGGCGCCCTGCTGGGCGGTGTCCAGCAGAAGGTCCAGGACATGAAGGCGCGCGCCGCCGCAACCCAGTGCACCGGGGAGGCTGGTGGCGGCCTGGTCAAGGTCACCCTCACCGGCGACTACCAGGTCCACGCCATCGAGATCGGTGAGGGAGCGATGGACGATCGGGAGCTGCTCGAGGATCTGATCCGGGCGGCCATGGCCGAGTCTCTGCGCCAGGTGCAGGATCAGATGAAGGCGAGCATGGCGGAGCTCACCGGCGGGCTGCCGATCCCCCCTGGTCTGCTGCCCTTCTGATCTGACCCCGAGACGCACGAGGCACTCCGGTGAGCAACCCTTCCAGCCCCCAGCACGATCCGATCCGGGAGGCCATCCGCCAGCTCCGGCGCCTGCCTGGCATCGGCGAGAAGACCGCAGCTCGGCTCGTGTATTGGCTGCTTCGCTCCTCCGACGACACCGCGAAGGATCTCGCCAGGGCGCTGAACGCCCTGGGGGGAACGGTCAAGGAGTGTAGCCAGTGCTGTGATCTGACCAGCTCCGATCCTTGCAGCCTGTGCAAGAACCCTGCGCGGGGGACGCAGACCGTCCTGGTGGTGGAGCACCCTCAGGATGTCGTCGCGTTCGAGCGCTCGGGGGAGTACAGCGGCCTGTACCATGTCCTGCATGGCGCGATCTCGCCGTTAGACGGGATCACGCCCTCGGATCTCCGGATCCAGCCGCTGCTGGAGCGGATGCGCCCCGGCACCATCACCGAGGTGATCCTCGCCACGGATCCCAACGTCGAGGGAGACGCCACCGCGCTGTACCTCGCGCGCCTGCTCGAGCCCCTCGGGCTCAAGATCACCCGCCTAGCCCACGGCATCAGCGTGGGCACCGAGATCGAGTACGCCGACGCGCTGTCGTTGGCCCACGCCCTGAAGAACCGGGTGGCGGTATGATCGTCCAGGTCAACGGAGACCAGCGCCGGCTGGAGGCGGGCGCCACCGTCGCCTCGCTGCTCGCGTCCTTGGGGCTAGCCTCCGGGGGGGTCGCGGTCGCGGTGGATCGTCGGGTGATCCCCCGCAGCGAGCACGCCCGAACCCTCCTCACCGACGGCGCCGTGGTCGAGATCCTGCGTGCCGTCGGGGGTGGCTGAGGTCCTGCGGATCGTCTACGAGGACGAGTGGATCGTGGTGATCGACAAGCCCCACGGCCTGCCGACCCAGGCCAGCCGCGGCAGCACCGACAGTGTCTTTGAGCGCCTCCGGGCGCGGTACCCCTACGTCGCGCTGCACCACCGGCTGGACACCCCGGCCTCGGGGTTGATCGTGTTCGCCCTGCAGCGGCGGGCCAACGCCGGCCTAGCCGCTGCGTTCCGGGAGCACCTCGCTCGGCGGCGCTACCTGGCGATCCTGTCGGGTCTGTGCCCTGAGTCGCGCTGGCGCTGGGAGCGCCCGGTGGCGGAGCGCCCTGCCCGCACCGACGGCCTGTGCCTGGGCAAGGGCGAGGGCTGCACCGCGGTGCAGCTGAGCCCCCACACCGGCCGGAGGCACCAGCTACGGATCCATGCGGCCCTGGCGGGCACGCCGATCTGTGGGGATCGCCGCCACGGCGGCGAGGCCGGGCGCCGCTGGCCCCGCCTCGCGCTGCACGCCCACGCGCTGTCGCTGCCCCACCCGGTGACGAGGGAGCTGCTGTCGCTGTCGAGCCCCCTGCCCGACGATCTGATCGCGCTGTGGCGGGCTGTGGGGGGCCCCACCGATCCCGGGGACGAGCGGGGGATGCATCGCAGGGGGTGAGAGCCGGGGACACCGGAGCCCCGAAACGGACGCTACCGTTGCTTCCTCTCGGACCTGGCGGGGTTCACGGGCTCCGGTCTCCGGGCCCCGACCCTCACCCCCTGCGACGCGATGAGTTCAAAGATGGCGGAGAGAGGGGGATTCGAACCCCCGGTGAGTTGCCCCACACACGAGTTCCAGTCGTGCACCTTCAACCACTCGGTCACCTCTCCAGAGAGCTTGCGCGGACGGAAGCGGAGAGGGGGGGATTCGAACCCCCGGTACGTGAACACGTACAGTAGATTTCGAATCTACCGCCTTCAACCACTCGGCCACCCCTCCTAGTTCCGATCGCGCAGGTGGCGGAAGAACCCCTTGAGCTTCTCGCCCGCGTCCTCGCTGAGGACGCCCCCATGGATGGGGAAGCGATGGTTCAGCCCCGGCCAGTCTGACAGGTTCGCCAGGCTCCCGAGGAAGCCGCCTTTTGGATCGCTGCAGCCAAAGACGCAGCCTCCGATCCGGGACAGCACCATCGCCCCTGCACACATGGCGCAGGGCTCGAGGGTCACGATCATCCAGCAGCGCTCGAGGCGCCACGAGCCAAGGACGCTCGCCGCCTGTCGCAGCGCGATCACCTCGGCATGGGCCGTTGGATCCTGCTCGGTCTCCCGGAGGTTGTATCCACGGCCCACGACCTCGTTCTCGCGCACGACGAGCGCTCCCACAGGGACTTCCCCCAGAGAAGCAGCGATATCAGCTAGAGCGAGCGCTTCGCGCATGAAGCGTTGATGATCAGAAGGGTTCATTCCACCAAGTCAAAGATCTATGTGAGGGAGGACCCTGCA
>DRPG01000634.1 GCA_011376105.1 Deltaproteobacteria bacterium
GGCTCTCTGTCGCGATCGGCGAACGCGGCGACGAACGCGTCCTCGGCATCATGGGAGCGCGGGGGCAGGGGCACGGACACCTCCTCCCCCACGTTATCCGGCGGAGGGCTAGATCGTCTTCTTCACGCTGTCCATCGCGCCCTGCTTGCGGGACGCCATCTGCCGCTTCATCTCCTCGAGCTGGGAGCGGGCGCTCGAATTGGCTGCCTTTTCCTTGATCTTCTGCAGCTTCTGATCCAGGGAGTCGCCCTGGATCTCGGTGCCGATGTCGGCCTCGGCCTGCAGCTTGGAGATGTGCTCCCGGACGTTGTCCAGCGCCTTCACGTCGGCGTCGGTGGACAGGCCGTCGAGGGTCTCCTGGATCTGGATGCGGGCCTCGGCGTTCGCCTTCTTGGCCAGCATCTGCTCCTTCTCGCGCTTGAGCTTCTCGATCTCCGCCTGGAAGGACAGCAGCCCCGACTTGGCCTCCTCGGCCTGATCGCTGACCTTCTGCAGCTCCGTGGACAGGGTCTCGATCTGGGAGGTGAGCTCATCCTTCTTCTGGATGAGCACCAGGGCGACGTCGTCGTCGCCTTCCTCGATCGCGACGGGGAGCTGGGTCATGACCTCCTTGAGCTCTCGCTCCTTGGACTCGAGCTCGGTCGAGAGCTTGTTTCTGAGGTACACGATGCCGCTGACGGCCTTCTTGAGCTCCCGGTGCTTGCGCACCCGCTCGTCGATGGCTGCCTCGTAGACCGCCTCGGGATTGCGAGACTCGATGTCCGAGACCCAGAGGCTCAAGAAGCCTCTCCAGATGTTTGCTAGGCGGTCGAAAAAGCCCATCTCGCGCTCCGTCGTCAGGTGGCAGCCTAGCGCCGCGCCCAACCCGCGGCAACCGGGATCCTGTCGTACCTACGTGGCAGAGTACGTGGCAGAGGCGAAGCGTATTTCATAGCCTACACCGATCGGTTCGTGGTCGGCGGCCCGCCCAACACCTTGTGACGTGTCCGGGCCGGCCCGGTGGCGTGGCAGGAGGCCCCTTGAAGTTGTTGCCCTGGATCGCTGTGGGCGGCGCCGTCGGCGCCATGGCCCGGTTCGGGGTGTCGGTGGTCGCGGTGCAGCTGATGGGGCCGAGGCTCCCGTGGGGCACGCTGGTGGTCAACGTCCTCGGCTCGTTCCTGCTGGGGGCCCTGCTGGCGTGGAGCGATCGCACCGAGCTGCTGGACGCGAGGCTGCAGAGCATGCTCTCCACCGGCGCTATGGGTGCGTTCACCACCTTCAGCACCTTCAGCGTGCAGACCGTGCGCCTGCTCGAGGGAGACGAGCCGTGGTGGGCCGTGGCCAACGTCGTCGGGAACGTGGGGCTGTCGTTGCTGGGGGCTGCGGCGGGCATCGCCATAGTCCGTTACGTGCATGGATCCTGAGGCCCGCTCGAGTCAGGCAGGGCTCACCGTGGAGGCGTCGTGTTGTTGCTCACGATCACCCACGCCATGGCGATGCCGCTGGCGTCCCCGGGCGCGCCGGGCGCGGGCGCGCCGGGCGCGGGCGCGCTGGGCCAGATCACCCCGATCCTGAGCGTGCACGCCCGACAGGCCGCCGAGCTCGGTGCACAGCAGCGGCGCGGTGGGGTGCCGTCCCGCTCGGTCCTGCCCAGGGTCGGACCGCCCCCGGATCTGACCGTATATGGCTACCTCGCCTACTGGAACGACGATCTCAGCTCAGTGCAGTGGGGCGACATCACCCACCTGGCCCTCTTCAGCGCCAACGCCACCAGCACCGGGGGGCTGACCGACACCCAGAACTGGTCCGACGCTGCGTCCGCGGTGGCGATGGCCGCGCCCTACGGAGTCCGGGTGCACCTGTGCGTCACCAACTTCGACTCAGCCAGCCTCGAGACGCTGCTCGGCAGCACGACCTACCGCGACACGCTGATCGCGGGGATCGCGGCACAGCTCGAGGCCACCGGAGCCCACGGGGTCAACATCGACTTCGAGAACCTCCCCGCGAGCCGGCGCGCGCAGATGGTCGACTTCGTCGCCGCGCTCGAGGCCGAGGTCGGTGAGGTGGTGCTCGCCACCCCGTCCGTCGACTGGAGCGGGGCGTGGGACTATGCGCAGCTCACCCAGCACGCCGATCTGTTCATCATGGGGTACGGCTACCACTGGTCGGGCTCGAGCTATGCGGGCCCCACCGATCCCCTCAACGCGGGCGCCGGCACCGTCTGGTCGGGGATCAACAGCTACTCCCTGTCCCGCACCGTCGACGACTACCTCTCCGCCGGAGCCGATCCCGATCGGGTGATCCTCGGGCTGCCACTGTATGGCCGGCGCTGGCCGGTCTCGAGCAACACGGTCCCCACCAGCGCGCTGGCCACGGGCACCACCGTGCTGTTCAGCGACGCGGTGGACGAGATCGCCCAGCATGGCCGGTTCTTCGAAGCCGACGCCTCAGCCCCCTACACCTACGATGGCGTCGATCAGATCTGGGCTGGAGACACCGACAGCGTTCGTCAGCGGATCAGCTACGTCCGGGACGACACGTCCCTGGCGGGGATCGGGTTCTGGGCCCTGCACTACACCGACGCGCCGGACTTCTGGCAGATGGTACACGACGAGACCCACCGCGCAGCGCCGGGCTCGTCCGACACCGGCGCGTCCGACACCAGCGCGTCCGACACCGGCGCGTCCGACACCGGCACCGACGCAACATCCACGACGGCTGACGGTGAGCTGGTGGCCGATGCGGGCGCCCCATTCCTCGCCTATGTCGGCGATACGGTGATCCTCTCGGCCGAGGGCTCGAGGGGCCCCGACGGGGTGGAGCTGCAGTACCGCTGGTCCCAGCGCGAGGGCCCGCCGGTGGTCCTCACCAACGATCGCTCCGCGAACCCCACCTTCCAGATCCGCTCGATCGGCAACCTGGTGTTCGAGGTGGAGGTCGGGGACGGCTCCGACTGGTCAGATCCAGCCTCGAGCTA
>DRPG01000635.1 GCA_011376105.1 Deltaproteobacteria bacterium
CGGTGGGCGCCGTGGGCCTCCGGTGGGCGCCGTGGGCCTCCGGTGGGCGCCGTGGGCCTCCGGTGGGCGCCGTGGGCCTCCGGTGGGCGCCGGCTCACTCCCTTCGCACCTCGATCGCACGGCGACCGAGCAGGTTGAGCCGGGTCGATCGGACGGTGGCGGGCTCGACGACGCGGCCGTCACCGAGGCGGAAGCGCAGGGCGTCGGAGGGGCACTGCACGACGCAGGCGCCGCAGTGGACGCAGTCGTCGGGGCGGACGATGGCGACCTTTTGGCGCCTGCCCTGCATCGCCAGGACGTCCCGAGGACAGACCATCACACAGTCGGCGGCGCCGGTGCAGGCGTCCTCGAGCAGCTCGAGGGTCGGGCGCTCGTGGCGCTTGATGACGCCGCTGGCGTTCCAGGGCGTGGTGCCCGCGAGATCGCCGAGGGGCGCCACCGGATGCCGTGCCTCTTCATCAGGCGGTAAAGCGCATAGCGACTCGACAGCCCCAGCGCCTCGGCGGCCCGGGTCACGCTGCCTCCAACCTCGTCTAGGGCCGCACCGATCACCTCGGCGGTCAGCTCCATGGTGGGCACCGCCGCTGGGGCCCGGGGCTCGAGCCGGGCGTCGACCTGGGGGGGCGCACCAGGGCTCGGCCGGGGCTGGTCTCGAGCGCACACCACAGCAGGGCCTTGAGCTCTCGCACGTGGGTGGTGTGCTGGTGGCGGATCAGGGCCTGGATCAGATCGGATGTGATCCTGGCGTGGTCCGCTTCGAAGGTGGTCGGCAAGCTGCTCAGCAAGCTGCTCAAGCGGTTGATTGACGAAGGGTTCGGCGTCTTCGAGGACGGCCCTGCGTGTCGACTTGGCGTGTCGTTGCACGAATCGCAGCGTCGCTTCGCCTGGCATCATCCCTCCCCAGCGACCCAGCGACCCAGCCCACACGAGCGTCGAGGAGGCCCGATCATCTCTGGGAAGCTGGGGCTGCGGGTGGGGGGGAGCGATCGCGCGGGGCGCCTTCGCTGGCGCTCACAGCCCGCGGATCCCTCGTGTGCGCAGGGCGGGGCCACGCCTCGAGCTCCCTTCCCCTTGAAGCGAGGTCATCTCACGGTGTCAGCCCCACCTCCGTACACAACCGTACAAAGACGCGGCGAAGCCTCACTGTTGGGAGGGGCGTGCAGGGGCGAACCTAGGCCCAGGAGGTCCCATGTCCAGCCCCGCCCACCTGCTGCTTCTCTCACTGTTCTCCTGCGCCCACGAGGGGCCTCATGCGGCCACCGTGGAGGGGACAGGGGCGACGGGGGACACGGGGTCTGAGCCACGGGCCACCGACACCTCTGCGCCCCCGGTCCACCTCGTCGTGGACGTGGACACCGAGCCAGGCCAACCCCATCTGCTGGTCCTCATCGCCACGCTCGATCGCCCGGCCGAGGTCGCCGCGGTGTGCCGCGGTCGGGACGATCCTGCCGAGACCCTGCTCTTCGAGTCAGCGCTGCACACCGACCACCGACTCGTCCTCGTGGGCCTGCTGGAGGACGTCACCTACGACTGCACGGTGGGGGCCTTCATCGAGGACCTGGAGGGGGCCCGCGCGACCCTCACCCTGGCCGGTCCCGCCTACCCGGTCGACGTGCCGCGTCTCGAGCTGACGGTGCCCGGTCCCGTCGGCGCCACCGGATGGACGCTGATGAACGATCAGGACGAGTGCGGGGGCGGTGGATCCCAGTGGGTATTCCTCGTAGATCGGATGGGGAGGCTCCGGTGGGTACACGAGGTGGGGCGGGGCTACGAGATCGACATCGACGCGAGCTGGGCCGGTGACCGCTTTCACCTCGGCGGCGGCTGGGCGCTGTTCGACGAGTCCGAGCCCCACCGCGGCCTCGTCCGCCAGGTCGATCGAGAGGGAGGCGTGCTCCTGGAGCGGGAG
>DRPG01000636.1 GCA_011376105.1 Deltaproteobacteria bacterium
GCAGCCTTGGGGCGCGATGAACTCCTCGACGTACTCCCGGCCGTAGTCGTAGGTGAGCTCCTCGCCGGCCTCGATCGATCTCAGGGCGCGGATGAACACGCGCTTGCGGTAGACCTCCGGCTCACAGTTGGGACCACAGGAGTGGTTGATGTATCTCGCAAGGTTCGACCTCGCGGATCCATCGATCGTCTCCTGCTCGCTGATCGCGAACAGGTATCGGCTGTTGGTGTCGTACCACTCGTCTTCGAACAAGATGGGCCCGACATACTCGATGATGCACGCCCCCTCTGGGATGGCCCGACCCGTGAACAGCCCCAGCCCCGCTCGTGAGCGCTTCACCTTGAGCTCGAAGTCTCCGGGGCGGTAGCGCGCCGGGGTCCTGGGGGACGCCTTGGATCTGGCCATGGGGCAGCGTACCGCCGTGGAGGGCACGGTGCACCCCGCGAGCCCGCTCCCCGGTGCGATCCCCATCAGCCCCTGCCGCAGACCGGGGGCAGCTCGATCGAGGATCCAAGGCTCGCTCGCGACCTCCACCTCTCCGCCCCCCTGCCGCGCTGGCTCCCAGACCAGCGCCAGCCCCGGGCCCTCGCCCCCATGGACGGGCTGGATCTCGTCGTTCGCCTGCGTGAGCGGCAAGAAGATCCTGGACAGCTCCCCGGGGCTCATCCCGCGGCCGGGCTCATCCCGCGGCCGGGCTCATCCCGCGGCCGGGCTCATCCCGCGGCCGGGCTCATCCCGCGGCCAGGGGATGAGCCCGGCGGGATACAGGATCCCATGCAGATCACCGAGCCAGCCCGGGCCGCGCTCCAGCGCCTGCTCGCCGCCCACCCCGACGAGGTCCTCCGGCTGACCCACCGGGGCTATGGTTGAGGCTGTCCCGAGCTCGGGATGGCGCTGGATGCGCCGAGCCCACGAGATCAGGTCTTCGAGATCGACGGGATCCGGATCGCGATCCCGAGGCTCGATCTCGCCCGGATCGGCGAGGTCCGGATCGAGGTGATCGGGGATCTGCTGATCGCGAGGGCTCTCGCGGGGTGAGGGGCCCAGCAGCTCCCCGAGAGCCCCACGATCCCGGTGCACGCCGTCGGCCTCGTGGGGGTGGAGGCCTCGATCGTGCGCCCGTCCCGGAGCACCCGGGGGCGTCCGCCGAGCGGTGGGCGGCGCTGGGGATCGAGGATCTAGACGATCTCGAGGCGGGTTCCCTGCAGGCCCCATCCTGAGCGAAGCCGGGGGGCACGCCCGATCCCGGGACCGCAGGCGGCGCTCACTCCGGGCAGCCACACCGCTGCGCAGCCTGGCGCGCATGGTGCTGCACGATCCCGTCATCGGTGGCGAGGCCCAGGGCGACGAGGGCGCATGGGTCCCGATCCTTGAGGGGGGCCAGCGCATCGAGGGCCGCGCTGGCTGCCCCGCCTCCTCCGGAGATCGCCTCCCGCAGGGCGGCCTCGGCGGCCTCGCCGCCGATCCGCCACAGGGCGCGGGCCGAGGCCGACTGGTGGGTGAGCAGGCCGGCCTGGAGCGCACCGTGCAGGGCGGGCACCGCCTCCGGAGCACGGATCACCCCGAGGACCCGTGCAGCACGCTCGGTCGAGCCCCCGCCCCGGACCACGAGCTCGATCAGGGCCGGGACGGAGCGATCCGCGTTCTCGACGAGCCAGGGCAGGCTGGACTCGGTGAACTCGGCGGCGGGCGTGCGGTTGCTGCACCGATCGAGGTGGAGCGACAGCTCGCGATCCATGATCTCTCCAGGCTGGGGCTCGGGACGGGGAGGCTCGGGCTGGAGGACCGCTCCAGGGGACAGCCCGGGGGGGGCGCCACAGGCGAGCAGCAGGCCGACGGCCCCGAGCCACCTCACAGGGCGATCCCGAGGTGGGTGCGGCAGCTCTGGGCGAAGAAGGCAGCTGCGGCTGCGCTGATGTCGGGATCCGCGACGAACCGGGCGTACAGGCCCCGGACCAGCGGCTCGACGAGATCGGGGGCCCACTGGCCGTTGAGGTTGCTCAGCAGCGTGCTCATGTAGCTGGCCGGGGATCCCAGCGGGTTGGTCTGCCCCGCATCGTCGCTCCCAACGTACAGATCGTGCTCCCACACCAGCGAGGCGATCTCGCTCTCGAAGTAGTTGAAGCGGGACCACTCGTCGTCGGTGAGGATCACCGACGACGCATCGACCCCGCGCTGGCGCGCCACCGCCTCCCGGAACAGCTCCTCGCTCACCGAGAACCCGCGATCGAACTCATTGTGGCCGAACAACTCGTGGGCCACCGTGCTCACGGCGAACTCCGGGTTGCGCTCGATCGACTGGACCACGTCAAAGCCGATGACGCAGTGATCCTGGCCATCGTTGTACGCCACCGCGGCCTCGGCCTCGACCTCCTCGAAGTCGACGATGATCTGATCGTCGCGCAGCGCAAAGTCAGGGTGCTCAGCGCGGAGGTGGGCGAGCAGGGTGGCCTTCGCCCTCGCCCCCCGGGCGATCCAGGCGTCGCGCTCGGCCTGGGGCATCGACGGCCAGAGCAGGCTGCTCTCCTCTGCGTCGGGGGCGTAGGTCTGCTCGTTGCGCTGCTCCCTCGCCTCCTCCAGCTGCTCCCGGGTGGGGGCGCCCCCGCCGGAGGCCTCCCGGGCGACCCGCTCGTCCTCGGCGGTCATGTAGTCGGCCTGGGTCTGGGCCATCTCGCCCAGGTCGTGACCCGAGGCCTGCTGAGTCGCATACAGCTGGTACAGATCGAGGGCCTGCTGGTAGGGAAAGCGCCAGTCCCCTCTGCGTTGCTCGGGGGACAGGGCGCTGAGGTGACCCGCCATCTCGCCCCGCTGGGCGGCGGCGACCACCAGCGCCTGGCGAGCGTCTCGGCCGGACGTCGCCCGGTAGGTCTGCCACCAGCTGCTCACCGCAGGCGCAGGGGGCGTCGGAGGGGTCACCCCGGGGGCCGGGGCGGGGGTGGCCCCGTCGTTCGCCTGCTCGCTGTCGTCCTCCGCCCACCAGCTGTCCCACTGATCGCCCAGCCAGTCGGTGGCCGGCTCGATGAAGTCGGGGATCCAGGGGTTGTTGTCGTCCTCAGGTCGGAGCTGACGCTGCTGTCCGGCGTTCGAGCCCAGATCGGGCCTGGGGGATGCAGGCGTGGTGCTCGAGGGTGTCTCTTCGGGGCGAGACTGGTGCTGGTGTTGTTGGGACATGCCCTCACCCCTGGCTCATCGTCTGTTCAACACGATCGAGGAGAGATCGCCGCGGGGTGATCGTAGTGCGAGACCCAGGGCGCTGCCAGTTCGCAACCCTCCGAGCGTCGGCGGCAGCGGTAAGCGCGGGGCTGGTGGGCCTGGTCGACGATGATCTCCACAGCGTCTTGATCAAGGAGCAGGGCGCTGAGCGATCCAGGTTGAGCTGGGTCTTGCTATCACATCTCAGATACTGTTACGCTGGGCAGCGACCACTCAGAGGATCTCCGATGCGCTGGCCCACGATCCTGCTCTTGTCCCTGGGAGCCTGTGTCAACGACGCAGAGATCCTCGATCCCTGCACCGGCGACGACGACTGCACCCCCGACTACGTCTGCCACCTCGAAGACGGAGCGGCGGAGGGGGTGTGTTGGACCTGTGGCCACGGCGATCCAGACTGTGGCGAGCCAGGCGCAGCAGACACCGGCGCATAGGCACTCCGGGGCCGGTGAGCTGCGGTGAGCTGCGGTGAGCTGCGGTGAGCTACGGTGAGCTGCGGTGAGCTGCGGTGCCTCCAGGGCTCGCCCACAGCATCAACCGTCGCCGCCCACCGCCTCGCCCCGCACCAGGCGCAGCGGCACCGCCCCGAGGGCCAGGGCCAGGGCCAGGGCCGCCTGGGTGGCCCCCACCGGGGTGTCGAGGAAGAAGGCGAGCAGATAGCCCAGCCCCCCCGAGCTCGCCCCCGCCACCAGGGCCAGGGGGAAGGCGAGGCGCAGGCGGGGGGCCGCGAGCAGGGCCGTGGCCCCGGGGAGCACGGCGAAGGCAAAGACAGGCAGGGCCCCCAGCGCCCGGGTGCAGACCGAGACCATCGCGGTGAGGCCGACGAGGAAGCCGAGCTCCAGGCCCCGGACGGACACCCCCTGGACCCGCGCACCGTCGCGATCGAAGCCCGCGAAGATCAGGGCCGGCCTCGCCACGACGATGCCGGTGAGCACCACCAGCCCCACCCCCACCACCAGCCACAGATCCAGGGGCCGGACCAGGACCGCCGATCCAAACAGGATCGCGTTGACGTCGTGGGCCTCCTGGGTGATCCGGGAGCCCACCAGCACCGCGCCGGCCCCACCGAAGAGCCACACCGCCGCCAGCCCGGTCTCCCGGGACAGGTGTAGGCGCTGGCCGGTGACGGTCAGGGCCACAGCGGCGATCAGGCTCGCCCCGAGGGCTCCCGCGGTGGGGGGGAGCGCCACGCCCAGGTGGATCCCGAGCCAGAACGCCAGCGCCACCCCCAGGCCCGCGCTCTGGGTCAGGGCCGCGGTCACGAACACCATGCGGCGCAGGATCACCAGCACCGAGAGGTAGCCGAGGACCGCCCCGGCCACCACCGCGCACAAGATCGGATCCCGAAACAAGCTCAGGGCGAGGCGGAGATCATCGAGGCTTGGAGTGGATCCATCCATCAGGGCGCTCCGACGTTGTAGCGGGCCCGGAAGGCCTCGTCTTGGAACACCTCCCGGGGGGAGCCGATCACCACGCGCTGGCCATCGGGATCGAGGAACAGGACGCGATCGGCCCGGGCCCGGGCCTCGGCGAGGTTGTGGCTCACCAGCAGGACCGCCACCCCGAAGCGCCCCCGGACCTCGTCGATCAGCTCCAGCGCCTGCCGCTCGGCGACGGAGTCCATCGCGGCGGTGGGCTCGTCGAGGATCGCGATCTGGGCCTCGCTCGCCACCATCCGGGCCAGCAGCGCCCGCTGCTTCTGCCCCTCGGACAGGGAGCGGAAGGTGCGGTCGCGCAACGCGGTGGCGCCGGTGGCCTCCAGCGCGCGCTCGATCCGATCGTAGCAGCCCCTCGCCCGCCGGCCCCAGCGCTCGAGGCAGCCCATGCGCACCACCTCGCCCACCGTGACCGGGTACAGATCGTCGAACCGCATGCGCTGGGCGATGTAGGCGATCCGCAGCGCGTCCGCGCGCTCCACCTGGCCCGAGATCGGTGGGATCAGCCCGAGCACGGTCCGAAACCAGGTGGACTTGCCCGAGCCGTTGCGCCCCAGCACAGCCCACAGCTGCCCCGGCTCCACCTCGATCTCCACGGGTGGCAGCAGGGGCCGACCGGCGTGGCCGACGACGAGCCCACGGCAGCTGAGCAGGGGGGCGCTCACGGGAGCTGCGCCTCTGCAGCGAGGTAGGAGCGGGAGAGCCCATCGAGCAGGGCCTGCGCCCCCGGATCGTCGGGCGCCTCGATCGACACGAGCCCATCGATCGCCAGGGTCGGCCAGTCGATCCCATCGAGCAGGTCTGGACTGAGCTGGAGCTCGACGTCGAGGGCAACCCGGGGCTCGGCTCGGCGATCAACGGGCAGGGACAAGCTCCCTCCGAGGACGAGATCAGAGCGCAGCACCACCTCGAGCCGATCGGTGCCGACCTGCCCCCCGAGCACCAGCTGGATCACCGGCAGCGCGAGGTGTCCGATGTCCGAGGCAGGCAGCGAGGGGCTCGGACGCACACCCTCAGCGATCAGCGGGACCTCCGTCAGGGGCTCGATCGTGCCCAGGACGACCTCCACCACCGTGTCCCAGCTCGCCCCCTCCCCCGAGAGCGTCGCCTCGACCTCGGCGTAGGTCGGCAGCGAGCCATCGTCGGCGTGGCAGTGGCCGTTGTGACACAGGGTGAAACCCTCCGGTGGATCCGCTGGATCAAAGCCCCCCGAGCCGCCCACCAGCTCTTGCAGGGCCAGGGCCCCGGGCTCGATCTCGAGGCGATCGAGGACGACATCGTGGCCCAGATCGGTGCGGAAGGTGTCAGGGGCCGAGGCGAGGACACGCACCTGCTCTAGGGTGGAGAACCCCGTCCCTGGCTCGAAGGTGCAGGCCGACAGCGCCAGCCCGAGCATCCCTCCCCTCACGGGGTCACCCCCGCGACCAGGGCTGAGACCAGCGCGTCGACGTGCTGAACATAGGTCTGCCCGCCCCGAAAGTCAGCCTGAGCGTCGAGGATCAACAGCCGGGCCCCAGACTTCTCCGCGACGGTGCGCGACACGTTGGAGGGGAGCCAGGACTCCTGGATGACCAGGCCCACCCCCCGCTCCCGGGCGAGGCCGATCACGGCCAGGACGTGCCTGGGGGTGGGCGGGACCCCCGGCTTGGGCTCGATGTCAGCCACGATCTCAAAGCCCAGCCAGTCCGCGACATAGGGCCACGATCGGTGGAGATCGATCACCGGGATCCCCCGCAGGGGCTGTGCCTGCTCCTGCCAGCGTGCGATCGCCGCGTCCAGCTCGACGAGGAAGAGCTTGGCGTTGAGCTGGTAGTCCCCCGCGTGCTCCGGATCGAGGGTGCCGAGGCGCTCGGCCAGCGCCACGACGACGGGCCGGGCGGCCCGGGGATCTAGGTGGTAGTGTGGGTTCCCGCCGGGGTGGATGTCCCCCATCGAGCGATCCACCGCGGAGGTCGGGATCTGCAGCACCTGCACATGTCTGGACGCGTCGAGGTAGCCCACGGAGCCAGGCTGGATCCGACCGTTTCGAGAGCCGGTGAGCAGGGTGGGCAGCCAGCCCACCTCGAGCCCCAGGCCGGTGAGCACCAGCAGATCAGCCCGAGACAGGGCCAGCGCCAGGTTGGGGCGTGCGTCCACGAAGTGGGGATCCTGAGTGTGCAGGGCCAGCGAGATCACCTCGCCGTGATCACCCACCACCTCGCTGGCGAGGGCGGCCAAGGTCGGGACCGTCGCGACGACGTGCACCTCCTTCGCCAGGGCGACGCCCTCGAGCAGGCTGAGCAGGCTGAGCAGGCGGAGAACACGGATCATGGGGACTCCTAGAAGGCGTGGGCGCCGTGGGCGCCGACGCTGAGCTCAAGGGCGAGGAAGCCGGCCAGGATGGGATCAGGCACCCAGTCCAAGGTGTCGCTGGAGCCCTGGACCCGGATCCGGGAGAACTCGCTGGGCCAGAAGGTGAGGTTGGCACCGATCCGCTGCCGGAAGCCCAGCCACGCCGGATCGGTGGGATCGAGCACCTCGTCGCCACGCAGATCGGTGGTGGGGGTGCCATACTCATAGCGCCCCGCCACCCCCCAGCGCCGCGAGAACCGCCAGGTGCCCTGGACAAAACCGGTCACATCGGTGAGCACGTCGTCGGGCACCTGGTAGCGGCGCCCGATCCACTCTGTGTGCAGCGACAGCTCGGTGAAGCTCGCCTGGGTGATCGGGCGGTACTTCAGGTACAGATCGGTCCCGTACAGCTCAGTGCGGTTGCGGCCGGTAGGGTTGGGGCCCGACGCCCAGGACAGGCCCCACATCAGCGACAGATCCTCCCCCAACGGGAAGAACTGCTTGATCGCGACCGTGCTCTGTAGATCCGCGGGTGAGGCCACCCCGAGATCATCAGCGCCATAGAAGCTCCTGGCGGTGGCCGCCCCAGCGGCCATGGTCTCAGAGCCGACGATCTCGACGTACCAGGGCAGCGGCGCGAGCACGCTCGCCTCGACGCCCAGCCCCCGGTTGCCCTCCCCCCCCATGAGCCGCCCGAGCACCAGGGGCTGATCCACGAACGCCCAGGTGTGGGGGTGGGTGGGGTTGGCCCGCCCGAAGCGGGTGAGGAACTGCCCCATGCGCAGCTGCAGGGCCCCGGGCAGGGCCACGGTGGTGCCATAGATCTCCTCGATCTCCACCCCGAACAGGCCAAACACGATGTTGCCGTCCAGCCGCAGGTAGGGATCCACCGCGGAGCCCACGGCCAGCTCGAGCTGCTGCAGGTTGAAGCCGTTGACCGCGGGATCGTGGGCCCCCCCTGAGGCGGCCTCGTCCACGCTGGAGAAGGCAGCCAGCGCGGTGTCCATGATCAGGGACAGGTTCGGGTTCATCGAGGAGGAGCGCGTCGAGCCGGCGGAGCCCGACGGGGCGCTGACCACCGGTGGATCCCCCGAAGCTCCAGGCGCAGGCGCTCCGGAGGCCTCCTCAGCGTCGGCCTGCAGCGCAGCCCGGATGTCGTCCAGATCTTCTAGACTGGATCCTTCGGGATCCCCCCAGGCCCGGGGGGTCCACAAGAGCACAGGGAGCAACGCTCGCCTCTCGATCAGGTCGGGAACACGCGCGGGCCCCGGGGCCCGCAGGACAGCCTACGCCCTGCAGGGAGGAGAGGTCTTCGGAGCGAAGTCGAGGACCGGCGGCCCCCGGGGATCACCCGGGAGGCGCAGCGAGCGGGGGCGCAGCGGCCGGGGGCCCCCGATCAGGATCCACCCCAGCCCGAGCGAGCCCCAGCCCCAGCCGCACAGCTCGTAGGCACAGTCGTGCTCGACGCTCACCACCTGGAGGGCGTGGGCCGCGTCGCCCTCGACACCCTCGACACCTTCGACGCCCTCGGCCTCGATCGTGCTCGGAGCGCTCGGGAGGTGCTGTAGATCGTGCACCCGCTCCCCGAGCCCCCCGAGGATCCACGCCAACAGGACCAGGGGGAGGAGCCCCTGCCTCATCGCAGTTGCGACTCGGTTGCAGGTAAACACGATCCCCCCCTATCCGTCCCGGCCCACCCCCTCAAGGGGGATCTGCGCCCCGCTCAAGGGGGATCTGCGCCCCGCTCAGCGACGGACGCAGACCTCCCGGCCGGGGCTCGACCTGACCGCCCTGATCTCCTCGCCGATCGCCCCTGAGCCGGGGCCAGGCCCTGAGCACCGAGCGCCCGCCAGGCGCGAGATCACACGCTGACCGTGCGCCTTCGTCCGCCTGAGAACGGGGGCGACGGGGGCCCCCGGGGTCGTTAGGGAGCCGCCACGGAGGTGCCCATGTCCCGGCGCTATCCCCTCACCCAACGCGGCGAGGTCATCGACGCTGAGTCAGCCCGGCGCGCCATCGGCCAGGTGGTCGCCCAACGCGATGCCCTCTCCCAGCAGCTAAGCCGGGCTCAGAGCGCGATCGCGTCGCTGCAGCACCAGCTCGAGGCCCGCAGGGACGAGTCAGCCCACCTCGCCCAGGCCCTGCAGGCGATGGAGTCCAGGCAGCCCCTCAGCGAGCTCCCCGGGCCCGATCCCGACGCGCTGCGCAGGCTCCAGCAGGAGCTGGCTGAGCAGCGGCAGCGCGCCGAGGCCGCCGAGGCCCGGGCCGAGCAGCTGCAGCTGCGCTGTGAGGAGGCGCTGGCCGAGCGGGATCGAGAGCACGCTGCACGCCTGGCCGCCGAGCTCGCCCGGGTGGCCCAGGCGCCGCCCCCCGACTCCGATCGGGCCCAGCGCCTGGCCGCCGATCTGGCCAACGTGCGACGCCACCAGGACGAGGCGATCGCACAGGGCGTGCGCCAGGGCACGGTGAAGCTCCTCGCTGAGCTCGCCTCGATCCGAGACACCATCGATCGAGCGATCGCTGCAAACCCCACCGGCTCGGGCCCCTGGCACGACGGGCTGTTGGCCATCCGCTCCAAGATCGACGCAGGGCTCGCCCGGGAGGGGGCGATCCCCTTCGGCAGCGCCGGGGAGCGGTTCGATCCAAGCCTGCACGAGCCCCTCGGGATCGCCGGGGAGGGGCCACCGGATCTGGTCCACGAGGTGGTATCGAGCGGGCTGATGCTCGACGACGGGACGGTGGTGGTGCCCGCGCGCGTCATCGTCACCGGGTGAGGAGGAGATCACAGAACCATGGAAGAGTCGCTGTACGACGTCCTCGGGGTCGCATCCACGGCCCCGGATGCCGAGATCAAGAAGGCCTACCGCAGGCTCGCCCGCAAGCACCACCCCGACGTCAACCCCGGGGACCCAGAGGCGGAGGAGCGCTTCAAGCGCCTCAGCGCCGCGTGGGATGTGCTGTCGGATCCAGAGCGGCGAAAGCTGTACGACGAGTTCGGTGAAGACTCGACCCGGGTGGGCTTCGATCCCGAGGCGGCCCGGGCCCACCAGCGTTGGCAGCAGCAGTCGCGCTGGCGGCCTGGGGGCCAGCGGGCCCGCTCGGCGGATCGAGACGCCGAGTTCTTCGAGAGCCTGTTTGGAGGGCGCCCCCGTGGGCCCCGCCGGGGCCGGGATCTCCACGCTGATCTCGTGACCGACTTCCGGACCGCGGCGCTCGGCGGCGTGCACAGCCTCACCTTTGGCGACGGCACCACCCTGGAGGTGCGGATCCCTCCAGGCGTGGACGACGGCGGCAGCATCCGCCTCCGGGGCAAGGGCGGCCCCGGCGCCGAAGGCGGTCCACCAGGCGATCTGGTCCTCACCCTGCACGTCGAGGCCGATCCGGTGTTCCGCAGGGAGGGGCTCGATCTCCACCTCGATCTCCCCGTCACCGTGGTCGAGGCTGTCCGAGGGGCCCGGATCGAGGTCCCGACGCTGCAGGGGCGGATCGCGCTGAAGGTGCCGGCCGGCGCCCAGGCCGGCCAGACCCTGCGCCTCAAGGAGCGTGGGATCCACCGCACGGATCGACCCGCGGGCCACCTGTACGCCCACCTGGTGATCCATGCACCGGACGGACCGGTCTCCGACGCGGTGCTGGATCAGCTCGAGGCCGCCTACACATCAGACATCCGCGCCGCCCTATCGGAGGTGGGCCCATGAACCGCACCCAGATCGTCCACATCGCCGAGCAGCTCGGTGTCCCCGACAGCTTCGTGGTGGAGCTGTGTGAGGCAGGCATCGTCACGGTCGAGGGCGAGCTGATCCCCGAGCAGATCGTGGAGCGGATCCGGGTGAGCTGGACGCTCCACGACGAGCTGGGCGTGAACCTTGCCGGGGTCGAGGTCGCGCTCCACCTGCTCAGCGTCATCGAGCGCGATCGGCGCACCCTGGTGGACGAGCCATAGCGAAGCATCACGGCGACAGCGCCACAGCAAGAGCGCCCGGGCGCCGGAGGGCTCAGCAGCCCCGCCGGCCGTCGGGGTGCCCCCGGACGTGCTCGGCTGGCCCCAGCGGGCCGATCAGGAGGCGCCGATCGGGTGAACCTGCTCGAGGCCCGCAGGCGATCATCCCGGGGTCCCCGGGCCCCCCGAGCCCCCCGAGCCCCCCGAGCCCCTGCAGCCCTACCTCGATAAGCTCCCGCGGTGTACCCACCAGATCGTCGATGAGGACGTCGACGCGCTGTGGGCCTCGGGCCTCGACGATGAGCAGATCTACGAGATCACCCTGGTGGGTGCCTTCGCTGCGTCCCTCTTCGGGCTGGAGCAGCTGCTCGGAGCCGCCTCCACAGCCACCCCGTAGCCTGGAGGGATCGTGGCCAACGGGCCAAGAACGGATCACCGCACGCTGCTGCTCACCGGCTCCCCCGGCGTCGGCAAGACGACCATCGTGCGCAGGGTCGGCGCGGCGCTGCGGGATCGGAGGATCGGGGGCTTCGTCACCGACGAGATCCGCAGCGCAGGCCGCCGGATCGGCTTCGAGCTCTGCACCGCCTCCGGCCAACGCCAGCTGCTCGCCCACGTCGAGCTCGCGTCGGAGCACCGCGTCGGTCGCTATGGCGTCGATCTCGAGGCCCTCGATCGGATCGTCGCCCAGACCCTGGAGCTCGACGACGACGTCGAGGTGTACCTGATCGACGAGATCGGCAGGATGGAGTGCCTCTCCGCGCGGTTCCGTGCGGCGGTGCAGCGCCTGCTGGACACACACAGGCCGCTGCTGGCCACGGTGGCGCTGCACGGAGACGGCCTGATCGCAGCGGTCAAGCAGCGCGGGGACGTGTTGCTGGGGCGCGCCACCCCGGGCAACCGGGACCGGCTGCCCGATCGGATCGCTCAGCGGCTGCAGGCCCTCCTCGGCCCACGGTAGCAGAGCCCCGACGGTGCCCCGCCCACCGCGATCGAGCGCCCACCGCGAGAGCGCTCGCCGCGAGAGCGCTCGCCGCGAGAGCGCTCGCCGCGAGAGCGCTCGCCGCGAGACCGCCCACCGCGAGACCGTCCACCGCGAGACCGCCCACCGCGAGACCGCTCACCGTGAGACCGCTCGCCGCGATCGACCGATCTCCACCACCGCCCGGACCGAGGCATCGAGGCCCAGCGCCACGGTGTCGATCACCTGATCGGCGCGCCGATACAGGGGCTCGCGCTCAGCGAGGATCGCCTGGAGGCGCCGCACCGCGTCGGGGTGCCCCTGTACCGGCCGGGTGTCGCCCTGGGCCGCGACCCGCTCGAGGTAGGCGGAGGCCGTGGCCTTCAGCCACACCACGGTGGTGTGGCGCCGCAGCAGGGCCCAGCAGCTCCTGTCGGCGACGACCGACCCCCCGATCTCGAGGATCGCCGGCCCGGCAGCGACCACCACCTCCCCCAGACGCTCCCGACACAGACGGTGGTAGCCCCCGACCCCGTGCAGCTCGAACAGGTCCGCCAGCGACAGGCTCGCGTGCTCCCGGACCACGTCGTCGAGCACGACGAGCGGACAGCCCAGCTGCTGGGCCGCCCTCGCCCCCACGGTGGACTTGCCCGCCCCCCGCAGCCCCACCAGGGCGATCTTGTCGGGCACCGGAGGCAACACCTTGGCCAGCAGCGCCCGGCCCCCGGGCTCCCCAAGGCCGACCACATGGGCCGCCAGGCGATCGGCCGGATCGCTGTGCGGCCCCAGGCCAGCCAGCAGCGCCACCAGGGACAGCCCGAGCGCCTCGGCCAGCTCCGCCAGCCGCGCCACCGACACGTTGGCCTGCCCCCCCTCCAGCTGACCGAGGAACCGCAGGGACACCCCCGATCGCGCACACAGCTCCCGCTGGCTCCAGCCCCTCGAGGTCCGGGCCCCACGGATCCGAGCGCCCAGGGTGCTCAGCAGGGACGGGCTCTCATCCATGTGCGCACTATATTGCGTTTGATCCAGGGTTGATAGTGCATGATAGTACCCGCTCAGACCGGAGGACGCCGTGGGCTCCATCGACTACGACGAGCGAATCCCCAACAACGTCGACCTAGCCAGCGATCGTCGGCTGAAGCGGGCGCTGGAGAAGTGGCAGCCCGACTTTCTGCAGTGGTGGCGTGCGGTGGGTCCCCAGGCGCTGGCCACCGACGAGGTCTACCTGCGCACCGCGATCTCCACCGAGCCCGGGGGGTGGGCCAACTTCGGCCACGTGCGGATGCCCGAGTACCGCTGGGGGATCTTCCTGGCGGATCCAGAGCCCGATCGAGTGATCCCCGCCGGCGACGACGCCGGCGCCCCGGTGTGGCAGGAGGTCCCGGGCGAGCACCGCAACGCGCTCAAGCGGATCATCGTGGTCCAGGCAGACACCGAGCCCGCCAGCGTCGAGCAGCAGCGGTGGCTGGCTGACACCGCACCGTCGCTGTACGACTGCCGCAACCTGTTCCAGGTCAACGTCGAGGAGGCCCGCCACCTGTGGGCGATGGTGTACCTGCTGCACGGCTACTTTGGCCGTGATGGGCGGGAAGAGGCCGACGCCCTGCTGACCCGACGCTCCGGCGATCCCGACTCGCCCCGGATCCTCGACGCGTTCAACCAGCCCTGCACCGACTGGCTGACCTTCTTCTGCTTCACCATGTTCACCGATCGCGACGGAAAGTACCAGCTGGCCTCGCTGGCCGAGAGCGCCTTCGATCCCCTGTCCCGCTCGTGTAGGTTCATGCTCACCGAGGAGGCCCACCACCTGTTCGTCGGCGAGACCGGCCTCGATCGGATCGTCCGTCGCTCAGCCCAGCTGACCCGGCTCGATCCCAACGGCGACGCCCGGGCCCAGGGCGGCATCGATCTGCCCACGATCCAGCGGTGGATCAACCACTGGTTCAGCTACTGCCTCGATCTGTTCGGTGCAGAGGTCTCGAGCAACGCCGCGGACTACTTCGCGGCGGGCCTCAAGGGCCGCTACCGCGAGGCGGCATCCTACGACGATCACGCCGCCCTGGGGCAGACCCGCACCGTCCCCCACCTGCAGGATGGAGCGCTGATCGACAAGGAGATCCCCCTGCGGATGGCGATGAACGAGGTGCTGCGCGACGACTACATCACCGACTGCGCCCGCTCCCTGGAGCGCTGGAACCGCACCCTGGCCGAGGAGGGCCTCAGCGTCCGGCTCGAGCTGCCCCACCGGCGCTTCTTCCGTCGCCAGGGCATCTACGCGGGGCAACACTTCGATCTGCAGGGCAACCCGATCTCCGCGGCCGCCTTCGAGGCCCACCGGAGCGAGTGGCTGCCCACAGAAGACGACCAGGCCTACGTCGAAAGCCTGATGAAGCCGGTGTACGAGCCCGGCCGGATGGCCAACTGGATCGCAGCGCCCCGCAAAGGGATCCATGGCCAGCCCCTCGACTACGACTACGTTCGCACCGATCACTAAGCTCCGCGCCCCCCCCGGCTCAGGATCAGACCAGCCCACTACGACTACGTGCACACCGGGGCCCGGGCCCGGGGCCCGGGCCCGGGCCCGGCATCACGATCGTTCGACGGGACCGTCGGCTGAGCTCTGGGCACCCGGGCCCGGGCTCCAGCCCCTCTAGAGCACCGTCAGGCAGGACAGGGCTCACAAAGGTGGGCCAGCCCGCCGGCAGGATCGCGAGCCGGCAGCCCCAGCCCGCCGGCAGGATCGCGAGCCGGCAGCCCCAGCCCGCCGGCAGGATCGCGAGCCGGCAGCCCCAGCCCGCCGGCAGGATCGCGAGCCGAGTCTGGGGCGGCGGGGAGCAATCCCCCCGGCGCGCTGATCGTCCTCAGCGGGCGCCAGCGGGCGCCCGCGGGCGCACACCACGGACACCGCCCGCTCCCGACGGCTCCCCCGACCTGCCTGGCTCATCAGCGCACGTCACCGTCCCGCAGGGTCCGGAACACGCGATCGGTCCCAAGGATCCGATCCAGCAGCCCGGTGGCGCCGAACAGCTCGCGGATCTGGTGGTGGTGCCAGTCATGGGGGACCGACCAGGGCGCCCAGGGCAGCGCGTAGCCGCTGTGGTGCACCAGGATCGTCAGCAGCGACAGGATCGCGAACAGGTACATCGACGCGAGGTGGGGAGCGATCAGCAGCGCGCCGAGGGCCAGGGTGCCGAAGTTGCTGATCGCGAGCTCGACGGGGTGTGCATACTCGCTGGCCAGGGCGCTGGAGGTCCGGAACTCGTGGTGGACGCGGTGGACGCGCTTGAGCCACCACTTGCGGTGCAGGAGCCGGTGCGAGCCATAGAAGACGAGGATCGCACAGATCGCCTGGCCGGCCAGCTCCAGGGCCAGCCGCAGCAGCGACGGGAGCTGTGGCTCAGGACGCCAGCCCCGCCACAGCAGCAGCTCGGCGAACCCGACGATCAGCGCAACCAGCAGGATCTGGTTGCGCCCGAGCACCCGCAGGGTCTCCCGCAGCGGAGGCTGCCGCCGGGGGCCCGACTGGATCCGGTGCCGGGCGATGAACCGGGGACGATCGGTGACGTCCACCAGGTGAAACAGGCCACACACCGACCAGAAGATCGTGGTGTGGATCACCAGCAGCCCACCGTCGACCAGCCAGCGTGGCCCCAGCGCTCCGATCAGGGCCGCCCAGGCGTGCCCGGCGGCCTTGGTGGAGCCCACTGTGACGGCACAGGCCAGCAGACCGCCGAGGAGGAGGTGTTGGGTGAGGGGCTCACGCCGGAAGTGGAACGCCACGCCTGAGGATACCGCGATCGGTGCCGATCCTGCGATCAGTAGTACGGGTTGACCCCCGCCGTGTGATCGGTCGCGTCGTGCACCACGGTGATCTCGGGGACGACCTCACGGATGGCGGCCTCGACGCCATGGCGCAGGGTCTCAGCGGCGGAGCCACAGCCCTGACACCCTCCCCCCATGTGGAGAAAGACCTCGGTTCCCCGCACGTCCATCAGGGTGATCCGGCCCCCGTGGGAGATTATGGCGGGGTTGATCTCCTCCTCCAGCAGCCGATCGATCCGGGCCCGGATCGAGCCCTCGTCGATCCCCCCGGGCGGCACGGCGGCGCCCCCCGACGCGAAGTGCTCGACGATGTTCGCCTGCAGCGCCTCGAGCAGCGGCCCCCAGGTCCCCCCCGAGCGAGACACGATCAGCATCGTGTCTTTGGCCATGATCGCGTCGACGTGGGGGACGGAGAACAGGCGGAGGATCAGCGGGTGCTCACGGGCCTCCTCCGCCCCAGAGAACAGCCTTGAGCCCTCGATCCCCACCGGGTGGGACAGCTTGAGGATCGCGGTGTCCAAGCCCTCCCCGGGGGACAGGGCCTCGACCGTGACGTCGAGGCCCGCGCGGGGGGGCACGCCGGGGGCCTCGGGCTCGGGCAGCTCGAGGCGGAGGATCAGCTCGGGCTGGCCCTCGGTCAGCTCACGCTCGACGAAGTGTCGGATCCGAAAGATCTGATCTTCCCCGATGTGCCAGGGGCGATGGAGGCGGAGCGTAGCCACCTTCCCCTCCACGCCGACCAGCTCCAGCCGGCAGCCGGCCTCCTGGATCACGGGTGAGATCTGGGCGAGCACACGCTCGATCGCTTCGGTCATCGTTCCCCCGGGGAGGCGCCGAGGAGCAGCACACGCTGCTCCATTTCCTTGAGCGGCATCAGATCCCCCCTGCGGGAGGCGATCTCCATGCCGTTACGGTACACCTCGACGGCGTCTCCGGGGCGATCCAGGGCCTCCAGGGCCCGGCCCCGGGCCAGCCACAGCGCCGAGTTGTCCCCCTGCACGTCGCAGGCGTGTGCATAGTGGGCCTCGGCCCTCTCCCACTCCCCCAGCACCGACAGGGCGTTGCCCAGCCCGTACAGCGCGATTGGATCGTCGGGATCGATCTCGAGCACCATCGAGAACATCTGCTGCTTGCGCTCGGCGTCGGCCCGGCGGGCCGCCACCTGCTCTTGGGCGATCCGGGCGGCGTCTCCCCCGGTGGCGCTGCCCGCGGCCATGCCCTTGCGCAGCGCCCGAGCAGACTCGGCCTCGGCCGTCGCCCGATCCCCGAGCTTCATGTAGCACAGCGACAGGTTGGTGTTGACCATCGGCTCCGCCGGCGCGATCTCCTCGAGGCGCTTGAAGAAGTCGATGGCCTCGTGGAACCGGCCGGCGCGGCCGAGCACGACGCCGACAGCCTCGTAGGTGTCGGCGTGGGAGGGATCGAGCCGCAGGACCTCCTCGAACAGGGCCAGGGCACCGGCTTCATCGCCGGCCGCGAACACCCGGATCCCCCGCTCGTACAGCCCCTGGGCCTGGCTAGCCCGATCGTCGGCCCGGTGCAGGGGCAGCAGGGCCACGGTGGCCTCGACGATGCCAGAGCCCACCACCAGCCGCAGCACCGCCCCGGGGGTGCGCACGTCGCGGCCCAGGGCCGCCAACGCCACCGGCGCGTCGGCCACCACCGACCAGCTCCGGGACAGCCAGTGGCCGATCACCCCCCCCCCCTCCAGCTCGATCTCTGCGCCGGGCTCCGGCAGCTCGAGATCCTCAGCCAGGATCAGGGCACGGAGCGCCCGGGGCAGGGAGCCGTAGGTGCGGACCCGTGCGATGACCTCCTGCCCCAGGTAGCAGCCCTTGGTGTAGCTGACGGTGTGCTGCTCGAGGCCGAGCTCGGGCAGCAGCGGGCGCTTGCGCCCCGCCGTGTCGGGGCCCACCCGGGGCCAGCCTGCCTCGATCCGCAGGATCTCCAGCGCGGCTGAGAACTCAGCTGGAGACACCACGGCCAGGCCCACCGTGCCGGCCGCCTCCAGCAGGGGCCCGATCGCAGAGGCGTCGTCGAGGAGGATCAGGAACCCGACGTCTCCCCCCAGCGAGCGCCGCAGGACGAAGCCGCCGGACACCGCTGCGCTGTCGCCCTCGGTGCCCTCAGACCAGCCGCCGGGACCGAACGCAGCCTCGACGGCGGCGGCGGACCTGGGCCCCTGCAACGCCACCCAGGCGAAGTCAGCGGAGGCATCCTCCAGGGTGACCTGCTCGGCGAACAGGTACCGCTCGAGATCCTCCAGCAGATCCTGGACCTCTGGCCTGGGCAGGATCAGCAGCAGCTCCCCCTCGGCCAGCACGTGCACCGAGAACCAGTGCTGCAGCCGCCCGGTGCGATCCACCCGCGCCGACAGGTTGCCCCGACCCGGCGCCAGGCCCTCCACCACGTTCGTCACCGCTGCGTGCAGCCAGCTGGCCGCGTCGGGCCCCCGGACCCGCAGCGCGCCTGGGTCTGCCAGGCCGAGCCCCCCCCCGAGCTGCGCCGCCAGACCGACCCGCCGCGCCCCGGCGGCGAGCTCGATCGCCCTGTCCCTGCCCACGCGATCCCCCCGTCCCCTCAGATGGAGAAGCTCTCACCGCAGCCGCACGTGTTCGTCGCCATCGGGTTCTGGAACACGAAGCCCCGGCCCGACAAGCCCCCCTGGTGATCCAGGATCACACCGGAGAGGTAGACCGTGCTCTTGCGATCGAGATAGACCGGCACCCCACCCTGCTCGAAGACCGTGTCGCCCTCGCGCTCCTCGGTGAAGTCGAGCACATAGGTGAGGCCCGAGCAGCCTCCACCCTTGACGCCCAGGCGGAGCCCCAGGCCCGCGTTCTCCTCCTGCTGCAGGAGCCGCCGGACCTCAGCGAGGGCGGCGTCCGTCAGCTCGACGAGCTGGATGGCTCCAGGAGTGGGATCGGTCGACATAGGTTCTCCTCACAGGGGTGCTTAACCTCAATGTGGACAAGAAAGTATTGATTGAGCCGACGCACGGCAGCGCGCCGATCCCAGGGATAGCGTCCGGGCCGCCGTGCAGCCATCCAGGCGCCGGGTGCGATCGGGGCCCGGCGCAACCGATCCCCCCCAGACCGCGGCGGTGGCGATCGGGTTGGCTGCACGGCGGCACCGGGGGCCGGAGCTCCCGCGCCCAGGGCTCCGCCAAGCGCACCAAGCGCGGGCTGCCCCGTCGCTGGATCACAGCCTCAGCGCCTGAGGTACCCTCCGCCGGTGTCCACCTCCCCCCTCTCCTACCCGAGCTTCCTCCCCGAGCCCCTACGGGCAGCCCTCGATCGAGAGGCGACGGCTGTGCCCGGCGTCCCGGGCCTGAAGATCGCACCGGGGCTCCAGGCGGACTTCCCCGACTGGGAGACGACCGAGGCCCTCTCCGTCGTGGTCGAGGTCTACCAGGCGGTGCGGGATCAACTCGCCGTCGTCCTCGCCCAGCGCGAGCGAGATCGCGCCTTCGTCGACGAGCTGACCCTGGCGATGGTGGAGCCCAACCGCGCGCTGGCCTTCCGGGATCCAGCCTACCGGACCGTGATCGGCGCCCGCGACGCCCGGGGCCGGATCGTGGTGGGCCCCGACGACACACCGCAGCCCGAGCTGTCCGTCGTCGTGCCCCCGTTCCTCGTCGGCGACCAGGTCACCCTGTTCGGGCCCCCAGAGAGCGCACGGATGTGCATCCACGCGATGAACGCGCTCCACCGTCGCCGGCCCGACGAGCCCGCGATCGTCGGGTCCCTGGTCGAGGCCTCGGGGCTGGTCCCGCGCTGGGGGGCCGACGACGAAGACAGCCGCACCCCGATCATGGCGTCGCTGCTGCGCGCCAGCGTCAACCTGCGGGGCTGCCTCGAGGGCACCCTCGAGGATCACAGCCGGGGGCGGCTGGCGCTGGCGGACGAGGGGCTGTCGATCCCGATCAAGCGGATCCCGGGGCTGGCCCTGCCCGACGGCAGTCACCTGCTCAGGGGGCTGCCCCTGCCGCTGCACCTGTACGCGCTGGTCACCCACGCCTGGCACCACCGGCGGCGGCCCGAGGCCCTCGTCTTCTACCTGCCGAAGCTCGAGGGCGAGGAGGAGGCGGCCTACGTCCGAGCCCTGATCGGGGCCACCATCTCAGCGATCCGCGCCCGGGATCCCGAGGCGGTCCCCGAGGCGATCGGGCTGCTGCTGGTATTCGAAAACCCTAGGGCTATCTTCCGGATCCAGCAGATGGCCGCCGCCCTGGGGCCCCACTTCCTCGGGGGCAGCCTCGGGTGGCACGACTTCCTCGCCTCCACTGCCCGCCTGTTCCGCAACGACCCCCGCTACCGGATCCCGGTCAAGGCCGATCCAAACATCGTGATCGAGCGGATCCAGGCCAGCCACCGCCTCCTGGTCCGCTCCCTGGAGGGCACCGGCGCGCTGACGATCGGGGGCATGTACGGGGTGCTGTTCAACGACGGCGACGATGCCTCGTTCCAGGTCAGCATGGTGGGCTACATCCGCGACGTGACCACCCAGCTCAAGCGGGGCCTGTCGGGCTTCTGGGTGGCCCACCCCGACTTCGTGCGGATCGGGATCGCGGTGGTGGAGGCCTGGCGGCGACGGGAGTGGGAGCCCACCGATCCAGCCCTGGCCGAGCTGATCCGGGCCCTGGTCCCCGATCCAGTCGAGCAGGCGCCCCTGCTCGACTTCGTGCTGGGTCCCGACGTGCCCGGCCTGGCCGAGGACGATCCCCTGTATCCACGGGCGGTCCTGGCCGCTGATCTCGAGCAGTCCCCGGTGATCGCCAACCACGATCCCGAGGAGGTCCGCTACAACGTGTTCCAGGCCCTGCAGTACCTGGCGGACTGGCTGTCCGGCAACGGCTGCGTGGCGCTGCCCGCCCGGATCGAGGACGCCCGGGGCCAGCTCGTCCCTGTCCGGATCATGGACGATCTCGCCACCACTGAGCGCTCCCGCTGGGAGCTGTGGGCCGAGGTCCACCACGGCCGGGTGTCCACCGAGATCTTCGACACGATCCTCGCTGAGGAGTTGGCCTTCCTCGAGCGGGGTCAGCAGACCGAGGCCAAGCAGATCTGTGTGGCCTGGCGGGGTGAGGCCGCGCGCTGGTACCCGATCGCGGGCCGGCTGCTGCGCGCGCTGGTCACCACCGCTGAGCCCCCCGAGTTCGTCTCCGAGTGGACCCTGGTCTTTACCTTCCCCCTGGTGCGCAGCGCCTCCGATCCCTGGCGGGCGGCCTGCGCGCTGTGCCCAGATCGATGGAGCGCACGCTCCACCGGGGCCCTGGATCCAGGGCCCGGGCCCTGAGCAAGAGAGCGGCGGCTCCATGATCCACACCCGGCCTCACAGCTGCGGGCTCGCTCGGTGCGGGGCTGCACGCCGCCACGATCGCGGCGCTGATCCGGGACGCGCTACAGGCCGTCGATGATCTGGTTGAGCGCCTCGCTGGGGCGCATCACCCGGGCCGCACGCTCGGGATCGGGCTGGTAGTAGCCCCCGAGCTCCACCGGGGCGCCCTGAGCGGCGGCCAGCTGCGCCACGATCTCAGCCTCGTGCGCAGCCAGCGCCGCGGCGATCGGCGCAAAGCGGGTCTTCAACGCGTCGTCGTCGCCCTGCTCCGCCAGGGCCTCCGCCCAGAACAGGGCGAGGTAGAAGTGGCTGCCGCGGTTGTCGAGCTCCCCCACCTTCCGGGACGGAGAGCGGTCCTCGAGCAGGTAGCGGGTGGTGGCGGCATCGAGGGCGGCGCTGAGCACCCGCGCCGCCGGCTGATCGTAGCGATCCGCGAGGTGTTCGAGGGAGACCGCCAGGGCGAGGAACTCTCCGAGGGAGTCCCAGCGCAGGTGCCCCTCGGCGACCAGCTGCTGCACGTGCTTGGGCGCCGAGCCCCCCGCACCGGTCTCGAACAGGCCCCCGCCACTCATCAACGGGACGATCGACAACATCTTTGCGCTGGTGCCCAGCTCCAAGATCGGGAACAGATCCGTGAGGTAGTCGCGCAGCACGTTGCCGGTGACCGAGATCGTGTCCTCGCCGCGCCGGATCCGCTCCAGAGACAAGCGGGTGGCCTCCCTCGGGGACAGGATGTGGATCTCGAGGCCCGAGGTGTCGTGATCCTTCAGGTAGGTCTGGACCTTCTCGATCAGCCGGGCGTCGTGGGGACGCTCCGCGTCCAGCCAGAACACCGCCGGGGCGCCGGTGGCCCGGGCACGGGAGACCGCCAGCTTCACCCAGTCGCGGATCGGCGCGTCCTTTGCCTGGCACATCCGCCAGATGTCGCCGGCCTCCACCGCGTGCTCTAGCAGCACGGCGCCCGCCGCGTCCACCACCCGGACCGAGCCCGCCGCCTGGATCTCGAAGGTCTTGTCGTGCGAGCCGTACTCCTCGGCCTTCTGCGCCATCAGGCCCACGTTGGAGACGCTGCCCATGGTGGTGGGATCCAGCGCCCCATGGCTCCGACAGTCGTCGATCACCTCCTGGTAGACGCCCGCATAGCAGCTGTCGGGGATCACCGCCTTGACGTCCTGCAGCTGGCCGTCGGCGTTCCACATCTTGCCGGAGCTCCGGATCATCGCCGGCATCGAGGCATCGACGATCACGTCGCTGGGGACGTGCAGGTTGGTGATCCCCCGATCGGAGTCGACCATCGCCAGCGCGGGGCCCCGGGCATACGCAGCCGCGAGATCGGCCTCGATCGCCTCACGCTGCGCCTGGGGCAGCTGCTCTAGCTTCGACAGCAGGTCTCCGAGCCCGTTGTTGGGATCCACCCCCAGCGCGTCCAGGGTGGCGGCATGGGCCGTGAACAGGTCTCCGAAGAACACCCGCACGGCGTGACCAAAGATGATCGGGTCGCTGACCTTCATCATCGTGGCCTTCATGTGCAGGGAGAACAGCACACCGGAGCGCCGCGCGTCCTCGATCTGGGCCCGGAGGAACGCCAGCAGGGGCTGCTTCTGCATCACGGCGGCGTCGATCACCTCACCGGCCAGCAGCTCTAGCCCGTCCTTGAGCACGGTGGTCCCGCCGTCAGCGCCGACGTGCTCGATCCGGACCGTGGTCGCGGCGGGGACCACCACGGAGCGCTCGTTGGCCCGGAAGTCCCCGCCCTCCATCGTGGCGACGTGGGAGCGGGAGTCCGGGGACCAGGCACCCATGCTGTGGGGGTGGTTCCTCGCGTACTCCTTGACCGCTCTGGGGGGGCGCCGATCGGAGTTACCCTCCCGCAGCACCGGGTTGACCGCGCTGCCCTTCACCCTGTCGTAGCGTGCCCGGATCGCCACCTCAGCGTCGCCATCCGGATCCTCCGGGTAGTCGGGGATCGGGTAGCCGTGGGCCTGGAGCTCGGCGATCGCGGCCTTGAGCTGGGGGACGGAGGCGCTGATGTTGGGCAGCTTGATGATGTTGGCCTCAGGACGCTTCACCAGCCGCCCCAGCTCCGCCAGCGCGTCGGAGACCTGCTGCTCGGACGTCAGCACGTCGGGGAAGGTGGCGAGGATCCGGCCGGCCAGGGAGATGTCCCGGGTCTCCACCGTGATCCCCGCCGATCCAGTGAACGCCTGGACGATCGGCAGGAGCGAGTACGTCGCCAGGGCCGGGGCCTCGTCGGTCTGGGTGTAGATGATGGTCGGCTGTTCGCTCATGATCCCCTTCTCAAGCTGCCCGCCCACAGGCTCGGTGGGCGGTGATCGTGGTTCTGGGAGGCGCTGGTTGTATCGCGTGGCCGATCGTGGGACCGGCCGACGATCCTGATCCACCAGCCGCGGCACACGGCCCGCCCAGGGGGGACACCACACCCCCTGTCCCCCGCTCGCGGGCGCGTCGGGACCCCCCAACCTGCCAAGCCCTCGGGGCGACGGGATCGACGCCCCTGCTCGTCGAGCCGGCTGCGGTAGGCAACCGGCTCATCCAGATCCAACACGCAGATCCAACACGCTCGCTCGGCGCTGAGCCGGTGGAGCTTCCGGAGGCCCGGCAGCGTCACCCGCCGGAGCAGCTCTCCTGCCCAGACCGGATCGCCGCTCCGCTGGGCCGCGAAGCGATACAGACGCCGGCGCGCTGGATCAGCAACGCCTAGAGCGCTCGGTGTCGGCCCACACAGACCCACGGCCTGAGCGCGCACCAGAGACAACGAGCCACCCGAGCTCTATCCCCCGATCCCGCCACGCAGGTGCAGGAGCCCCTCCGGCGCGACCTCCGGCAGAGATCCACCCCGCGACGAGCCCCGCAAGATCGCCGATCGTCAGTGGGGACAGGGCTGCCCCACGGTAGCCGAGGCCGCCCGCCGGATCCGATCCAGCAGCTCCAGCGAGCAGGTGCTGTTGATCTCGACGCTGGTGACGTTGATGCCCTCGAGCAGCGCATAGGGCAGGGTGCGGATCCGGATCCGGCTCAGCGCGTCGGGGCCCCCCTCAGCGCGGGCCCAGTCGAGGATCTGATACAGCACCGTCGCCCGTGGCGCACCCTCGACGAAGTACAGGGATCGGGGGGTCGAGCGCTTCAGACGCTGGCTCAGGGTCCGATCCACCACCCAGGACACCTGGGTGGTGAAGCCCCGGATCACCTCGACCCGGAGGATCGAGCCCGCGGTGAACAGGTTGGACAGCCCCAGGCCCGCCCCTCCCCCCGACGTGTCGAGGGTGCTCATCAGCCCCCGGATCACGCCCCCAAACAGGTGATGACGCTCCATCATCCCGAAGGGATCGGTGATATCTAGGGCGAGATGGGTGTTATCGACCGTGAGCTGGAGGGTGGGGATCTCGTGCTCCACCAGGTGCACGTTCGCCCGGCGGTTCGCCGCATACTTCTTCTTCCCCGAGCGATCCACCGGGGCGTCGTACATCGCGTTCATCAGCAGCTCGTGGGCTGCGCTCGCGGCGGCCTGGGCCAGGCGCGTCTGGACGCCAAACTGCCGCGCGACCATCTCGACGGTGTCCACCACCTGATCCCGCTCGGAGGAGCTCCGCGGCCTCCAGGTGACCGTGCTCGCTCCCCACAGCAACAGATCCGCCGAGGAGGGGGGGACCTCGGATGGCGTCACCACGCTGCGGATGAGATAGGACAGCTCCCAGGGCCGGATCCCCGTCGTGCGCCAGGCCAAGAAACCCAGGATCTGTGGCGCCTGGAGCGCGAGGGAGAGCAGGGACTCGTCGATCCCGGTGGTGAGCACGATGATCCGGGCGGTGGGCAGGTGGCGGATCGCCTCCACCACCCTCATCAGGTTGGCACTATCCACGACAATCAGACGAAGATCGTCCGACGATCGGCTCAAGACATAGTCGGCGGTGGGGCCGGAGACCAGTGGCATCCCGCTGGTCGCGGCGCTCATGCAGCGACCCATGGAGGGGAGCGCACGCTCCCCCACCACGAGTGCCATGTGGCCCCCCCTTGTCAGATCCATCATGAGGTCCCAGCCCTCTGGGTAGAGCGTCCCCTAGCCTAGGCCCTCCCCCCGGGCTTGTCCACTCGGCACACGGGGCGATCGGAGGCAGCGCCAGCGAGCGGGGGACGGTGGTCCCTCGAGCCGGCCCCGCCGCCGGCGGGGGTGGCGGGGGTGGCGGGGGCTCCGATCCCCGGAGGGCTCGCTCGATCTGCTCCTGAGCCAGCTCACTCGCAGGGGGCTCCGAGGCCCTCACACATCTGCTGAGCCTCCGAGCGCTCCCGCCCGAGGGTTCGGGCGTGCTCGCTCCACTCCCGGGCGCAGGCCAGCGCCCTCGCCCGCCACCGCTCCCTCGTCACCTCGTCAGCAGCCGCCTGCCAGGCGGACATCGAGGCCCGGGCCCTCAGGCGGTACAGCCTGTCGAGGCCCTCGACGGAGCGCCCCCCGGTCCAGGCTGCGCGGTGATCGAGGGCCAGCTGGCTGTAGCGGAGGACCTCCTCGGTGGCGCCGGGCCCACCCTTGGAGAGGTACAGGGCGAGCTTGTAGGCCAGATCGGGATCGCTGTCGTCGATCTGATCGAGGTGATGCCGGACCACCTGCTCCCAGCGCGCCCGATCGCCGAGGCTCCACAGGTGCACCATCTGGAGCCTCGAGATCTCGATCTGCTCTGACAGTGGCAGCTCCAGCGTGTCCAGGCGTGACGAGAGGCACTCGAGCTGCGCCTCGTCCAGCTGCCCCGCGACGGCCAGCGGCTCTAGCGGAGCGAGCTCGGCGCACGCACCGAGCGGATCGGTGGGCACCAGCCCCCCCGGATCGGGCCTCAGCCCCGGTGACACCGCGAACGCCAGCGTCGCGGCAGCGGCCATCCCAGCGATCCACCCGTACATGCTTGTCCTCCTCGGCTCGGTGGGGGCGTGCTCACCCTCTGCAGCGCTCCAGGCCGCGGCGAAGCCTCCGGCCTGGGCAAAGCCCTCTAGCTCAGCGTCGATCCGGGCCTCGTCCTCGATGATCCGCTCGGACAGCCTCCGGCAGCGATCGCAGCTCCCCAGGTGGGGCGCGATCTCCCCGAAGGCCCCGATGGACCTCGTCAGCAACCACCGCTGGGCCTCAGCACAGGTCATGACTCCCTCAACAGCTCGACGATCTCACCGCTGTCCTGGAGCAGGTGGCTCCTCAGCGCCCGACGGGCGGCGAACAGCTGGCTGCGTGCCGATCCCGGCGCGATCCCCAGCTCAGCCGCGGCCTCGGTGGGCGACAACCCCCGGCGATCCACCAGCTCCACCAGCTGCCGCTGCCGGACGGGCAGCGCACAGAAGGCCGAGAACGCGTCGCCCGCCTTGCGCTGTAGATCCATCCGGCGCCCCGGATCGGCGTGGGTCACCTGGGGCCAGGGCCCGATCGCGGCCTGCTCCCGCCGGGTGCGGCGCACACCAGCGCCCCTCGCCTCCCGGGCGGCGTTGCGCACCAGGGTCCGCAGCCAGGCTCCGAAGGGGCGCGCTGGATCGTAGGTGTGGATGAACCGGATCAGGCGGATCAGCGCCTCTTGGACCGCGTCCTCCGCCCCGGCCGGATCGCCGAGCTCAGCGTAGGCGATCCGGCGCATCATGGGCCAGTGCGCCTCGGCCAGCGCCCCCAGGGCGTCGCGATCGCCGGCGAGGGCGCGCTCTAGCAGCTTGGCTCGTGGCTCTGCGGGCAACATCGATCAGGCCTACTGAGCCACGGGGCGCTGCGTTTGGTCGCCGGGCGATCTTCACCGAAAGACAAGGTCGTCGGGGGGCTCGAACGACTCCTCCTCCCACTCGAGGGGATGGATCTTCTCCCCGTGGACCACCACCTCCCAGTGCAGGTGAGGCCCGGTGCTCTGGCCGGTGGAGCCCATGGTCCCGATCAGCTGACCCTTCTGGACGCGATCCCCCGCTGAGACCGCGACGCTGCTGAGGTGGCTGTAGGCGCTGGCCACCCCCTGGCCGTGGTGCACGATCACGTGGTTGCCCATGATGTACAGCCGCTCGGCCAGCAGCACCACCCCGTCGTTGGCGGCGTAGATCGGCGTGCCGGGCTCGTTGGAGAGATCGAGGCCCAGGTGGTGGCTGCGCACGCCCGAGCTGTACTCGCGGTACTTGCCGAACGGCGAGCTGATCGAGCCCTCCGCCGGCCGGAGGAAGGGACCACCCCAGTGCTGCTGGGGATCGACGTGGGCCCACGCGGCCTCGCGCTTGGTGCGATCGTAGGTCACCTTGCTGTCGTCCTTCTGGTTCTCCTGCTGCTTCTTGGTCAGCTTGATGTAGCCCCCCTTCTCGAAGTCGGTGGCGGCGATCTCGACCTCCATGGTGCGCTCTCCGGTGTTGCCCAGCGCGTCGGTGGCGGCCAGGACCAGGGGGAAGGTCCCCGCCTCCTGCTTGACCGAGATCCCGATCAGAGACCGGTACAGGGTGGATGACAGTGGATACAGCGGGATCTCCCGCTCAAGGAAGGTGAGCTTGGGCTCGACCAACACCTCGGTGGCGGACACGAACACAGCCAGCACCTCACCCTGGGCGGTCTTTAGCGATCGCTCGGCGATCCGTAGCTCGGGGGGGGTGTTGTCGCTGGCGAACGCCACCGAGCTACGGGTGGTGTTCGCCAGCGACGTGTCGTCGGTGGCCACCACCTCCACCAGGTGCACACCGTCGGGCAGGGTGCTGGTGTCTAGGGTGTGCTGGAACGCCCCGTCGGTGGGCAGCGCGATCGGCTCACCCCCATCGACCGACAGCGACAGCGACGCCAAGCCCGAGGGATCGGAGGCCTCTCCGGAGATCTCGAGGGCCTGTCGGTAGACCCGATCGGTCTCGGGGACAGACAGCGACAGCGTCGGAGGCCTGTGATCCAGGCAGCCGATCGAGAGGAGCGAGGCGAGGGGCAGCAGACGGTGGGCGCGCATGGGCGCAGGATACGCCCGTCGGGCCCCGGGACCAAGGGCCCCCGCCCCGGAGGCTCGACGAGCCAGAGATCCCGGGGGTACAGCACCGCCAGGCTCCCCTCCCCCACGCCGGCACCTGCCCCCACCCGCGCCCGGCGGGCCCCACCGCCATCAGAGACCCCGGAGATCCCCATGAGCCGCCTGACCGAGTCCGCCCCGTGGCGCGCCCTGGTGGAGCACCACAAGGCCCTGCAGCACGTGCACCTGCGCGAGCTGTTCGCCGCCGATCCCCACCGCGCTGAGGCGCTGTCCCACACCCTCGCTGACACCTTCTTCGACTTCTCGAAGCACCGGATCACCTCCGAGACGCTGACGCTGCTCCTCGAGCTGGCGCGGGCGGCCCAGGTGCCCCGGTGGCGGGATCGGATGTTCGCCGGTGAGCCGATCAACGTGACCGAGGGGCGCCCCGTGCTACACGTCGCCCTCCGCAACCGCTCGGATCGCCCGATCCGGGTCGACGGCCACGACGTGATGCCCGAGGTGCGCGCTGTCCTCGATCGGATGTACACCTTCGCCGAGGAGATCCGCAGCGGCGCGGGGCGCGGCGCCACCGGGCGAGCGTTCACCGACGTCGTCAACATCGGGATCGGAGGCTCGGATCTGGGGCCGGTGATGGTCACCGAGGCGCTGCGGCCCTGGGGCAAGGGCGGGATCCGGCCCCACTTCGTCTCCAACATCGACGGCACCCACCTGGTCGAGACCCTCTCCAGCCTCGATCCAGAGACCACCCTGTTCTGTGTCGCGTCCAAGACCTTCACCACGATCGAGACGCTGACCAACGCCGCCAGCGCCCGGGCGTGGCTGACCTCGGCCCTCGGGGACGACGCGGTCGCGGCCCACTTCGTCGCCCTGTCCACCCACGCTGAGCGGGTGGCTGCGTTTGGCATCCCCGAGGCACACCGCTTCGGCTTCTGGGACTGGGTCGGAGGGCGCTACTCGCTGTGGAGCGCGATCGGGCTGTCGATCGTCCTCGCGATCGGGCCGGACGCCTTCGACGAGCTGCTCCAGGGTGCCTACGAAGCCGACGAGCACTTCCGCACCGCCCCCCTGGAGGACAACGTCCCGGTGTGGATGGCGATGATCGGGATCTGGTACCACGACTTCTTTGGCGCAGCCTCCCACGCGATCCTGCCCTATGATCAGTACCTGCACAGGTTTGCCGCCTACTTCCAGCAGGGCGACATGGAGAGCAACGGCAAGGGCGTCGATCGTGGAGGGTGTTCGGTGGACTACCCCACCGGGCCGGTGGTGTGGGGCGAGCCGGGCACGAACGGGCAGCACGCGTTCTTCCAGCTGCTGCACCAGGGCACCCACCTCGTGCCCTGTGACTTCATCGGCGCGATCCGCAGCCACAACCCCCTGGGAGAGCACCACGACATCCTGATGGCCAACTTCTTCGCCCAGACCGAGGCGCTGATGCGGGGACGCACCGCCGACGAGGTCCGCGCCGGGCTGGCGCGCCGGGGTACCGAGCTTTCCGACGACGCGGTGGCCCACCGCACGTTCCCCGGCAACCGGCCGACCACCACGATCCTGCTCGATCAGATCACCCCCCGCTCCCTGGGGCGGCTGATCGCCCTGTACGAGCATAAGATCTTCGTCCAGGGGATCGTGTGGGACATCAACAGCTTCGATCAGTGGGGGGTGGAGCTGGGCAAGGAGCTGGCCACCACCATCCTCTCCGAGCTCAGGGGCGACGGAGGGCCCAGCCTACACGATGCCTCGACCGCCGCCCTGATCGCCCGCTACCGCACGCGCCGCGACCCTGCGTGACCCCCCCGGGGCACGACGGGGCAGACGGGGCAGACGGGGCAGACGGGGCAGACGGGGCAGACGGAAGAGGTGCTCAGCTGGGCGCCATGAGCGTCAGGATCAGGTACACCACCAGGGTAGTGGCGACAAAGCCCACCGCGAACCAGCGCTCAAACCGCTTCATCCGCTCCTCCGGGACCTGATCGAGGGTCGCGTTGACCAGCACGGTCTTCACGATCAGCAGGAACATCAGCACATAGGTGACCATGAAGTACTGGTCCGCCCGCATCAGGTAGCCC
>DRPG01000637.1 GCA_011376105.1 Deltaproteobacteria bacterium
GCAGACCCGGGGCCCCTGCACGTAGGTGCTCCTGCATCAGCCGGGTCTTGCCGATCCCTGCAGGCCCCCGCAGCACGACCAGCCGGTGCCCAGCAGCCCAGGCCCCCGCCAGCGCCTCCTCGTCGCTGGAGCGACCCACGAACGCGGTGGGGCCCGTGCTCCGATCTGCGGGCCCGGGGCCCGCGGACTCAACCAGGTCGAGGCGGTAGCCGGTGCCGTGGACCGAGACCAGGCAGGTCGGCGCTCCGGGAGAGCGCTCGATCTTGGTCCGGAGCCGCTGGATGGCCACATAGGGCGCCCGGGAGCGCACACCCGGTGCGTAGCCCCACACCTCCCGGGCCAGCTCCTCGATCCCGACCGCCTGCCCCACTCGCTTGGCGAGGTAGGTGATCAGCCGGTGCTCGGTGGGGGTGAGGGAGACCTCGCCGATCCCTGCGCGGACGACACAGCAGCGCTCTAGATCGATGTACCCATCCTGCAGCCGCAGCCGCGTGCCCATCCCGCCCCCGCCGATCCAATTGTATCGGCCAGGCCCCCCGGGGGCGCCTCCCCCGGCCGCAGCCCGCTGTCGCTGGGCCGATCCCTGCGGTCGGGCCAGCGCCCGGGCCCGGGCTCAGCGACCGGAGGGGATCTGGGTCTCGGGCGTGTCGATGGGGCCCCCCGCGATCGTGATCCAGGCGCAGCAGGTCGATCCAGTGCAGCGCGCGTCCTGGGGGCTGGTCCTGGTGATGCCACACCCGCCACCGCCCCCCGAGCAGGCGCAGGACAGGCCCACGGTCTCGGGCTGGCCCTTCTTCTTCTTCTTGGCGTGCAGGACCAGCTGGTCGCCGTCCTCCTCCACCCGGTACGCCTCAGTGTCGATCCGGATCCGCCCGCTGCTCTGCAGGGTCACCCCAGCCAGCGATGCCTCCGACAGCGGGGTCCCCCGGCGGCGCTGTGCGTCGGCGCTCCCCGCCACCAGCGTCACCCCGATCCCCATCAGGCCCACCATCACACCGATCCTGATCATCCTGGACATCGCCACCTCTCAGACAGCCCCGCTGGGCCTGTCCATGGAGTAGCAGGGGCCGCCGGATCCGTGATGCACAGGCTGTGCACAGGCGATGGACCCACCGGGCGGGACGGGCTCAGGGGGTGATGTAGGGGTTGCGGTTGCCCTGGGCCTCCTCGATCCGGTTGTTGCGATCGATCTCCCAGGCCTCGGGCGGATCCGAGGTGTTCCAGCGCTGGTACCTCGCGCTCTCCTCCTCGGACAGCACCAGGCCGTAGGTGTCCCTCATGTACAGGTAAGTCCGTGCGATCTCGCCACGCACCGACTCCTTTGGCTCAGCGTGCTTGCTGTCGATCTCGAAGTCACAGCTGCCGAACGCCCGCTCCTCCCCGGGCACCTCTCCATAGTCCCGATCGCTGCGCTTGGCGTTGATCTGGCCCACCGCAGGGTAGAGGTTGTGCAGATCGTTGTGGGCGGTCTCGAACCAGGGATCGATCTGCTCGCAGCAGGAGCGCCCCTTGAAGGGCTGGCCGCTCGAGCGCTTGCACAGCGGCTCGGTCCAGCAGGGCAGCTGGCTCCCGATCCGGGCGGCGGGCACCACGTGCTCGGCCTCCACCCGCTTGGCCCGCGCCTCGCTCTCGAGGGCCTGCAGCCCACAGCTCGCCAGATCGATGTTGTTGTCTTCGTCGAAGCTGCAGCCACAGTACAGAGTGCGCCGGTGCTCGACATGAACCTTCTCGTACAGCCAGCGCTTCGCGGTCTGGAAGGAGCCCGCGGTCTTGGGCAGCTCGGCGGGCTTTGGGGGGGGCTCGCTGCTGGGGGCGGGCTGGGGAGGATCGAAGGGGTTCGGGACCGGATCCGTGGGCTTGGGGGGCTCCGTGGCCCTGCCTGGCTCAGAGATCTCATCCTGGCCCACCTCGAGATCGCCGAGGCAGCTCGTCAGGGACAGCCCCATCAGCAACAAGAACCCGGGGATCACGGTCCGGGGGGGAAACAACCGCACGAGATGCTCCAGCGCCTGGGTTGGACACTGCTGCTACCCCGCGCAGGGTACGGAAGCGAGCGGGGGGAGCCGGAGCACGTCTTGTCCCGCGCGGGATGGCGCCCGATCCCGACCTGACGAAGGTCGCCCCGATCGCGCTCCGCGATCACCCCTCCGATCCCGGGCTCGACGTTGGTGAGGTTGGGTGGGGCTGGGTGAAGCTGAGTGAGGTTGGGTGGGGCTGGGTGGGCCGATCCAGGCCGTCGGTCGGATCCTGGGCCTGCGGGAGCCCCCGGGGGGCTGAGGACGATCCGGAGCCCCTCCCCGAGGAGAGCCCACAGAGCCCCCCCTCGCCGGAGGTGGAGCGTGGTAGGGTCTGGCTATGTCGAGCCAGGCAGGTCAGTGGCGGATCCGCGGCTTCGGACTCCACCTCACCCTCTCCGATCGGACCCTACGCACCTTCCTCCGGTTCGGGATCCTCACCGGCACAGAGCTAGCACGTCCCGAGCGTGCTCAGCGGTGGTCTCCGCTGTTCGAGTCCGCCCTCTTCACCGAGGAGGTCGCCCACCTCGGGGATCCGGCGATCGCGGCCCACCGGCGGCGGGCGATGCGCTGGTTCCCGCTGTCGCTGCCCCTGATGGCGTGGCTGCTGTTCGTCTCGGTGATGATGATCGCCGAGCCCCCCGCGGCCGATGAGGTGCTGCCGGTGCTGCTGTGCCTCGGGATCCTGCCCACGTCGGTGCTGCTCCTGTGGACCCGCTGGTTCGGCACCTCGCTGGCAGCGCTGGTCGGGTTGCCCCCCCGCTCGGCGACCACCGAAGCTCAGGAGCCCCTGCTGCTCTCCACCCCGGTGCCGGAGCTCGGGGTCCCGGAGACGAGCCCCGAGCAGCTCCGTGCCAAGCTCGAGGTCGTCCAGCGGCTCCGGAAGGCGTCGAAGGATCCGGATCGCACCTCAGCGCTGCTCCAAGAAGAGCAGGCCCTGCTCGATCGGATCATCGAGGGGTAGCCCGGGGTAGGCTCCTGGCCCACCGAAGGAGGCGTGCATGCCACCCCATGTCGGGCTGGACGCCCCCCTGCACCCCCTCACGGCCCTCGCCTATGGCCTCCAGCACGTGCTGGCGATGGCCGCGGGCCTCGTCGCGCCCCCCCTGGTGGTGGCGCATGCCCTCGGGCTGCCGCCGGATCAGCGCACCCTGCTGGTGGCGATGGCCCTGCTGACCTCGGGGCTCACCACCTGGCTCCAGGTCTGGCGGATGGGACCGGTGGGCTCGGGCCTGTTGCTGATCCAGGGCACCAGCTTCACCTTCGTGCCCGTCGCCGTGCAGGCCGGCTCAGCGGGGGGCCTGGCCCTGATCTTTGGCTCGGCCCTGGCCACGGCCCCGGTGGAGCTGGTGGCGTCGCGCCTGCTCCGCCCGCTGCGGCGGCGCTTCCCTCCGGTGGTCACCGGGTCTGTGGTGCTGCTGATCGGGCTCGATCTGATCCGGATCGGGATCGGGGATCTGGCGGGGGGGGTCGGGATCGTGGATCCGGGGGCTCCCCGACACCTGATCCCCGGGCTGCTGGTGATGGCGCTGGTGGTCGTCTTCAGCCAGGCCCCCGGATCGATCCGGGCCGGAGCCGTCGGCCTCGCGCTGGCGGTGGGCTACATCGGCATGCTGGCCATGGGCCGGATCGAGCTGGCGGCGGTCGCCGGCGCCCCCTGGGTGGCCCTGCCCCACCCCCTGGCCTCTGGCCTCGAGGTCCGGCCCGACTTCCTGATCCCGTTCGCCATCGCCTACCTGGTGAGCGCGGTGGAGACCCTGGGGGATCTCACCGCAGCCAGTGAGGCCTCAGATCAGCCGGTGGAGGGGCCGATCTTCATCGCACGGGCCCAGGGGGGCCTGCTGGCGGACGGTCTCGGCAGCGCCCTGGCTGCGCTGCTGGGCTGCCTACCCAACACCACCTTCTCCCAGAACATCGGCGTGATCAGCCTGACCGGCGTGGCCTCGCGGCGGGTGGGGCTGGCGGCGGCGGGGCTGCTGGTGGGGCTGGGCCTGTGCCCCAAGCTCGCGGCGGTGATCAGCGCCACGCCACGGCCTGTGCTGGGGGGGGCCACCACCGTGCTGTTCGCCACGGTGGCGGTCGGCGGCCTGAAGATCGCGCTCCGGGACGGCATGGGTCCCAGGAACCAGCTGATCCTCGCCGTGACCCTGGGCCTGGGCCTGGGGGTGTCGCTGGAGCCCGGCACCCTGACGGGCTGGACCCCCCAGGGCGTGCTGGCGACGTCGCTGCACACCGTGCTGGGCTCCGGAGTCGCGGTGGGGGCGATCGTGGCCACCGCCCTCGAGGCGGGGCTGCCCCGGGGGCGCTGAGGCCCCAGAGCGGGCGAGAGGAGCCCACGTCCAGGGGCCTTCTCGCCGCAGTGCGCAGGGATCGCTCCGCGGTCCGGATCCTCCACAGCCTCCGCCGCTCCACGACCCGCAGACAGGCCAGCGCCCCCTGTCCCTCGGCCTGAGCCCGGGTTAGTCGGTGGTGCTCAGGAGGCTCCCATGCGCTGGCCTTTCGTCGTCCCCCTGCTGCTCGTGGCCTGCGATCGGGCTCCACCGACACCCGACTCAGTGTACGAGCCCGACGAGACCGAGACACCTGAGGGGGAGAGCCCCACGATCCGCCTCGCGACCTGGAACATCGAGGTCCTCGGCGTCCCTGGTGCAGAAGAGTACGAGGCGACGCTCGCCACCCTCGCCCGGATCGATGCAGACGTCGTCGGTCTCAACGAGCTGTCCCAGGGGGAGGAGACCCGGCTGGAGCTCCTCGCTGAGGCGCTCGGATACGATGTGATCTCCCTCCCCGATCACACCCCGTTCGGCTTCGAGAAGAACGCAGTGCTCAGCAGGCTGCCCGCCGTCAGCACACGCGCCTGGACCAGCGAGGATCTCTCGGGGGATCCCCAGGCCAACGATCTGACCCGGTTACCTGTGGGGGCCGTGCTCGAGGCCCCCTGGGGGGGCACGCTGGCGGTGGTCTCCCAGCACTGCAAGTCTGGCTTCGACGACATCGACGAGTTCCGCCGCACCATCGACGCGCTGCGCACGGGCCAGGCTGCGGCGCAGTCGGGGGCGACCCACCGGGTGGTGTTCGGGGATCTCAACGAAGATCCCTCTGAGCTGATCGACGCTCCCCTCTCCCCCAGCGTGTTCTCCTCGATCCCCGGGGGCGCTCCGTCGGGCTACCGCCTCGGTGAAGACGTCGAGGCCCTGCTCTCAGACGGGCTCACCAACGGTCCGTTCGTCGCGCTGGCGTCGCTAGGCTTCACCCCGATCGAGTCCGCCCAGCGCGACGGTCGCGTCGCGACCCGGGACTCAGGTCGGTGGATCGATCACGTCCTGCTCGACGGAACCCTCGAGGTCATCGGCGCTGAGATCTACGACAGCACCGACGAGTCCGGCGAGGGGGGCTTGGCCAAGTCCGGTGAGCCCCCCGCGCGGGAGACCTCCCGGATCGCCTCGGATCACCTCCCCGTGTTCGTCGATCTCACCAGGGCCCGCTGAGGGCTCCGATCCGATCCCTGCAGCTCACCAGAGGCGCTCTCGATCCCCGGAGATCACCAGAGGTTGAGCGCCTCTGTGGGCGGTTCGAGCTCGCTGGTGGGTGGAAACGCCTCCAGCGACAGCCCCACGGCCAGCGGTGTGGTCTGGGCCAGGAAGGCGAGATCGGCGAACTCACCTCGATCAGCGGCGGGCTGGACCGCGTGCAGCCGCTCGGGGGTGGGCGCGGTGATGACCACGCGACGGCGGGTCTCCACGGAGTCCCCCGAGAGCGAGTCGAC
>DRPG01000638.1 GCA_011376105.1 Deltaproteobacteria bacterium
ATCAGGGTGAAGAACTCCTCCGCCGAGATCTGGGTCCATTCCTGGACGTAGGTCTGATCAACGAAGCCTGCCTGTCTGAGGGTGAAGGTGCGTGGATATCCACCTGGATCTCCGCTCAGAGACACGGTCACCGGCCTGTGACCGAGCTGCTCCCCCCCCTCAAACATCTCAGCATGTGACTTGCTCCTCAAGGTAAGGGTGATGTTGGCGGTGGGGGGGGCCACCGGGGGCTGGGGCCGGGCCTGTGGCTGTGGCTGTGGCTGTGGCTGTGGCTGTGGCTGTGGCTGTGGGCCGAAGAACACGGCCATGGCGGCGACCCCACCCAGCACCAGCAGGGCCATCACGCCCGCCGCGGCGAGGGTGGTGAGGATCGTGGCGGCCCCTCCACGGGAGGTGGCCGGCTCGTGGCTCCCCGACAGCGAATCGCTCAGGATCGTGGTGTCGGGCACGATCCGGGGATCGGCGCTGCCCGGGGTGATCGAGCGCACCGGGGTCACGGTGGGGAAGGATCCTCGGGGAGCCATCGGCACCACCGATCGGGTGATCGGCAGGCCGGTGGTGCTCGGCACTGAGCTGGGGGTGTTCGCCAGGATGTCGTCGATCTCGGGGGGGCCCGCGGATCCGGATAGGTCGGGGGCCACGGTCCGGATCGGGGTCGGGGCCCACGAGCCGGAGGGGGTGGCGTGGCCCCGCAGACTGCGCTCGATATCGATCAGGGTGGTGATGAACTGGTGGAGCGACGGCCGCCGGGCTGGATCCCGCTGCAGGCCCTCGGTCAGCGCGGCCCGGAGCTCGGGGCCGACGTACTCGGGCAGTGCGTCCAGGCGATCGGTGGAGTCGAGGCCCGGCGGTGGCCCCCGGCGCCGGACCAGGAACGGGGGCCGACCCGCGAGCATCCGGTAGATCAGGGCCGCGAGGCCGTACAGATCGGAGCTGGTGTCCGAGGTGTCGGACGCCAGCTGCTCGGGCGCGATCTCCGAGAGGGAGCGGGCGGTTCCACGGCCCGCATCCATCCCCGCGGCCTCGATGCGCTGGGCCAGCCCACCCCAGCCCAGCCGAACGCGATCGTTGCTGCCGAGGAGGCGGACGTTGGCTGGATCGAGATCGCCGTGGATCAGCCCACCCCGATGGATCTCGAGCAGAGCGTGCCCGAGCTGCAGCGCGATGTGCAGCGCGGCGTCGGGGGCGAGGGTGGGGTGGGCCTCGAGGCGATCCACCAGGGTGAGTCCGTCCTCCGCCTCCTGGATCCAGAAGCAGGTGGTTTCACCGGTGGCTCGCCCGATGTCGAGGACCGTAGACAGGTTTCCATGGTGGATGGCGCCCCAGGCGTCGGCGTCTCGCTTGAGGTGCTCGAGGAACCGCGGGAGCGGCTCGCTGCCCCGGTAGCGCCACGCAGCGATGTGGACGGCGACCTCGCCGCTGCCCTCGTGGAGGTGGAGATCCCCACGGACCGCGTAGCGCCCGCCCACGCGCCAGCGGCCGTTGAGGAGGCGGCTCCTCGTGATGGGGGAGGGAGCGGAGGTCTCTCGGAGTTCGCCGGTGGTCATCATCGAGCCAATCTACCTCTTCGGGAGTCCCCAGAGGGTTTCATTGGGGAAACGATGCTCGCTCTAGCGACGCGCATCGATGATCCCCCTATCCCGACAGGCCCACACGGAGCCGACGGGTCGTGGTGGTGGGTGCCGCGCCCGGGCGTTACACGCCGCGCGGAGGTGACGTTGGCATCAGACGATCTGATCGAGATCGAGGGGATAGTGAAGGAGGTCTTCCCGGGAGGTCACTTCCTGGTGGAGACCGACGCAGGCACGAGCGTGCACGCACACCTAGCGGGCAAGCTCCGTCGCTACCGGATCCGGGTGGTCCTCGGAGATCGTGTCACGGTCGCGGTCTCCCCTTACGATCTTTCCAAGGGGCGGATCGTCTTCCGTCACAAGTGAGCCCGGGGCGCACCAAGACCACCCCGCAACACGCCGGGCGCAGGCTGCAGCGACCGGGGTAGGGCGCGGGCCTGTCGCCCAGCCCGGCGGTCTGCTACTGGGCCCAGCCCGGCGGTCTGCTACTGGGCCCAGCCCGGCGGTCTGCTACTGGGCCCAGCCCGGCGGTCTGCTACTGGGGCGCGAGGTACCCGTCCACACCGGTGACCTCGTGGCAGTCGATGCAGCCCTGGACCCGACCGCTGGTCTCCACCGAGTGATCGGGGAGGTACTTCACGTAGTACCAGCCGTAGGTGTCGTCCTTCACCTGCGCAAAGATCGCGGTGACGTCACCCTTGGCATCGTAGCCTTCCTTGAAGGACATGCTGCCGTCGGGCTGAGGGCCCGCAGCGCCGCCTGCGGCGATCGCATCGATGGCGAGCTGGTTGTACCAGATCTGGACGGTGGGGCCGTGGGGCCCGGTGCTGGGGACCACACCCTCCCAGCCCGCGATCTGGCCCCAGGCCTGGTAGTTGGGCAGCTCGGCGTCGAGCTCTGCCTGCAGGGCGGCCTCGACGCCGTTGGTGTCGGTGCCGGTGTCGGTGGGCATCCCCGTGTCGGTGGGCATCCCCGTGTCGGTGGGCATCCCCGTGTCGGAGCCGGTGGATCCGGTGGGCTTGGTGGTGTCGTCGCCTGAGCAACCGGCGAACAGGGTCAGGAGCACAGCAGTGCGGAACATCATCGTGGCTCTCCTCCAGAGGTTCGAGGGTCCTGGTTACTGTGGACCCGGGCTCGTGTCTAGGATCCGGGGGTTCCATTACGCGGGGGGTGGGAAAATGACCCCGAGCTGGAGCCTCTGGGTCTCGGAGCGTGCCCCGCGTTGGATCTGAGCGGGGACGTTCCAGCCTGCTGCGCTCGTCCAACGGAGCCCGGATCCTGCTCGAGCGGGGGTGACCGCCGCGCAGGAGTCGGCTAACGAGCGCCGGGAGGTGTCCCCTGGCCCAGGTGACCGTCGTCGATCATCCGCTCGTCCAACACAAGCTGACCTGGATGCGCCGGGAGGACACCCCCTCCCCCGTGTTCCGTCAGCTGCTGTCCGAGATCGCGCTGCTGCTGACCTACGAGCTGACCCGGACCCTGCCGCTGGAGCGGGTCCAGATCCGCACCCCGCTGGTGCAGACCGAGGCGCCGGTGTTGGCGGGGCCTCCCCCGGTGCTGATCAGCATCCTGCGCGCGGGCAACGGCCTGCTCGATGGCATGCTCCAGCTGCTGCCCACCGCGTCCGTCGGCCACGTGGGCCTGTACCGCAACGAGGAGACGCTGGAGCCGGTGGAGTACTACCTCAAGGTGCCCAGGGACCTGGGGCAGCGGCCCACGCTGGTGGTGGATCCAATGCTGGCCACGGGCCAGAGCGCCATCGCCGCGATCACGATGCTCAAGGGCCGGGGGGCGGTCGACCTCCGGTTCCTCTGCCTGCTGGCCGCCCCCGAGGGGATCGCAGCCTTCACCGAGGCTCACCCCGACGTGCCGGTGGTGACCGCAGCCATCGACGATCACCTCAACGAGCGAGGCTACATCGTGCCCGGCCTGGGAGACGCCGGCGATCGGATCTATGGCACCCCCTGAGCCCTCGGGGATGCCCCGGGGACCAGGGGATGGGATCACTTGGGGCCGTGCTGCTCGAGGTACTGGCCCCGACGACGGCCCCGGTAGGCCTGCTGTGAGGTCTCCTTGGCCCAGGCGTTCTGCAGGTGGTGGGGGTTCGCCTCCTGGGCGGCGAGCTCGGCCTTGAGGCGGGCGACCTGGGCCAGGTTGTCCTCGACACGCTCGGACTTCAGGTGCTGGTTCAGGGTGGCGTTGCCGGCGGCGAAGCTGTCACAGCTCTGCATCGCCTCCTGCGCCCTGCCCTCCTGGAGCAGCCTGGAGACCTCGCTGCGCAGCGAGTTGTACTGCTCGGTGACCACCGCCTCCTCCCAGCCCCTCCGATCGATGCCTGCGAGGAAGCGCTCGGTGTCGTGGGTCAGCTCGAGGGGGGGCAGCGTCGCCGACGCCAGCTGCTGCGCCCCCGACAGCTCGCTGTAGCGGACCTCGAGGGCTCCGGGCTGCTGCAGCCCGGGCTCTAGCCCCGGCGGGAGCTGGACCGTCAGCCACAACATCCGCCGCTGGCCTGCAAACAGCGATCCAAGCTCGACGATCCCGTCTCGCACCGGGTAGCCCGACGCAGACACGATCCGTGCCCCCAGCGCCCCATCGATCCGGACGGACACGGCGCTGGCGGTGGTCAGCTGTGCGGTGTGCAGCTCGTCGGCCAGGACCGAGGCCAGCTGGGGGCCACGCTGGACCCAGTGGAAGTTTCCGGTGCCGGCGTCGGCCAGGCCCTGCATCAGGGTCTCGTCGTAGTCCATGCCGATCCCCACGGTGGTCAGCGGGGACTCGCTGCGGGCCAGGATCAGGGCCTGAGCCACCAGCGGCTGTGGATCATCAGGCAGCCCGTCGGAGATCAGCACCGTGCGGCGGGCACGCCCGGCGACGGGCTCGGCCCAGACGTCCATGGACAGCTGCAGCGCCTGGGACATCGGCGTCCCGCCGCCGGCGCCCATGGCCTCGATCGCGTCGTGGGGAGAGCTGTCGAGGGACAGCAGCGGCCGGACGAGATCGGCGGATCCACCGAACGAGACGATCGCGAGCCGATCTTCGTCGCCCAGCTGGCCCGCCAGCTCGTGGGCCGCGGCCTTCAGATCCAGCAGCTTGTCGCCCCCCATCGATCCCGATCGATCCAGGACCAGGAGCAGATCCGTGGGCACGCCCTGGCCCTCGGCCCGCAGGGCGGGCGGGGCCTCCGGCGCGGACAGGGTCAGCTTGATCTGCACGCTCCGATCGTCGGGCATCACCCGCCGGCGATCGGACTCGACCGCCACGGACAGCCCGGCGGTGGCCACGTCCGGGGCGGGGTGAGCGGTGGAGGACACCCACGCATCAGCGCTCTGCGGCCGTGGGGGCGGGCCCCCCTGGGGCGCGGGCCCCTCGAGGATCGGGGCGAAGAGCGCGGCGCCGACGGCACCGACGGCGAGCAGGGGGGTGATCAGGGCACGGGACACGGGACCTCCAGCATCGAGCCGGATCGTAGGCTGGCGAGCCGCCCTAGACCGAGACCACTCGGTAAGCGATCGGGGGCCAGCGCTTACGCAACGCTTACTTGCCACCGGCTCCCCGTCCGGCGAAGACACCCCATGGAGCATCGCCCCCGGATCCTGGTCATCGAGGACGAGGCCCCCATCCTCCGGGGGCTGTGCGACGTCCTCACCTTCCACGGCTACACCGTCCACGGGATCGACAACGGCCCGGAGGGGCTGGCCTCGGCCAGCCCCGGTGGGTGGGATCTGCTGCTGGTCGATGTGATGCTGCCGGGCCTCGATGGCTTCACCCTCTGCAGGCAGATCCGGGAGCGTCACCCTACCCAGGCGATCCTGCTGTTGACCGCCCGGGGCTCGGAGGACGACATCCTCGAGGGCTTCGGGGCCGGCGCCGACGACTACGTCACCAAGCCGTTCTCGGTGGCTCAGCTGCTGGCGCGGATCGAGGCGCTGCTGCGTCGCAGCGGGGGGGCGCCGAGGCCCACCTTCCAGCTCGGCCCCGTCACGATCGAGGTCGAGACCCTCGTCGCCGTGCTCGAGGGGGCCACCGTCGAGCTGAGCCGCCGCGACGTCGCCCTGCTCGCCTACCTCACCGATCGCCCAGGCTGCCCCGTCTCCAGGGAGGAGCTGCTGCGGGAGGTGTGGGGCTACCGCTGCGTCTCCAGGGTCGAGACCCGCTGCGTGGACATGCACGTGAGCAAGCTGCGCCGCAGGTTGGCGCTGCTGACCGACGACGAGCTGGTGCAGACGGTGCGGGGCGCGGGCTACCGGGCCGGAGGTCCGGGGTGAGCCGGCTGCGCACCATCGCCCTCGTCGGTGCGCTGCTCGCGACGGTCGTGCTCGGCGCCACCGGCTGGCTGGTGGTCCGGGCGCTGGCGGGGGTCACCGAGCGACAGATCGCCCAGCACAGGGCCATCGCCGAGGACCTGTTCGACGAGCTGGAGGGGGAGCTCTCGGATCTGGTCGAGCGGGAAGAGAGACGCTCATTCCTGGAGTATAGAAATGTCTACGTCCCGGGCAACAGCACCTATGGGGGGACGGCGGGGCTGGTGCTGTCGCCGCTGGCGAGTCCACCCCAGGATCCTTCGATCGTGGGCTACTTCCAGCTCGATCAGGGTGGAGGATGCTCCACTCCGGCGATCCCGAGCGACAACGAGCGGATCGCTGCCGCGTCCGCCGGGTGGTCTCCGTCCCGGGAGCTGAGCGCGCTGCAGGACGAGCTCCAGCGGATCCTGTCCCGGGTGGGGGACTGGGGGGGCCCCCCGCCCGGACAAGAGCTCGCCCGGGACAGGGCCGACGAGGTGCAGCCCCAGCCACCGGCGGACGAGCCGCCGGCGCAGGCCCCCCAGGTGCAGCTCAAGCGGGGTGCGCTCAAGCGGGGCAACCGTACGAGCCAGGCGATCCAACTCAACCCCCTGAACGCCGAGCAGTTCAACAACTACCAGGAGGACGTGCGGGAGCAGCTGTGGTCCAACCAGGCCCCCGCACGTCCCGGGGTGTCCGCGCCCTGGGCAGAGACGGTGGACGGCCTGATCTCGCCGATGTCGGGGCTGGCGGTGGGCGAGCACCTGGTGCTCCACCGGGAGGTGTCGATCGGCTCGGTGGAGGTCCGGCAGGGGCTGGTGCTCGATCTACAGGCCCTGGCGGATCGCCTCGAGGGTGTGGTGCTGGACGGCAGCGAGCTCCGCCCCCACGTGATCCTGGCCTGGCAGGACGAGCTCGTCCCGCCGGCGGCCTACACCTTCTTCCACCGCTTCGCGCCGCCCTTTGGGGCGCTGTCGGTCACCGCTGCGCTGCAGCCGATCCCCGGGGCGACCTCGCGGGAGGCGGTGGCCCTCGGTGCGCTGGCTGCCCTGGTGGTGGGGGTGATCGTCGTCGGAGGCCTCGGACTGTTCCGGGCCGTCCGGGCCGAGGTGGAGCTGGCGAGGCGCCGCACCGACTTCGCGGCTGCGGTCACCCATGAGCTCAAGACCCCCCTGACCACGATCCGGATGTATGCAGAGATGCTCCGGGACGGGCTGGTGCCCGGCGAAGAGCGCCAGCAGGAGTACCACGATACCATCGTCACCGAGTCCGAGCGGCTGTCACGGCTGGTGGGCAACGTGCTGGAGCTGTCGCGGCTGGAGCGTGGCTCCCCCAGCCCCCACCCTGAGATCCTCGAGGTGGACGCGATCCTGCACGGGGTCCAGGAGCTGGTGGCGCCGCTGCTGCGGGGTGCCGGGGCGAGGCTGCAGCTGCAGCTCCAGCCCGGGCTCCCGTCGATCGAGGCCGACGCCGACGGCCTGGTCCAGGCCCTGGTCAACCTGATCGACAACGCGATCAAGTTCAGCTCCAGCGCCTCCGATCGCCGGATCTCCCTCGACGCCTTCGAGGGGGAGGGCGGCGTGGTGATCCGGGTGCGGGATCGGGGACCGGGGGTCCCCCGGGCCCAGCTCCGCAAGATCTTCGAGCCGTTCTACCGGGGTGAGCGGGAACTCACCCGGCGCACCCGGGGCACAGGGATCGGGCTGGCTCTCGTCCAGGGGGTGATCACCCGGGCCGGGGGGCGGGTGTGGGCCCACAACGTCTCTGATGGAGGTCTCGAGGTGCTCCTGTGGCTTCCCCCGCCTGGAGGCGGGGAGAGCTGATAGGCTGGAGTCGGAGGTCCCATGTCCACCCTCGTCCAGTCCCCGCGGCTGCCGCTGGCCACCAGCCTGACCGGATCCCCGCTGCGCTGGGGGCGGGATCTGGCCATCGTCGGGGGCATGACCGGCTTCGCCGCCCCCGCGGGCGTGTATGGCCTGTCGCTCGAGCCCTTCACCCTCACCGCCCTGACCACCGGGCTGGTGTGCGGCATGCTGCTGGGGATCGAGATGCCGGCCTTCCTCGAGTCGGCCCGGCGCCGGGTGTCCCTCACCGGGATCGCCGTGCGCTGTGTCGCCGTCGGTGCCGCCGTCGGGGCGTTCATCGGGTTCGTCGCGGCTCAGGCCGCGGGCGAAATCTTCCTCGCCCCGTTCGTCCTCGCCGGCATCGCCGGCGCGCTGCAGCTCGGCTGGCTGTGGCTGCCCTACACCGTGCTGACCGTGCTCGAGCGCCCGACCTGGCCGGTTGTGCTCGGGGCGTGCGTGGTGGCGCCCCTGCTGGGCCCCGTGTCCCTGGAGCTGTCCCGCCTCGCCGTGGGCTTCTTGTTCTGAGGGGAAAGGCCGCCCGCGCCTGGTTCGACCCCTTGAGGGATCTGCTCGTGGTGTTGAGCCCCGAGGGGATCATCGAGCTGGCCAACCACAACGCCACGGCCGCCCTCGGCCAGGGCGGCGGTGCGCTGCTCGAGCGCGTCCACCCCGAGGACCACCTCTCGCTGAGCACCGCGCTGGAGCGGGTCCGCCAGCTTCGACACCCTTCGTCGGGTGCGGCGATGACCTCAGCCCCGTTCGTGGAGATCCGGGTCGGCGAGCCCGGCGCATACCGCTGGGTGGCCTGGACCGTCACCGAGGCCGGCGGTACAGCCACCGCAGACCACGATCACGTGGTCATGGTGGGCCGGGAGGTGACGGATCGAGAGGCCCTGAGGGCCCAGCTGGGCCTCGCCGATCGCATGCTGTCGGTGGGGACCCTCGCCGCAGGGGTGGCCCACGAGATCAACAACCCCCTGGCGGCTGTGCTCGCCAACCTCCGCTATGTGCAGTCCGAGCTGCAGCGCCACCAAGACCCCCTCAAGCTCCGGGACCTCGACGAGGCCCTGGACGACGCGGTGACCGGCGCCCAGCGCGTCGCACGGATCGTGGCGTCGCTGCGGACCTTTGCAAAGGGCTCCTCCCCTACACAGCCCCAGTCTGTGATCGAGCTGGTGGAGCGTGCGATCGATCTGACCGGGCACCCGGTGCGGCACAAAGCCCACCTGGTGCGGGACCTCGGGCCCGTCCCCCAGGTGGAGGCCGACGCCTCGAAGCTCACCCAGGTGTTCCTCAACCTGCTGATGAACGCGGTCCAGGCCCTGCCCGAGGCGCGCGCGGGCCAGGAGCAGGTGATCGTGAGGACCCGCACCTGTGGCGGAGACGCGGTGGTCGAGATCGAAGACACCGGCCCGGGCGTCTGCGAAGAAGATCTGCCCCACATCTTCGAGCCCTTCTTCACCACCTGGCGCGACGGAGCGGGGCTGGGCCTGTGGGTCGCCCGGAGCACGATCACCTCCCTGGGGGGCACGATCACCTACCGTCGCGACACAGATCGTACGGTGTTCGAGGTCCGGCTGCCCCCCCCCGGTATGGTCCAGGTCGCCCCCCGGCGGGGGAGCGCCTGCCTGGGGGGACGCGTGCTGGTGGTCGACGACGAGAAGATCGTCGCAGACTCGATCGAGCGGATGCTGTCCCGCCACTTCGACGTCGAGGTGACGACCGATGGCCTGTCGGCGCTCCAGCGGATGGCGCTGAGGCCCGAGCCCGACGTGATCCTCTGCGATCTGACGATGCCGGGGATCAGCGGGATGGAGCTCTACGATCGCTCTCCGCCCCACCTGCAGCCCCGCTTCGTCTTTGTCTCGGGGGGCCCCTGCAACGCCTCGGCGCGCTCGTTCCTCGCCGCTGTCCACAACCACCAGCTCGACAAGCCCTTCGAGCCCGCAGCCCTGATCGATGTGATCTCGGCGGTGGTGGCCAGCCGCTCGAC
>DRPG01000639.1 GCA_011376105.1 Deltaproteobacteria bacterium
CCCGCCTCGACCTCGCCCGCCTCGACCTCGCCCGCCTCGACCTCGCCCGCCTCGACCTCGCCCGCCTCGACCTCGCCCGCCTCGACCTCGCCCGGAAACGGCGGAGGGGAGGCTCCGGGCAGGCCTCCGCGATCGAGGGAGTCCTCCAGCAGGTGTACCTGGTGGCGGTTGAAGCGCACCGCGGCGTCGGCGCCCCCATACACGCTGCCGATCCAGAACAGCCCCCCGACCGTACCGATCACCGCAGCGGTGCCCCCGCGCCCGCCGGTGGCGGCCCAGGCGGTGCAGCCCGCCAGGGTGCCGACCACCGCCAGGGCTGAGGCTGCCTCGACGGGTTGGCCGCTGATCAGCTGCCCCAGCCCGGGCACCACCGCTGAGCTCAAGGCCCCGAGCCAGGGGTGACGCCTGGGCACATGCAGCGGGAGGAGATCGTGGCGGGGCAGGTGCGCCCGGGCTGCGTCGATGTCCCCCACCCGCAGGTACAGCCGGGCCTGGGCGCCGGCCCGCCACCCCCCGGGATCGGGGAAGGACGCCTCGTGGCGATCGAGCCAGGCCAGCGCCAGCCAGGGATCCCGCCGGCTAGACACGTCCGCCCACTGCAGCAGGACGTCCGAGCGCAGCGGCCCGTCCACCAGCGCCTGGAACATCTCCTCGGCCTCCGCCCGCCGACCGGTACGGTGGTAGGCCGAGGCCAGCAGCAGACGCTCGAGCTCACCGCCATAACCCTCGAACAGGGCACGCCGGCTGGCCCCGATCAGCGGCCCCCAGTCCCCAGCGAGGTACAGGGCCTCAAGCCAGGCCCGCTCCCCCCCCGGGGCCTCCTCGACCGCGATCGGGACGTCCACGTCAGGCGCTCTGGAGCGCCAGGAGCAGCTCTTCCTGGCGGTTACCGGCCAGGATCGCGGTGACCGGGGTCGCCATCAGCGCCGGGAAGAAGCAGCACGCCCCCACGATGCCCGAGATGTTGGTCCAGCGCCGCATCGCGCGCCAGTCCTCGAAGGCCTTGACCGCGCGGGGATCGACCCCACACTCACGGAGGCGGGCGGCGAACATCGAGCGCTCGGTCTGGCCCCTGACCGGGTAGATCTGCCCGTTGATCGTGATGGTGGTCATGGTCGCATACACGGACTCGACCTCGTCGCCCCAGTCACACTCGGCCCGGGCTGTGTTGTGGAGGGTGAGAGCGCCAAGAACCAGCAGCCACTTCATCGATCTCTCCTGCGTCTGTCGGGTGACTCCCGAGGTCTGTGCAATACGAGCGCCCCCGGCAGAGCATTCGATCCATCACAGGCAAAGCTGAGCGCCCCTGCGCCTCTGCGCCCGGCACCAGCCGCCGGACAGCAGCCTCGAGGGTGGCGGGTGGGCCGAGAGGGGATCGAGGTACAGCGCCCGGGTCTCGCTGGCTGGGTACGTCGGCGCGGACGCCTCCCGCATCAGCCGATCGGTGGCCAGCGCCAGCCCCGCCGGCCCGCTGGCCCGCAGCGCCGCGGCGGCATAGGCCGAGCAGCTGGGCTCGAACGAGCAGCGGTTGCCGTCGGCTCGGGTCAACAGCCCAGACCAGACCGCGAACAGCACCCGCGCGGTCGAGTGGAGCACAGTCTGTCGGGGGGGATGGGGCCCGGCGGCCAGGGCCAGGCTGCAACACAGGAAGAGCATCGGTCTCCGTCGGCTTTGTCGGCGCAGATCTACACGATCCCCGCCCCCCGCAGCGCGGCGATCCGCGCCGGGGACAGCCCGAGCAGCCCACCCAGCACCTCGTCGGTGTGCTCCCCCAGCTCTGGGGCGGGGGTCCGGATCGTGCCGGGGGTGTCCGACAGCCGGGGCACCACCCCAGCCATCGCCAGCCGGCCCCACCGGGGGTGCTCGACGTGTACGATCGCCTCCCGGGCAGCATAGTGGGGATCGGAGAGCATGTCCGGGGGGCGATAGATCCGCCCGGCGGGCACCCCGGCCCCGGACAGCAGGGCCTCGAGCGCGACCGCGTCCTGGCCCCGGGTCCAGTCCGCGATCAGGGCGTCGAGCTGCTCTTGGTGCCGGGCCCGGGCCTCGTGGCTCCGGTAGCGGGGATCGGTGGCGAGCCCGGGCTGACCCATCACCGCCGCCAGCCTGGTGAACACCGTGTCCTGGTTGGCCGCGATCAGCAGGTGGGAGCCGTCCGCGGTGGGGTAGGCGTTGGAGGGGGCGATCCCCGGCAGGACCGCACCCGAGCGCTCCCGGACGTAGCCCAGCCGATCGTACTCGGGGATCACCGACTCCATCATGGTGAGCACCGCCTCGTAGATCGCGGTGTCGATCTGCTGCCCCTGCCCGGTGCGGTCCCGGTGGTGCAGCGCCGCGAGCACCCCCAGGGCGGTGTAGGTGGCCGCCAGCCCGTCTCCAACGCTGATCCCGATCCGGCTCGGGGGACGATCTGGATCGCCGGTGGTGTAGCGGAGCCCCCCCATGGCCTCGCCGATCGCGCCATAGCCGGCACGATCGGCGTAGGGCCCGGTCTGCCCATACCCCGAGACCCGGGCCACGATCAGCGAGGGGTGGGCGCGCCGCAGCGCGTCGGGATCGAGTCCCCAGCCCTCCAGGGTGCCGGGCCGGAAGTTCTCGATCAGCACGTCGGCGTGCCCGATCAGGGCCCGCATCAGCTCCTGGCCCTCGGCCTCACGCAGATCCAGCGTCACCGACTTCTTGTTGCGGCCCATCACCGCCCACCACAGCCCGCGCCCCTCGGGCAAGACCCGGCCCCAGCCCCGCAGGGGATCGCCCGAGCCGGGGGGCTCGATCTTGAGGACCTCGGCGCCCAGATCGCCGAGCAGCTGCCCACAGAAGGGGCCTGCGATCAGGCTCCCGGCCTCGATGATCCGGAGCCCCGCCAGCGGCCCCCCCTCTGCAGCCTCCACGCTGACCTCCCGCGGCTACGTAGCCTCCTGCGCTCAGGGCGCCGAGGAGGCCCCGGAGGGCAGCCACAGCCCCGGGCACAGCCACAGCCCCGGGCACGGCCACAGCCCCGGGCATGGACGCCCTGCCGGGCTAGATCCATAATCACACCCCCACCTCCGGCCGCGACGACGCTGATCCAGCCGAAACATTCGGGGAACGAGCAGCGC
>DRPG01000640.1 GCA_011376105.1 Deltaproteobacteria bacterium
CAGCTGAGACCGTCGTCCGCGGGATCGAGGGGGTTGGTGCCGTTGAAGATCTCGTCTCCGTCGAGCACGCCGCCGCCGTCGGTGTCGGGGTTGAACGGGTCGGTGCCATAGAGCGCTTCCTCGGCGTCGGGCAGGCCGTCACCGTCGGAGTCGACCCAGCTGAGACCGTCGTCCGCGGGATCGAGGGGGTTGGTGCCGTTGAAGATCTCGTCTCCGTCGAGCACGCCGCCGCCGTCGGTGTCGGGGTTGAACGGGTCGGTGCCATAGAGCGCTTCCTCGGCGTCAGGCAGGCCGTCGCCGTCGGAGTCGACCCAGCTGAGACCGTCGTCCGCGGGATCGTGGGGGTTGGTGCCGTTGAAGATCTCGTCTCCGTCGGGCACGCCACCGCCGTCGGTGTCGGCGATCAGCGGGTGGGTGCCCCAGTTGTTGACCTCGTCCCCGTCGGGGAGACCGTCTCCGTCGGTGTCGTAGTTGAATGGATCGGAGCCGAACAAGATCTCTTGATCGTCGGGGATCCCGTCTCCGTCAGAGTCCAGGATCGGGACCAGATCGTCTGCGGGATCGAGGGGGTTGGTGCCATGGAGCGCCAGCTCGTCTCCGTCGGGGACCCCGCCACCGTCGGTGTCGGCGTTGTTAGGATCGAGGCCAAGGGAGAGCTCAAGGGGGGTCGGCAGGAAGTCCCTGTCGGGATCCATGTTCCCAGGGCGGACCTGGATCTGCACCGGGGGGGGCAGGATGTGGCTGGAGCCGTCGACAAACAGCACCTGGGCGGTGATCTGGGTGCCGGACAGGCCAGGGGGGATCGGTAGATCCAGCTGGGCGTGCCCTCCAGGATCGAGGGTGGTGGTGGCCCACAGCTCCGGGCTCCCGAGCAGGCCGATGCACTCGGTCCCCAGCTGGGGGGAGCAGGGCGAGAACCCCGCAGTGCTCGCCAGGACGATGGCGGTGATCCCCGGGGGCCCCTCGAGCCACAGGCGGACCTGTCGCCCTGCAAAGCCATCCGTCGCGATCAGCCCGGGCGCCGCGTGCGCTCCCACCATCCACACCATCGGTAGCATCTATACCTCCGTCAGTGGAGCCCTCCTCGGATCGGTGAGGTCTGGTCTTCCAGCTCGATGTGGGTGGGGGAGCACTCGGTGGCGCTCACTCCAGCAGGAGCTCGAAGATCGCACGCTGCTCGTTGGTCACCAGGATCCGATCCCCGCTGGCCCAGGTGACGCCCTCCGCCTGCCCGACGTCGCCCAGCGGTAGGTGCTCCGACGTGCTGGAGAGGAACGCATCGCCCACCTCAGGGGTGTCGAACAGCCACAGGCCCGGGGTGGGGGCGCCGACCAGCACCGCGAGCCGTTCACCGTCCGGCGAGAGATCGGCGGCGGTCACCCAGCCCCCCAGATCCGCGTGGTGATCGACGTGGGCCAGCACGTTGACGTGATCGGTCTCCCAGCTGTCCAGGCGGTATAGATCGGCCGATGGCTCAGGGGCGGTGATCTGGCCCGTGGCTCGGTGCTTGGTCACGAAGTACAGGCGGCCACTGTGGGTGAACAGGGCCTCGCAGTCGAAGTGCCACTGTTTGGCCGGGAACGAGGACTGGCTGGGGTAGGCGACGGGGATGAAGGAGAGCACCCGCGCGGACGAGACCGCGCGGGGGTTGGGCTCCCGCAGCACGTACACACCGAGGTCCCGGCGTGCGTTCCCGTTGTTGCCCATGTCTCCGATGAACAGGTGCTCGCCGTCGGTCGCCAGATCCTCCCAGTCGACGTGGCTCGCCCCTTCGACGGTCAGGCCGGGCCAGGGCGGTGGATCGCCCCGCTTGGTGCGTCTCCGGGCGGGCCCCGTGTGGTAGCGCTGCTCGAGGAAGGGAGGCACGATCACCGCTCCGGTGGCGTCGATGGCGAACAGCCGGGCCTCGTCGCCGCTGTCGTTGTGCACCCAGTAGGTGTCGGGCCACCTCCGGCTCTGGACGATGCCGCTCTGCTCGTCGACGAGCTGATGATCCACCGAGCCCACCCGCTGGGGCTCGACGGCTAGGGCTCTTTGAATGGACAGGGCGGACCACGCGAGGGACAGGGACACCGGGAGCACAGCACCTCCTCGGGCGGGAGGGTACCCCGGGGTGCCGGCGCTGTCCCCGCAGCGGCCCACCGGGATCGGCGTCGCGGTCCCGTGTTGCCCCCTGGAGATCCTCGAGGGCTTTGGTGTCGGGCCTCAACCAGCAGGGCGCTGCGATCGAAGGCTAGAGACGGGGTACTGCCGGTGAGGCTCACCCCTGGGAGTGCACCATGGGACAGGTTCGAGTTGACGAGTTGGACAACGGGAGCCCCTACCTCGGGTGGCCGGGGGATCCGGCCGGGTGGGGGGAGGGGCTGGAGGTGGCGATCGACGACGCCCGGGCCTCAGTGATCCTCCCCGCCACAGGGCCGGCCTGGGGGCTCTCTGGGCGTGCGATCCTCCAGACCGGCTTCCTGATCGATGCCGAGGCTCAGGGGCCCGGGTCCCTGGCTCGGATCCTGTACCAGGCCGCCCGGGAGGTCCGGATGGCACAGCGGACGGCGGTGGCCTGCTGGGTCCCCCCCGGGCGCCGGGCGTGGCTGCAGGGCCTCGGTTTTCAGCCGGTGCCTGGGCTCAGCACGCCGGATGGCTCGCTGCAGCTGTTCGCCGCCGACGTCGGCTCGGCCCTGTACCGCCTCGCCGGAGAGGCTGCGTCCGGGGGGCAGGCGGTCCCGGCCTCAGTGCTGGTGGACGAGATCGGGCAGACCCTGGAGCGCTTCTTCGAGCGGATCTGGG
>DRPG01000641.1 GCA_011376105.1 Deltaproteobacteria bacterium
CGCCCGAGCCGCCCGAGCCGCCCGAGCCGCCCGAGCCGCCCGAGCCGCCTGCCCGGTCCCGCTCCAGAGCCACCGGGGAGGACCAGACCGATCGAGCGGACCAGCGTCGAGCCCCACCAGATCCACGCCGCGATCGCCGCCAGCGGGGTGGCGAACAGGGCGGACTCCACCACCTGACGCAGGGGCCCCACCAGGCCCGGGGGCCGGGGGTGCAGCAGCCCCTCCCCCAGCTGGAACCGGATCATCACCCAGTCGTGCTGGGCGTTCCACACCAGGTTTGGGGCGATCAGGGCCAGCGTCAGCCCCCCCCCGAGCCAGGGCCAGGGGGTCCGACGCTCGGCCCCGTCCGCGCCTCCGATCAGCAGGGGCATCAGCAGCCACCCGGTGGGCTTGGCCAGCCCCGCCAGCCCCGCCAGCCCCCCCGCCCAGAGCCAGCCCCGGCCCCCCCTGAGGGCACACGCCAGGGCCCCGGCCCAGGCCCCGATCAGCAGCGCGTCGGGCACCGCCAGCTGGGTCATCAGCCACAGCGGCGGCAGGGCCAGGCCCCACAGCAGCCACAGCCCCCGATCCCGGGCGAACGGCAGCAACGCCAGCACGCCCCCGATCCCCGCCGCCATCGGCAGCAGCCGCAGCGACAGCGTGCTCTCCCCCCACAGGGCCCGGGCCAGCGCCAGGACCCAGGCGATCAGGGGGGGTTGATCGAAGTATCCCCAGGCCAGCGCGCCGGACCAGCGCCAGTGGTACGCCTCGTCCGCCAGCAACCCCCAGGTGCCCGCAGCCCACGCCCGCCCCCCCAGGGCCCCGAGCAGCCCGATGAGCAGGGGCAGCTGCCGGATCCACCAGGGGGAGGCTATGGGGGCGGAGGGATCGGAGGGGGTGGCCATGGCCCCTCGTACCCGAGCGACCCCCGTGGAGGCGAGATGTCCGACCTGGCGAGCCAGACCTGCGAGCCCTGTCGAGGGGGGGTCGATCCCCTCGATCAGGCTGCGATCGATGCGCTCCTGCCCCAGCTCGGGGAGGGCTGGGAGGCGATCGACGGTCACCACCTCACCCGCACCTGGTCGTTCCCCGACTTCGCCCAGGCCCTGGCCTTCGTCGACGCGATCGGCGCGCTGGCTGAGGAGCAGGGGCACCATCCGGATCTGTCCCTGTCCTGGGGCCGGGTCCGGATCGAGCTGTACACCCACAAGATCGACGGGCTACACCTCGCGGACTTCGTGCTCGCCGCCAAGATCGACGAGCTGGGGGGCTCGGGGTCCACCTAGCGCCGGTCAGGATCGAGCTGTCCCCGGATCCTCCGAGGTGACCGGAGCCCTCACGGGAGCCCCTCCGGAGCCCGGGGTGGCGCCGGCTCCCCGAGCCAGGCCTCGACCTCGTCAGCGGCGTGCTCGATCGCTCGTGCCCCCTGCAGCGTGTCCAGCACAGACGCGGGCACCTGCACCCCGCTGCCCACCAGGCCGGCGGCGACACCGGCGATCCGATCTGGATCGAGATCCTGGAGGATCTCCGGCACCAGGGGGGCCCCGGCGATCACGTTGGGCAGGGCGACGTGCGCGATCTGTGCCCACCTGCGGACGATGGCCCAGGTCAGCGGGTGGACCTGGTAGATCACCACCATTGGCACCCCCAGGGCGGCCAGCTCCAGGGTGGCGGTCCCGCTGGCGACCACCGCTGCATCTGCCTGGGCGACCCCGGACACCGAGGCCACGAGCTCGGCGTCCAGCCCCCCGAGGGCTCGTGCGTCGATCGTCGGTGCCACCGGGACCACGAACCCACAGCGGGGGAACCGCCCCCGCAGGCGCTGTGCCACCGCCCGCAGCACGGGCCAGTGGCGCGCGAGCTCCGAGGCCCTGGAGCCTGGACAGAGCGCAAACGTGGGCGTCCCCGGCCTCGGCGCGCTCCGATCCGGGACGACGGCGGCGGCGGGGTGGCCGACGAACACCGCCCGGACGTGTCCATCCAGCCAGCGGGGCTCGAACGGCAGGAGGCACATCACCGTGTCCACCGCCCGCCCCAGGTGCCGGACCCGATCGGGGCGCCAGGCCCAGACCTGGGGCGCGACCCAGTGCACCACCGCCACCCCCCGGCGCCGGAGCCGGGCCGCCAGCCTCAGGCACAGCTCGGGGCTGTCGATCGTGACCACCACGTCGGGCCTCGAGGCCACGATCGCGGCCTCGAGCCGCAGGCCCAGCGCGATCAGCCGGGGCAGAGAGCCCACGACCTCCACGAGGCCGATCGCGGTCGCGTCCTCGGCCCGGGCGAGCGCTCGCACGCCCACCGACCGCATCGCCGGGCCTGCGAGGCCCTCGACGACGAGCCCGGGGCGCCGCCTGCGCAGCGAGATCACCAGCTCCGCCCCCAGGCGATCGCCGCTCGCCTCCGCGGCCACGATCCACAGGCGCCCCCCCGCCGTCACGGCAGGCGCTGAGCCTCGATGGACCAGGTCTCGTCGCAGCTCTCCCCGATCAGGGCGCGCAACAGATCGTCGCACTCGGTGCCGCTGGAGACGGTCAGGGGGATCGAGGAGAAGGTGTGGGTCTGTAGCTGCAGCCAGCCCACCTCGTCCTGGGTGGCCGAGATCCCGGCCCAGCTGACCTGACACAGCTGCCCTCCGGTCAGCGAGACGGTCCCGTGCGTCCCCTCCACCCGATCTTCCAGGGCGACGTCGAGCCAGGCGGTGGCCCAGGGGGCGGGGGCGCAGCTCTCGGTGTCGGTGCACCAGTAGACCGACATCACGTCTTCGAACCCAGCCAGGCCGATCCCCACCAGGGGCGCGGTGGGCTCGACGGGCTCGGTGGGGGCCTCGCAGCCCTCCCCCCGGAGCGAGGTCTGGACCTCGAACAGCGCGTTCCAGGACAGCTCGACCCGATCGAGCGGGGCGCAGGCTGGAGCGAGCGAGCCGAGGAGCGCGACGGAGGTGGAGCGGATCAGGCAGGTTCGCACGAGGACTCCCGGATCACGGACTGGATCTGCTCAGCGAGGCGCACCGCGGCCAGGCCGTCCTCGCCGGGGGCTGCGGACGGACGGACGCCCCGAACCGCCGAGGTAAACGCCTGCCACTGGGTCGTCAGCGCGTCCCGGGGATCGTCGAGGGTGTGCTCGCTGCCCTCGATCGTGGCCCGCCCCGACACCAGATCGAGCTCTACATAGCGCCCGGGTGCATAGCACCGCACCTGGCGCCGGCGCTGCTCGGCCACCCTGGAGGCGAGCAGCGACGCGGTCAGCCCACAGCTGCTGCGCAGGCGCACGCTGGCGGTGTCGATGGCCGAGCCCTGGACCGCGACACCGACCGCATCGAGCCAGGCGATGGTGGCCCCGGGGGCCATCCACCCCAACACCAGATCGAGATCATGGATCATCAGATCCAGGACCACGTCGACGTCTGCGCTGCGGCCGGTGGGCGGCGCGGTGCGCCTCGCCTCCACCACCCGGGGCGACAGCTGGCCTGCGGCCCGCACCGCCGGGTTGAACCGCTCGATGTGGCCCACCACACAGCGGGGCGACGCCAGGGCCCGGGCCACCGCTGAGCTGTGGGCCAGGGGCTTCTCCACCAGGCACCACAGCCCCCGCGCCAGCAGCGGCCCGGCGACCTCGCCGTGGCTGGTGGTGGAGGTGGCCACCACCACCGCGTCGATCTGCTGCGGGACGTGATCGACCCGGCGGGCCCCGAACCGCTCGGCCACCTGCTCGGCCCGCTCCCCGATCCGATCGAGGGTGATCGCCAGGGTGCAGCGGGGATCGGCCGCGATCACCGCCGCGTGGCGCTGGCCCATACGGCCACAGCCCACGAGGGCGATCCGGAGTGGATCGCGCGCTGTCCCCTGGCCTGGCCCCCCGTCATCCACGAACCCTCCAGCGAGCCTGAGCCCGTGCTCACGCCTGCAGCGCCGAGCGACAGACGCCGCGGGCGCTCGCGCGCAGGAACGCCAACAGCTCGGCGACCTCGGGGACCTCCCCGAGGGCCTCGGCGACCTGGCTGATGGCCAGGCGGCGCGGCAGCTCCCCCACGAACAGGGTGCGCCAGGCCTCCTTGATCGCGGTGATCGCCGGATCCGTCAGCCCCCCGCGGCGGAGCCCGGTGATGTTGAGGCCGACCAGGCGGGCCCGATCGCCCTGGGCGATGCTGAAGGGCGGCACGTCCTGGGAGCACATCGCGCCCCCGCCGAGCATCGCGAGCCGGCCGACCCGCGCGTGCTGGTGCACCGCTGAGAGCCCCCCGAGCACCGCGCCGTCCTCCACCACGACGTACCCTCCGATGGCCACCGAGTTGGCGAACATCGTGTGGTTGCCCACCACACAGTCGTGGGCGACGTGGCTGTTGGCCATAAAGTAGTTGTCGTCGCCGATCCGGGTCTCTCCGGCGCCCCGGGACGAGCCCCGGTGGGCGCTGGTGAACTCGCGGAACACGTTGCGGGCGCCGATGATCAGCCGGGTGGGGGTGCCTGGATCGTGCTTGAGATCCTGGGGGGCGCCCCCCAGGACCGCGTGGGCGCCCACCTGGGTGCCCGGCCCCACCACCGCGGCCTCGATCACCGCGTGGGAGCCCACCATGACGCCGTCGTGGAGCACCACGTCGGCCCCGATCACCGCATAGGGCCCGACGACGACGTCGCCGAGCTCAGCGCCGTCCTCGATCACTGCGGTGGGATGGATCGCCATCGCTCCTCCTCGGCTACTCGCCGACCTTCGCCATGAAGCTGCCGTCGGCCACCCGATCGCCTCCGGTCGTGGTGGCGCGCCCGTCGAAGAACCACAGGCCCCGCCGCCTGCGGCTGACCTCCACCTCGAGGCGCAGCACGTCGCCGGGGCGGACCACCCGCCGGAAGCGCATCTTGTCGAGGCCCACCAGGTATACCAGGCCACCCGCAGCGTCGTCGTGGGCCGACAGGTAGGCCAGGGCCGCCACCTGGGCCAGCGCCTCGGTGATCAGGACC
>DRPG01000642.1 GCA_011376105.1 Deltaproteobacteria bacterium
CGAGGAGATCAACCACGAGCTGATCATCGAGGCCGATCTCGAGGCGCTGGGCGTGGACGCCGGCTACGTCCGGAGCGCGATGGCGCCCAACCCTGACACCCGGCGGTTCATGGCTGCGCAGGAGTCGGCGGTCGGCTTCCACCAGGATCCACTGCTGATGCTAGCAGCCCCCCTGGCCGCGGAGGGGATCGCGGGTCGGCTCGACGGGCGCTTCGTCGAGGCCCTGCACGCGAACCTTGCGCGCTGGGGGATCGACGAGCCCAGGCGGGCCACCCGGTTCTTCACCTCCCACATCGAGTTCGACGGTGGAGACGACGGACACTGGGCCCACACCGTGTCCGTCCTCGAGCGCTACATCCAGGACGAGGCACAGCTGCAGCAGTTCCTGAGCTTCCTGGCGGTGACCACCAGCGCGATGGAGGGCTGCTACAATTCCTGGTGCACGGATCTGTCCATCTTCTCAGGCTCGTGAGGTCGGTGTGGAGGCCCTGGGCAACATCTTGTTCCTATACGGGGCGATCCTGTCCATCAACGTCTGGCTTTCCGGTGTGTTGTGGGCCTTCAACCGTAATCATCACCATCAAAACCTGTTCCTGACCTGGCTGGGGATGCTGCTGTCCTTCTTTGTCCAGGGGCTCGCTCAGCACAGCTACGTGATGAGCACGATCGCCGGGTTTGGATCGAGCTTCCTCGGGACGTTGCCGGCGGCGTGGATGCTGGCGGGGATCGCCGGGGGGCACCTGAGCACCCGCGCCTTCGTGGGGCTCTGGGTGTCGGCCCTGCTCAGCGCGATCGTGCTGTCGAGTGTGAGCGCGCCGTCGTGGCTGGTGGCGCTGCCGGTCGCGCTCGCGGTCGCGGCGCCGCTGTCGTGGGTGGTCCTGTGGTCGGTGTGGGATCGTCGTGAGCTCAGCCCCACGGGCAAGCTGTTGTTTCTCTTCTCCGGGCTCCTGGCGTTGCACCTGCTCGACTACCCCTTTCTCCGGGGGCTGGGTCCTGAGATGACCGCGGTGGGCTTCACCGGAGCCACCCTGCTCACCACCGCCGTCGCGATCACCGCGCCGGGGGTGGTGCTCGAGCGGGTCGCCGCCGAGGGGGCGGCGATGGAGGAGCGCAACCGGATGCAGAAGGCCTTCTTCAACAACGTCTCCCACGAGCTGCGCACGCCGCTGACCCTGATCCTGTCGCCGCTGGAGGCGCTGCTGACTGAGCGGGGCCCCGAGCTGCCGCCCGACGTGCGCCAGACGCTGACCGGGATCGAGCGCAGCGCGGCCCGGCTGCTGGGGTTGATCAACGAGCTGCTCGATCTGGCCAAGCTCGAGGCCGGGCGGATGGAGCTGCAGCGCGAGATCATCGAGCTGGGGGCCAGCGTCGAGGCCCTGCTGCCCGCGTTCCAGCCCTACATCCGCAGCCGGGGGCTCGAGATCGAGCTGGAGCTTGAGCCCGTCGAGGTCGTCTATGCCGATCCCGCGAAGATCGACATCATCCTGCAGAACCTGCTGAGCAACGCGGTCAAGTTCACCCCCCAGGGGGGGCGGATCACGATCCGGCTCCGCCCGGGGCCCAAAGACGTGGTGCTCGAGGTCGAAGACACCGGGGTGGGGATCTCCGAGCGGGATCAGCAGCTGATCTTCGATCGCTTTGGCCAGGCCCGGCGGAGCGGGCCCCAGATCGGCGGCACCGGGCTCGGGCTGGCCCTGGTCAAGGAGCTGGTCGAGCTCCACGGGGGCACGGTCCAGGTCGACAGCGTCCTGGGGCAGGGCTCCACCTTCCGGGTGCACCTGCCGGCGGGTCAGGGGGACCTGCCCGACACAGCGCGGCCCGCCCGGTCCCGGAGGACCCCGAGCCAGGTGCGCCTGGCTCCAGGGCTCGAGCCCACCACCCCGGTCCCGGTCCGGGCTCCCCTCGCCCGATCCTCGGGGCCCCGGATCCTGGTGGTGGACGACAACCCGGAGCTGCGTGCCTTCCTCCAGGGGATCCTTGAGGTGGACTATCGGATCACCACCGCCGTCGATGGCCTCGAGGGGCTGGAGCTCGCCCGCAAGGAGCCGCCGGCGTTGATCCTCTCCGATGTGATGATGCCTAGGATGACGGGCTACGAGCTGACTCAAGCCCTGAAGTCCGATCCCAGGACCCAGGCGATCCCCGTGATCCTGTTGACCGCGAAGCGTGGCCTGGATCCAACCCTGGAGGGCTTCCGCCATGGAGCCGACGACTACCTGAGCAAGCCCTTCAGCACCCGGGAGCTGCTCGCCCGGATCACGGTCCAGCTCAACCTCAGGGAGCTCTCGTTGAAGCTGGCGGAGGCCCAGAAGCTGGGGATGATGTCCACCCTGGTGGCGGGGCTGGCCCACGAGGTCCGCAACCCGATCAACGCGGTGGTCAACGGGGTGGAGGCGATGCGTCAGTTCCTGCCCGAGGAGCCAGCCCGTCAGCAGGTCGCGCTCCGGCTCCTCGATGCGGTCCAGGAGGCCTCGGGCCAGATCGACTCTCTGGTCGGGGAGCTGCTCGACGTCAGCAGCCTCGACGGGGCCCCGCTCCGGGCCTGGGAGCCCTCCAGAGCCCTCGCCTCGATCCTCGAGGACGCGCAGGCTCAGCGAGGCGCCTGTGTGCTGAGCGCCGATCTGCGCTTCGCAGGCTCGATCCCCGGGCGCTCCGGCCAGCTCAACCAGGTCTTGGTGAACCTGATCGACAACGCGCTGCGCAGCGGAGCCTCCGAGGTCAGCGTCTGCACCCGCAGCCTCGAGGGCGGGGTCGAGATCGTCGTGTCCGATGACGGGGAGGGGATCGCCTCGTCCGTCCTGCCGAAGATCTTCGATCCGTTCTTCACCACCCGGGACGTGGGCCAGGGGACCGGCATAGGGCTGCACCTGTGCCGGCAGGTGGTCCAGAACCACGGTGGGCGGATCACGGTGGAGAGCCGCCCGGGGGAGGGGAGCACCTTCGCGGTGTGGCTGCCCGGGGGCATCGCCATGGCCCCCCCCACGCCCCTGCCCGCGGCCTGACGATCCCTCGGGCGATCGCGTCCCGGGGCGGCGCCCCGGGCTGCTTGAGGACGTGATCCACGCCGCGGGGGGCTCCGGACGGGGTACCGGGCCCCGGGTGTCCCAGGTGGCGCTGCGCCGGGGGCCCCACGTGCCCGCTAGAGCATGAGACGTCTACGACGTCGACCGCCGCCCGGCGCCCACCGCCCGGGGCAGGTCGGGGTAGCGGATCTGCGTGGCATCGGTGAGGATAACCTCTGCACTGGAGGCCGCGTGCGAGCGATCCCAACCTTCCTGAGTCTCGTCTTGATCGTCGCCTGTGGCGATCCAGATCCCATCCCCCTCGATCCCTCTGACTCGACCGGCCCGACCGATCCGACCGATCCGACCGGCCCGACCGATCCGACCGGCCCGACCGATCCGACCGGGGCGTCGTGTGTCCCGTCCCGGGCCGCCTTCGAAGACAACGCCCTGCCTGCGATCGAGCGCAACTGTGGCACCTGCCACGGCGAGACCGTCGCGTTTGGTGCGCCCTACACCCTGCTCGACTACGACGAGCTGTTGGCCGGTGAGGCCCCCGATCGTAGGGTGGATCGCTTCGTCGAGGTCTTGATGGATCGGACCATGCCGCCGGCCACCCAGGGTCTGGTGCCCCACAACGATCTAGACACCTTGGTCAGCTGGGGCTCCTGTGGAGAGCTCCACCCCGATTTTGCCGATGGGCTGTCGGCCTCCCGGCCGATCTGGGAGGCGCCGCCCGATCCCCCCGCAGGCTCGACCAACGTCGACATCCGAGCCAACGGCGAGCAGATCGGGCCCAACGACATCGACGACTATCGCTACTTCCTGTTCAGCAACCTCGTCGACGACGACGTGTTCATCCGGCGGATGGAGGCGATCATCGACGACGACCGGGTGGTCCACCACATCACCCTGCGGGAGCTGCTCGGGCTGAACTACCTGTACACCTGGGCCCCGGGCACGGGCCCCATCGAGTTCCCCGACGGGGGGCTGCGGCTGAAGCGTTTCGACACCCTGCTGATGGAGATCCACTACAACAACGGGGCCGGGCTGCCCGATGTGGTCGACTCCAGCGGCCTGCGCCTGTGGGTCGACGAGCCGGCGGGCACTGAGTGGGGCATGGCCGCTCCGTCGGTCTACGACATCAGCATCCCGGCAAACTCGATCGGCGAGGCCAGCTCGACCTGCGACCCGACGCGGGAGTTCGACATCCTCGCGGGCATGCCCCACATGCACGAGACCGGCACCGACCTCGTCCACATGATCACCCGGAGCGACGGCAGCGAGGAGACCCTGATCGAGCTGTCGGGGTGGTCGTTCGAGGCGCAGTACTTCTACGAGATGCCGACCACGATCTACCCCGGCGATCGCCTCACCCTGACCTGCACCTTCGACAACCCCTACAACCACACCCTGACCTGGGGGGAGGGCACGTCCGACGAGATGTGCTTCAACTTCATCTACGTCACCCCGCCCGAGGCTGCGTTCCAGTGCTTGTTCTAGAGGCCCAGCCCGGACCCGGATAGCTCCCGTCGCGAGCTGGGCGTCGGTCTCCATGGGCGTCGGTCTCCATGGGCGTCGGTCTCCATGGGCCGTCGCGCGTCCTCGGGCGCACGCCCCGGCGTGCCTTCTCGGATGCACCGGTCCTCATGAGATCAGCCTCAATCCTCACGAATTCAGCAGTCTCAGCTCGCTAAGGTCCCCGGCTTGGGGTCTCCTCTTCGGGGCGTTGGATCTGGGTGGCTCCAGGTGTATCGGTGTCCCGGTGGCCAGCCTTGCCCCCCGGCGGTAAGGCCCCCCCGGAGGTGCTCGTGCCGTTCGAAGGTGTCTTGACCGCGCTGGTGACCCCGTTTCATCCAGATGGATCGCTGGACGAGGCCACGTTCCGTGCCCTGGTCGCGAGGCAGGTGGCTGCAGGGATCGGGGGCCTGGTGCCCTGTGGCACCACCGGCGAGGCTCCGACCCTGGATCTCGAGGAGCACCGACAGATCATCCGGTGGACCGTCGAGGCCTCCGGGGGGGTGCCGGTGCTGGCGGGGATCGGCAGCAACAACACCCAGACCGCGATCGAGACGGCCTGGGCTGCACGCGAGGCGGGGGTGCAGGGGGTGCTGGCCACCGTCCCCTACTACAACAAGCCGACTCAGGAGGGGTTATATCGGCACTTCCGGACCATCGCCGAGGCCGTGCCGGAGCTGGAGGTCTGCCTGTACGACGTGCCCAGCCGGACCTCGGTGCGGGTGTCCACCGACACAGTCGCCCGCCTCTGCGAGATCGACAACATCACCTGCATCAAGGATGCCACTGCGGATCTGGCCGCCGCCGCTGAGCTCCACCGGATCACCCCGGAGGGCTTCCACGTCCTGTCCGGAGATGATCCCACCGTCCTGCCCCTGATCGCTGCGGGGGGGGTGGGCTGTGTGTCCGTGGCGTCCAACCTGATCCCCGGGGCGATGGTGGCCCTGGTCGCCGCCGCCCGGAGCGGGGAGGGGGTCCAGGCGGCGCGCCAGAGCGCAGCGCTGCAGCCCCTGTTCCGGGCGCTGTCCCTGCAGACCAACCCGCTGCCGATCAAGACCGCTCTGGCGATGAAGGGGCTGTGCACCGAGACCTTCCGGCTGCCCCTGTGCCCGATGGATCCAGGCCCCCGGGAGCAGCTGGGGGATGCGCTCCGGCAGGCGGGACAGCTCGGGTAGCTCCGATCACATCGCCAGCGCCGCCAGGGCCAGGGCGCCAAACAGGATCAGCGTCCCCAGCCCCGCCAGGGGGGCCACCCAGGATCGCTGTGGCGGGGTGGTGGAGCGCTGCTCTGGCACGATCCGGCCTTCCCAGACCGCCAGCAGGGTGGGCGCGTCTCCGATCCGATCAGCCTCGTCGTCGACCAGGGCGCCCCGGATCGCGGCCTTGTGGCGCTCGGGGACGTCGGGTAGCGCATCCAGCCCCGCGAGCCCCCGGGCCACTGCGGCGACGTCGGCCTCTTCGCTGGGGCCCGTCAGCCGCTCCCCGGTGATCAGCTCGTACAGCACCACCCCCAGCGCGAACACGTCTGAGCGGGCGTCGACGTGCTTGCTGTCTCGGGTCTGCTCCGGCGCCATGTAGCCGGGCGTGCCAAAGACCTGACCTGTGCGGGTCAGCTCGGTGTCGAAGGTGATCGGCTGGTGGGTGATCGGCCCCTTTTGGGCCCCGGTGCGCTGAGCCTCCTTGGCCAGGCCAAAGTCGGCGATCTTGGGGACGAGCCGATCGCCGACCCTGGCGATCAGCACGTTGGATGGCTTGAGGTCCCGGTGCACCACCCCCGCCTCGTGGGCCACACAGACCCCGGTGATCACCCCCACCGCGATCTCCTCGATCTGCTTGGGCTCCAGGGGGTATCGGGCGTGGAGCAGCTCGTCGAGCGCCGGGCCGTCGACGTAGTCGAGGACCAGGGCAGCGAGCCCGTCCACGTCGATCAGCTCGTGGGCCCGGAGCAGGTTCTCGTGCACCAGCTCGCCCTGGATCCGCCCCTCCCGCCGCATCCGGGCGCACAGCTGCCACCGCTGCTTGCGGCGTTGGCCCAGCAGCAGCTGGGGATCGAGCACCTTCAGCACATAGTGCTCTCGCTGCTGCGGGTGGACGATCCGGTAGATGTGGGACATCCCACCCCGGGCCAGGGGTGCGTCTACGACGAAGCCCCCGATCCGGGCACCCGGGGCGAGGAGGAACCCACTCGACGACTCAGCGTCAGCGTCAGCGTCAGCGTCAGCGTCAGCGTCAGCGTCAGCGTCAGCGTCAGCGTCAGCGTCAGCGTCAGCGTCAGCGTCGATGGGCGCCTCGAGCTGCAGATCGTCTCCGTCGGTGGGGCGGTTGTTCCCCGGTGTAGTGCGTCGAACAACCGAAGACATGCCACCTCCTGCTTGGATCATCGGCGTGGGCCAGGGACGGCTGGACCCCCACCAACGGGATACGGCTGCCTGCCACGTGGAACAGTATCTCCTGGAGGTGAACGTGCGGTATCTCTCCCTCGGTTTCATCCTGGTCTCTGCCGGGTGTCCAAAGGACGGGGGGGTGTCGGCCCCCGGGCCAGAGGAGCTCGGTCAGCCCGAGGCTCCCTCGGTCGCGTTGATCCCGAGGGCTGCGCTGTTCGGTAACGCCACCCGGGCGTCGCCCCGGATCAGCCCCGACGGCTCCCAGCTTGGCTTCCTCGCTCCGGTCGACGGGGTCCAGAACGTCTGGCTGGGCCCGGTGGGGGATCTCGCTGCGGCGAAGCCCATCACCGATGACTCGGGTCGGGGGATCCGGGCCTGGTCCTTCCTCCACGACGGCGAGCACCTGATCTACATCCAGGACGAGAGCGGAGACGAGAACTGGCGGATCCACGCGGTGGGGCTCACCTCCGGCGAGGATCGTGTGCTCACCCCCGAGCAGCCGGGGGTGACCGCTCGGATCCTGGGGCTGTCCCCCGATCGCCCCGGTGAGATCCTGGTGGGGCTCAACGATCGGGATCCACAGTTCCACGACGTCTATCTCCTCGACGTGGCGTCGGGGGAGCTGGAGCTGGTGCTACAGAACGATGCATACGTGTCGTTCGTCGCCGACGACGAGCTGAACGTCCGCATCGCGAGCAAGCAGACCCCCGAGGGGGGCAAGACGCTCGAGATCCGTGACGGCGACAAGTTCGAGCTGTTGGCCACCTTCGACCAGGCCGACAGCCTGACGTCGGGCCCGATCTCGGTCACCGACACCCACGTGCTGCTGCGCGACAGCCGGGGCCGAGACACCTCCGCCTTGGTGTCCCTGGAGCTGGAGACCGGGGAGCTGTCTGTGCTCGCAGCCTCCGACGTGGCCGACGTCAGCGACGTCCTGATCAGCGAGATCACCGACGAGGTGTTGGCTTACAGCGTCGACCACCTCCGCCCCGAGTGGACGGCCCTGGACGAGGTCTTCGCCGAGGATCTGGCCGCGATCTCCGCCGCCGGGCGGGGCAGCTTCAGCGCCGTCTCGACCACCGCCGACGAGCAGCTGTGGGTGTGGCAGTTCACCCCCGACGACGCGCCGACGAGCTACGTGCTCTACGATCGGGCGTCCAAGGCCGTGACCCCGCTGTTCTCGTCGCGTCCCGAGCTGGCCGACGCCCCGCTGGTGCCGATGCATCCGGTGGTGATCCCCGCTCGGGACGGCTTGGAGCTGGTCTCCTACCTGACCCTGCCCGAGGGAGCCGACGACGACGGCGACGGTCGTCCCGAGGTCGCTGTGCCGATGGTGCTGCTGGTCCACGGCGGGCCCTGGGCCCGGGATCGCTTCGGCTACCACCCCCACCACCAGCTGCTGGCGAACCGGGGCTATGCGGTGCTGTCGGTGAACTTCCGGGGCTCCACCGGCTTCGGCAAGGAGTTCATCAACGCAGCCGATCTGCAGTGGGGAGCCCAGATGCACGACGACCTGCTGGACGCGGTCCAGTGGGCGGTGGATCAGGGCGTGACCCAGCCCGACAAGGTCGCGATCGTGGGCGGCAGCTACGGAGGCTATGCGACCCTGGTGGGTCTGACGTTCACCCCACAGACGTTCGCCTGCGGGGTCGACATCGTAGGCCCCAGCAACCTCCTCACCCTGCTCGAGACGATCCCGCCGTACTGGAAGCCGATGCTCGAGCTGTTCGCCACCCGGGTCGGTGATCCCCGCACTGAGGAGGGTCGGGCCTTGCTGTGGGAGCGCTCCCCCCTGAGTCGGGTCGAGGCCATCGAGCGTCCCCTGCTGATCGCCCAGGGCGCCAACGATCCCCGGGTCAAGCAGGCCGAGTCCGATCAGATCGTCGAGGCCATGCAGCAGAAGGGGATCCCGGTGACCTACGCCCTGTTCCCCGACGAAGGTCATGGCTTCGCCCGTCCCGAGAACAACATCGCTTTCTGGGGAGTCGCGGAGTCCTTCCTCTCGGGCTGTCTAGGTGGTCGCGCCCAGCCGATGGCCTCGACCCCCGAGGAGACCGCGCTGCTCAAGCAGAGCAGCCTGCAGGTGCCCGTCGGCGTCGAGCACGTTCCGGGCCTGGCAGCGGCCCTGGCTGAAGCCAGGCCCGCTGCCCCCGCCGGCGGCGATGACGACGGTGCCGGCGACGGTGCCGGCGACGGTGCCCCCGCTGGTGGCGACGGTGCCGGCGACGGTGCACCGGCGCCCACCGAGCCCTGATCCCAGGCCCCGGGCGCCCCGCCGAGCCGTGCCCGCAGCGCCCCGGGCGCCCCACCGAGCCGTGCCCGCAGCGCCTCGGGCGCTCGCTCAGCCTGGTCCGCAGCGCCCGGGTGTTTGCTGGCGCAGACATGCGCTATCCGAAAAACATTCGGTATATGCAGATCTTTTACGAAACGTGTTCGATATATGATTGAAATTTCAGAATAATATCTAGCTTCAGGGGGGAGGTCCCGGGGCTGCCGATGGAGCGCAGGCGCCCCGCGGGACGTCGTACACTCTTGGATTTCGGCTATTTTGCGAGCTTTGCTCGGAACTTTGGGGCGATGAGGGTGGCCTCTCGGCGTGCGTTTAGGCACTGCGGACCCGGCTGGGCGGGGCGGGGCTCCCGGGGCTGACGACGAAGCGCATGAGGCGAGACGAAGCGCCGTACGCCCAGCGTCTGTAGCGCTCGCTCCTGCACTGAGGTCCTTCGTCAGCCGCTTCCGCCCGCCTACCCCCGCCCAGCGCTCGCCCCTCCGCAGCCGCCCTCGCCCCTCCCCGGACGCCCCGCCGAGCCCGGCCTCCGCCTCTCCCCAGACTCCTCGTCTCTCCCCCAGCGCTCTGCCGAGCCCGTCGGTCGCCCCGAGCAGGGCCGTGCCCTCCCCGGACGCTTCGGTCAGACGTGCTGCTTCGTGAGGTTGTCGCGGGGATAGCGGTCGAGCGAGCCCGGCCA
>DRPG01000643.1 GCA_011376105.1 Deltaproteobacteria bacterium
CCCCCGCCACAGCCACAGCCGGCGGGGCGTGGGCCCACCGATCCCCGGATCAGCTCGCTCTCTTCGGGCTCACAGCTAGAGAGATCGACGATCCCGTCACAGTTCTTGTCGATCCCTTCGCAGGCTTCGGCTGCACCGGGGTGGATCTCAGGATCACTGTCGTCGCAGTCTTCGTCGCTGTAGGAGCCATCGCCGTCGAGATCGGCGAGGGCGTCGGGCCCTCCGAAGGCGCCGATGTCGCTCCGCCCTCCGTCGGGGTTCTGGATCGTTGGATCCCCGGCCGCGAGGGCTGGGCTCCCGACCCGCAGGTGCAGATCGGTGGCTGAGCAGTCCCCCTGCACCAGCCTCGTCAGCAGGGGATCCACAGCGAGATCCCCGACCATCGGCCCCTCCGTCGAGTCGTCACTGACGTTGGACCAGTACAGGTTGTACCCGCCCGCCGCGTGCCCACCCTGGACGGTATGCAGGGCCCCCGAGCCTGGAGCGCTGCGGTTCAGCGCGATCAAGGTGTTGGTGAGCTCGAGGCGGGAGGATCCGCCGCGCACATAGATCGCTCCTGCGTTCATCCCTGAGACGTTCCCGACAAAGGTGTTGTTGGTCACCGACGCCCCGGCACCGAGCAGGTACACCCCCCCCGCCTGGCTGCTCACCTCTCCAAAGAGGAAGACGTTGTTGCGGAGATCGGCCGTCGTGTCTTCGAGCATCACCCCGGCGGCGTCGGCCTCACCGTGGCTCGCGGAGCCCCGGCAGAAGGTGTTGCGGACCAGCTCGGCGCTCCCCCGCTCGACATAGACGCCCGCCCCCCGCCCCGCGGTGTTGTCCTGGAATGCGCTGTCCCACACCGTGCAGCGTGCCCCGAGGCAGTCGACGCCGGCACCGAGGGCAGCGGCGTTGTCCGAGAAGGTGGTGTGATCGACCGAGAGCTGGCCCTCGACATGGATCCCGCCCCCGTCCCGGGCCTGGTTGCCGCTCAGGACGCTCTGCTGGACCAGCACCTCAGCGTCTGGTCCAACCAGGATCCCGCCCCCGGTGATCGCGGTGGCGCCGGTGATCTCGACCCTGCGCAGGATCACGCCCTCGCCCGCTGCGATCCACACTCCACCCCCCAGAGCCGCGTCTCCGTCGACGATCGTCACCCCCTCGATCAGGATCTCACCCACGTCAGCGCCGAGGATCTCGATCCCACGGCGGCGGCTGGCCCCCTCGATCCGGAGATCCCGGAGGGTGATCTGGTGGCTGTTCCGGATCCGGATCACCGACGGCCCCTTGCGCCCCCGGAGCCGGGTGCCGGGCCCTGCTCCGACCAGCTCGAGATCGTCCACCCCATCCAGCACGATGTCTTCGTCGAAGCGCAGCTCAGCCAGCACGATCCGATCCCCGGGCTGCGCAGCGGCGATGGCCCCGGTGATCGTGGCGTGGGATCCGGGGACGTTCAACTCAGCAGCCACCGCGATCGAGATCTGGATCAGGGCGAACATACACGCATCTTAGCGAACCACAGACGATCAGACCAGATGGGGGGGGCGGCTCCCCTCCTGGATCGGGCCCACCCGATAGGAGGTCCCCGGAGGCACACATGGCGAGGTGGTGGACCCTGATCCCGGGGCTCTCGGCGGCCTGCAGCGTCCCCCGGATGCTGCCCCGGGGCCCCGCGGTGTCGGCCCAGGAGCGGAGCGCGATGCCCATGTCTCCCTCGGGGGCCGAGTACACAGGGGAGCCCCTGGCCCCGTTCCCGGTCCTGCCCCTGCTGGTGTGGGGGGCCGCCTACGATCTCGATCTGGTGATCGTGTCGCGCCACCCCGAGTGGGACATGCACGAGTATGCCAGGCTGGCCACCCCCGACGGGCCGCTGTGGCTGGCCAAGGACGCCCGCAGCTCGACGATGGCTCAGTCGATCGTGGCCGACATCGACGATCTGCGCTCCTGGTGGCCCGAGCTGCCGGTGGCCCGCCGGGCCTACCCCCTGATCGTCGAGGATCGGAGCACCGGGGAGCTCGTCGACGTCTCCCTGTCCTACGAGAACATCGACGGACAGTCGGTGGAGATCACCTACCGTGGCAAGCCACCCCACAGCCTCCAGCGGCTGCGCAACGGCTCCACCATGGGCCACTCGGTCGATCAGGTCATGGCGGTCCTCGATCTCTCCCACCGGGACTTTGGGGAGAGCGCCACGGTGCGGATCGACGGGGAAGACATCCCGCTCGAGCGGATCGCGGGCCTGATCCCGTTCCGGATGGCGCTGAAGCAGACCCAGGCGGGACTGGCCATCGGCTCCTTCCGCGAAGAGGCGATCGAGGGAGGGCTGCGCACCCACCACCGCGTGGACGAGGGTGAGCCCGTCGCCCAGGACTGGACCCTGACCGAGGAGGCCGGGCACCTCCTGGTGCAGCAACACAGCCCGCTGCGCACCCTGCGCTACCGCTTCCGGCTGGAGGACGGCGCACGGGAGCTGACGGAGCTGACCGTCACCCAGTGGGGCCGCACCGATCCTCCGGCCCACGTCGTGCTGTCCCCGGCCCTGCCGGATCTGAGCCGCAGGTTCAAGGGCACACACACCAGCAGGTTCGTGGTCGACGTCAACGGCCAGCGGGGGCACGCGAGGGGCCGGCTGGAGGCCAGCTGGGGCGAAGATGGTCCTCAGCTCCTACTGATCCCCGAGGCCCCCTGGTGGGTCACCGACCGACCGATGCGCACCACCGTGCGCTACAAGGGCGACGGCAGCGTCCAGATCGACATCGTCCGGATCGAGGCGCTCCCCCCCAGTCCATAGCGGTGCAGCCTTGTGGTCCCCGTCGGACAAGGCACGGTGGACGAGGCGATCACAGGCAGCCCCCACCCAGGGTGCCCCCCGACGAACCCGCCCACCTCCGATCGTCAGCCCCCCCCAGCGCTACCAGGTGACCACCGCGATCGTCTCCTCAAGGCCGCGCCGACCGTCGCGGCACAGCCCGTCCCCCAGCGCTACCGGGTGACCACCGCGATCGTCTCCCCCGACAGCCAGCGCTGGAGCGAGGTCTCGTTGAGCAGCGGGCCAGCGACCCGGTACCGCGACACGAGCGCGGGCGCGGTGCGCGCGTCTTCACAGATGACAGCCGCTGGATCAAGGTAGCTGGCGTGGCACACGCCTCACCTGATCCCCCTGGACGTCCAGGGTGGCCGCGTGGAAGTCCAGCCCCAGCAGGTACACCCCGTCCCCCTGTGCAGCGATCTCCCCGACGAAGTCCCCGGACGTCACCCCCCAGGCTCGGACGATCTGATCCGCGGGAGCAAAGGTCTCGACGATGTGCTCGGAGGCCTGCCGCCCCAGGGCGAGGCGATCGACACGGAAGCCCAGGTCCTCGATCACCGTCCCCAGGAAGTGGCCACAGGCGATCGAGCCCTGCCCAGGGGTGTCCGCGGTCCCGTAAAAACCCCACGGGGTGCCCGCCCAGGCCGGCAGGATCTCGTCGCGGAGCGCAGCGAGCAACAGCGTCCGGGCCTCGACGTAGCGCCCGGGATCCGCGCGCTGGCCGCGCCCAGCCCCCAGCCCCAGGCGCTCGGCCTCGAGCCGGGCGATCCCCTCAGGGTAGCGCCTCCGCAGCGCCTCCCGAGGATCCTCACGCGACGTGGACATGGCCGGGGCGGGCAGATCCGGAGGCCTAGGTGCTCCGGGATCAGAGGCGCTGCAGGTGAGCGCTCCGGGATCAGAGGCGCTGCAGGTGAGCGCTCCGGGATCAGAGGCGCTGCAGGCGAGCGCTCCGGGGCCGGAGGCGCTGCAGGCGAGCGCTCCGGGATCAGAGGCGCTGCAGGTGAGCGCTCCGGGGCCGGAGACGCTGCAGGCGAGCGCTCCGGGGCCGGAGACGCTGCAGGCGAGCGCTCCGGGGCCGGAGACGCTGCAGGTGAGCGAGAGCAGGGAGAGCCACATGCTCGGGTGGACAACCTCCACCCCCGCTCGGTTCCAGCGATCGATCGCCGGACGGCGCTCGCCTGGATCAGCGCAGGTTCTGCTCCAGCGCCTCGAGCCGGAGGCAGGCCTGCTTCAGATCGCGATCACAGGCATCGACGAACAGCGCCAGGGCGGTCTGGTTGCTCCGCTCTACGCCCTCTCCGTTGGCGTAGGCCAGTCCGAGGTTGTAGCACCCCCCCACCGCCCCGAGCTTGCAGGCCTTCCTGAAGAAGCCCGCGGCCTTCTCCTTATCTTCGGGCACCCCCTCGCCCATCGAGTGCAAGACCCCCACGTCGACACAGGCCTTGGCGACGTTGCCCTCACAGGCCCTGGCGAACATCTCTGAGGCCCGGACCCTGTCGACCTCAGCGCCCAGGCCCTCCCAGTACACGGTCCCGAGGTGCTGGCAGATCTCGAAGTCCCCCCCCTCACAGGCCGCCTGGCGCTCCTCCAGTGTCGCCCCGGGGGCGTTCGGGGCCCGACCGGGCCTGGCCACCGGGGCCGGCGCGGCCGGGGCCGTGGACGCAGCCGGCCCGGGGGTGGGCTCGACGCTGGAGCCAGCGCTACAGGCCCAGCACGCCACACACAGCAGGACACCAAGCCCCACGCTGCGTCGGATCGCGTGCCCCAGTCCAAAGCCAACGTCCATGTGCCACCCCCGCTGAAGCGCAGATAACGTGGCTGTCCGACCCAAGCAGGGTCCAGATCGTCGCGGGCACGGGCTGTGCGCGCTGGAACGCGACCGGCCGAGAGACAACAGGCGACCGAAGTTCCCGAGATGTAGCGCTCGTCCGCGCCCGCGACGACAGTGGATCGAGATCCGGAAGAGGAGACACAAGACCCCGCGAGGCTTCCTCACCGCAGGTCGAACAAAACCGTTGCAGGTTCCGTACCATCTCCCTTGAACGATGGGACCTGGCCGATCGCTGGTCCGAGCCCCGGGTGGATCCAAAACCGTGACACCTGCGCCACAGCCGCTTGGACCCTGGATCCCCCGGGCCCAGGGGGAGGAGCCCACGGACGCGTTGCGGTCGACCTCCCCCCGCCCAGGGATCGCCGCGATGGCGACGGGCCACCCGTTCCGCCGGCACGGCATCTGCGTCGCGGTCCGACAGCCACGCTCCGTCGTCCCGCCTCCGCACGGTGGGGTGGCGCTCGCGGGAGCGGGGCTCTCCCCGTAGATCCGCGGCCCTGCCGGTGGTCGCGCCCCGATCCATGGCCCTGCCGGTGGTCGCGCCCCGATCCGTGGCCCTGCCGGTGGTCGCGCCCCGATCCATGGCCCTGCCGGTGGTCGCGCCCCGATCCGTGGCCCTGCCGGTGGTCGCGCCCCGATCCGCGACCACCCGGCTGACCCCGGGCCAGTCGGCCGCAGCTGGGCCCGTCGTCGCTGGCTGCTGTCGACTTGATCGCAGCATCGCCGATCCTTCATCCCGCCGAGGTTGGCTGCAGACAAGGTGTCACGACAGGACGTGTGAAGGGCTCGGAGCGCTGACGGACTGTCGAGGCACTCGTAGCCCCACCGGGCACCACCCGGTGGGTCCCCTCCCCCGGGCCGGCGGGTCCAGAACAGGTCGGGGGATCTCCACCTGCGTGCTCGGTCTGGCCTGATGCGAAGGTGACACGGCCTCAGGCGTCTCACACGCGGGAGCTCTCACGCGGGAGCTCTCACGCGAGCCAGGAGGTCCGCTACCAGACGAACATGGCGTCGCTCCTCCGCCGCTCCGAGACGCGCTCGCTGACGCGTCTGTGCTATCTCGACCCCATGATCGTGTTCGCCTACGGCTCCCTGATGTACGAGCCCGAGCTCCCCTCCGCCATCCTTGAGCGCCGCCCGGCCCGCCTGGTGGGCCACAGCCGGCGGTTCAACAAGCGCTCCCGCAGCCGGGGCTGCCCACTGCACAACGCTCCACCCGGGCCCGGGGTGCCCGGCTTCGTCGACGGAGATCTGCGGCTGTCGCTGGTGCTGGGCACGGTCCCGGGGGGCCACATGGACGGGCTCATGCTACGCTACGATCCTGCGCACGCCCCCAAGGCCCTGGCCCAGATCGAGCGCCGTGAGGGAGCTGCCTACCTCCGCACCGAGGTCGAGATCCACGTCTCCGACGGTACCTCCTCGGGCGCCCTGGCCTGGCTGACAAACCCCCGCAGCCCGCTGCTGGTGGAGCTCGAGCCCATGGATCAGGCTGCGATCCTGCGTGCCGCGACCCCGATCCAGGACGTGGACGGGCGCGCCCGGGGGGCCCACTACCTGCTTGGGGTGCAGCGCGCCCTCGCCAAGCTGCAGACCCCCGATCCCGGGATCGACGCCCTGGTGGAGGAGCTGCGGACCGTCCAGCGGCGCTGAGAATCTCCCCTCCCCCACGTTCCCGGAGATCACCAGGCTGGATCGTCGCGCTGTGGCCTCTGTCCCTCGACCTTGGCCCGACGCCTTGACGCCGCGCCGGCCCTGGTTACGTCGGACGTGTCCTCATCGAGGGCAGGCTGATCCCGCTTAGCTCAGTTGGTTAGAGCATCGGACTGTTAATCCGAGTGTCGCTGGTTCGAGTCCAGCAGCGGGAGCTTGAGAAGGCCCAGGCTAGTCAGCCTGGGCCTTTCTCTTAACAGGACCCTCGTCGGCATCGCTGGCGGGGGTCTTGTCGTTTGCGCCCGTGTGGCGGGGGTTTGCGGGCGGTTGGATTGGCTGTGGTGGTTGGCGTGGTACTCTCTGCGCGACCGCGGTCGAGGGTCGGGTCGGCCGCAGAGAGTCGAAATCGGTGCTCTCTGGTGGCTCTCTGGGCTCAGAGACGCCTCCAGACGCCAAGAAGCCGGTTCACTCCAGAGAGCCGGTGGTTAGCGACGTGGGAGTGGGACATCGGGGAGCGCTTTCTCCGTGCTCTCAGGGCGTCTCCTCGGGCGACCG
>DRPG01000644.1 GCA_011376105.1 Deltaproteobacteria bacterium
GCCCCCCATCGCGGAGATCCTCGCCGAGCAGGGGGGCTTCCCTCCCCCGGATCCCCCCACGACCACGCCCCCCGCTCAGTCCCCCCCTGCGGAGGAGGACAGCGGGGGCATGTGTTGGTCCGGCTCAGCCCTGCTCAACCTGCGGTGGAGCGTCGATCTGTTTGGTCGGGGGATCCTGGGCCACAAGGCCGCAGCCTACGAGGTCGAGGCCGCCCGGGGCGATCTGGAGGCGCTGCGGCTGATGCTGACCGCGACGCTGGCGAGCACCTACCTCGACGTGGTCTCGGCCCGCAGCCAGGTGCAGGTCCTCGAGGAGCAGCTGGCGGCGCAGTCCGACCTGCTGGAGATCCTCCAGCTGCGCTTCTCCGAGGGCAACGCCGGGGGTCTCGAGGTGCTGCAACAGCGCCAGGTGGTGGCCAGCACCCGCGCCGCGCTGCCGACCGCCCGGCTGGCGGCCACCAGCCAGGGCAACGCGCTGGCGGCCCTGCTGGGCCGAGGCCCCACCGCGATGCCCGAGGTGGCCTCCGCGCTGCCGGAGCCCACCGAGCTCCCACCGGTGGGCACCCCCGCCCAGCTGCTGCAGCGGCGTCCCGATCTGCGGGCGGCCTCCGATCGTGTGGTGGCCGCCCGGGCACGCCACGCCGGCGCCACCCGGGGGCTGCTGCCCACCGTGGCGATCTCCGCCAACGCGGGCACCAGCTACGCGGTCGGCGACGAGTGGTCCAGCATCGGGACCTGGGGGCTGGGGGGCACCTTGAGCGTGCCCATCTTCAACGGCGGCGCGGCCCACGGCGCCATCCAGCAGGCCGCCGGCGCCGAGCTCTCCATGGTCCGGGCCCTGGACACCGCCCTGCTCAACGCGGTGCGGGACGTCGAGGGCGCGGTGGCGCTGGAGATCCAGCAGGCCGAGCGCCACCAGGCCGTCACGCTCCAGGTCGAGGCCGCCCGTCAGGCCTTCGGAGAAGCGCAGCAGCGCTACCTCACCGGCATCGACTCCTTCCTCAACGTGCTGGCCGCGCAGGGTGCCCTGCAGGCCGCAGAACTCTCCCTGATCCAGGCCCACCGTGACCGCCTCGCGGCGCGGGTGCAGCTGTGGACCGCCCTGGGCGGGAGCACCGCCTCCGGAGCAACCCCATGAACACCGTCGTCAACCGTGTGCTCCTGCCGCTGGGCATCCTGGTGGCAGCCATCGCGTCCGCGGGCGTCCTCGTCATCAGCCGGCCTGAGGCCGAGCGCGCGGTGCCCGAGACCCAGACCCCCCGGGTGGAGGTCATCGAGGTTCGACCCGAGGACGTCGTCGCCCAGATCGAGGCCACCGGAGTGGTCCAGCCCGCTCAACAGATCACCCTGACCCCACAGGTCTCGGGCCGCGTCGTGTGGCAGAGCGACGCGCTGATGCCCGGGGCGAAGATCGAGCAGGGCGACGTGCTCGCCCGCGTCGATCCAACCGAGTACGCCCTGCTGGTCGAGCAGGCCAAGAGCAGCGTGCGCGCCGCGGAGGTGGAGCTGGAGCTGGAGCGGGGCCGCCAGCGGGCCGCAGCCCGGGAGTGGGCCCTGCTCGGCGAGGGCCAGGCCGAGGCCCCCCTGGCCCTGCGCAAGCCCCAGCTGATGGCGGCGGAGCAGGCGCTGGAGGCAGCCCGGGCGGGGCTGAAGCAGGCGGAGCTCAACCTGCAGCGCACCTACCTGGTGGCCCCCTTCAACGCGGTGATCCTCGAAGAGAACATCGACCGGGGCCAGATCGTGTCCCCCAGCACCCCCGTGGCCACCCTGGTGGGCACCGACGAGGTGTGGGTCAAGGTCTCGATCCCGGTGGATCAGCTGCCGGCGGTCGCGCTACCCACCCAGGACACCCCCGGCTCCCCGGCGAAGGTCCGGCAACGCCTGGGGCCGGACACCTCGATCGTGCGCGACGGCGCCGTCGTCCAGCTGATGGCCCAGCTCGATCCCCAGACCCGGACCGCTGCGCTCCTGGTGGCGGTGCCCAACCCGATGGACACCTCCGACGGCCAGCTGCCCCTGATGCCCGGCGCCTATGTCGACGTCGCCATCGACGGACGGATCCTGCACGACGTGATGAGCGTACCCCGGGTCGCCATCGACGGCGGTGACAAGGTCTGGGTGGTCGAGCGCGAGGGGAGCCTCGCCTCCCGACGGGTCACCATCGGCTGGCGCGAGGCCGAAGATGTCGTGATCACCAAGGGGCTCGAGCCCGGCAGCCACGTGGTGATCAGCCCCCTGGCCCTGCCCATCGAGGGGATGCGCGTCGAGGCGATCTCCAGCCCTGAACACGACGAGGCCGCGCCGCCCGAGCTGGAGGACTAGCGTATGGACCACCACGACGAGCCCCACGGGGCAGAGCCCATGGAGACCACCAAGGGCGCCATCGCGTGGATGTCGAGGAACTCCGTCGCCGCCAACCTGCTGATGCTGGTGGTGATCCTCGCCGGCGTGTCCGGGATCTTCCGGACCAAGCAGGAGGTCTTCCCAACCTTCGATCTCGACATCGTCAGCGTCCACGTCCCCTACCCCGGGGCCAGCCCCGCCGAGGTGGAGCAGGGGATCGTGCTCGCCGTCGAGGAGGAGCTGCGGGGGATCGACGGGGTCAAGCGCGTCACCGCCACCGCCGGGGAGGGCTTCGGTCAGATCCGGGCCGAGCTGCTGCTCGGGACCAACAAGGAGAAGATCCTCTCGGACGTCAAGACGGCCGTCGATCGCATCTCGACCCTGCCGGAGGACGCAGAAGAGCCCGACGTCACCCTGATCAGCGGCAGGCAGCAGGTGATCTCGATGGTCATCAGCGGAGATCAGGACGCCCGCACCCTGCACGAGCTCGCGGAGCAGGCCAGAGAGCGCCTGCTGTCCTCCCCCAACATCACCCAGGTCGATCTCCAAGGGGTCCGCCCGCTGGAGATCTCCATCGAGGTCTCCCAGGAGGCCCTCGAGTCCTACGGCCTGACGCTGGAGCAGATCGCGGCCCAGGTCCGCGCCTCGTCGATAGAGCTGCCGGGGGGTGCGCTGAAGACCGAGGGCGGAGATCTGCTGATCCGGGTCGCTGACCGCCGCCTCGAGGGACACCAGTTCGGGGATCTGTTGATCCGGGGCACCGCGGATGGCTCCGAGGTCCGGCTCTCAGAGATCGCCACGATCACCGACGGCTACGCCGACCAAGATCTGTACAGCTTCTACAACGGTGATCCAGCGGTCCGGATCGTCGCCTTCCGGATCGGGGACGAGACCCCCCAGGCGGTCTCGTCCTCGGTCCGGGAGCTGCGCGATCAGCTACGCACGGAGCTGCCGGAGAACATCTCGCTGCACATCTGGGACGACGACTCGGAGCTCCTCGCCGATCGGATCGATCTGCTGATGCGCAACGCCCGGCTGGGGATGCTGCTGGTGTTGCTGGTGCTCACCGCGTTCCTCGATCTGCGGCTGGCGTTCTGGGTCGGGCTCGGGATCCCGATCTCGATCCTCGGCGCGTTCTCCCTGATGCCCACCGCCGACGTCAGCGTCAACATGGTCAGCCTCTTCGCCTTCATCGTGACCCTGGGCATGGTGGTCGACGACGCCATCGTGGTCGGAGAGAACATCTACGATCACGAGAAGAGCGGGATGAGCCGGGCAGAGGCCGCGGTGATCGGCGCGCGCGAGATGATCATGCCAGTCTCGTTCTCGATCCTGACCACGATCGTCGCGTTCTCACCTCTGCTCGGGGTGCCCGGGGTCATGGGGAAGATCTTCAGGATCCTGCCGGTGCTGGTGATCCTGGTGCTGCTCTTCAGCTGGCTCGAGAGCTTCTTCGTCCTGCCGGCCCACCTGGCCCACAGCTACGACTGGCTGATGCGCCTGCTGCCACCCCTGCGGTGGCTCAACCAGCTCACCGATCGGATCCGGGCTCCGATCGAGCGGGGCCTGATCCGGTTCCAGACAGGCCTGTACAGCCCGCTGCTGGTCCGCCTGGTGCGGTACCGGTACGCCTCGCTCGCCTCGGGGATGGCGGCCTTCGTGCTGACGGTCGGGATCGTGGCCTCGGGGATGGTCCCGTTCTCGTTCTTCCCCAAGCTCGAGGGGGATCAGGTGACCGCCTCGGCGCGCCTGCCGTACGGCACCCCCGTCGAGCGGACCCAGCTCGTGCAGACGGCGCTGGAGCAGTCAGCCCGCGAGGCGATCGAGGCCGCCGGCGGTGAGGCGGTCTTCGAGGGCATGTACACCACGCTGGGGGCGGGCCCCGCCCAGCACAACGGCCTGCGGGAGACCGGAGCCCAGCTGGTGACGGTCGAGATCCAGCTGGTGCCCACCAGCGAGCGCGAGCTGTCCTCGAAGGAGTTCATGGATCTGTGGTCGTCGGCGACCCCGGTGATAGCGGGCCTGGAGTCGCTGGTCTTCTCCTCGTCGGTGGGGCCCGGCGCGGGCGCTGCGGTGGACGTGATGCTGTCCCACCCCGACACCACCGTGCTCGAGGCTGCATCCAACGACATGATGCAGACCCTGCGCACCTACCCCTCGCTGACGGACTTCGAGAACAGCTTCGCCTCAGGCAAGCCCCAGCTCGACTTCCACCTGCTGCCCGCCGCCGCCACCCTGGGCCTGACCGCCAACGACGTCGCCCGACAGCTCCGGAGCGCATACTTCGGCGCCGAGGCCCTTAGGGAGCAGCGCGGGCGCAACGAGCTCAAGGTCATGGTGCGCCTGCCCGAGGCCCAGCGCCGCAGCGAGTACCACCTCGAGAGGCTGCAGATCCGGACCCCCGCCGGCGGCATGGTGCCCCTGTCCCACATCGCCTCGTTCGAGCGTGGGCGCGCGCCGACCACGATCAACCGCGAGGACGGACGCAGGATCGTCAACATCAAGGCTGAGCTCACCTCGAGCGCGGTCAGCTCGAGGGACGTGCTCGAGTCCCTGCAGAGCGAGGTGTTCCCCGAGCTACGCGAGCGCTACAGCGGGTTGCAGATCGATCTGGCCGGAGAGCAGCGCGAGCAAGGGGAGGCCTTCGCCTCCCTGGGGCTGAACTTCCTGCTGGCGATGGTGGTGATGTTCGCGCTGCTCGCCATCCCCTTCCGAAGCTACGTCCAGCCCATCCTCGTGATGTGCGCCATCCCCATGGGGTTCGTCGGGGCGGTCGGGGGCCACCTGCTGATGGGCTACTCGCTGTCGATCATCAGCATGTTCGGTATCGTGGCCCTGGCGGGGGTGGTGGTCAACGACTCCCTCGTGCTGATCGACGCCACCAACAGCTTCCGCCGCCGCGGCGACACAGCGATCGAGGCAGCGCTGCACGGAGGCGTCCGCCGGCTCCGCCCGATCCTCCTGACGTCCCTGACCACCTTCTTCGGCCTGGCCCCGATGATCCTCGAGACCAGCGTCCAGGCCCGGTTCCTCATCCCGATGGCGATCAGCCTGGGCTTCGGCGTGCTGTTCGCAACCATCGCGATCCTGCTGCTGGTCCCACCGCTGTACGTGATCGTCGACGACATCACGACCTTCCTCACCCGAGCCGTCGGGATCGAAGAGGGCGATCCACACGCCGGCTGATCCCCGCCGGCGAACACGGCGAGCGCGGCGAGCGCCTGAGATCAGGGCACCTCGGGGACCAGGGAGAGCTCCAGGGCGCGCTCTGGATCGAGGCCACGCCTGAGCAGGGCCGCCCGCACAGTGTCCACCGCCCCCGGCCCGAGCGTGCCCCGGGCGACGATCACCACCTCCCGGATGTAGGCGCGCTCCCCGAGGATCTGGGCGATCTCATCGAGGACGGCGCCGCTGGCCTCCTCCAGGGCGCCGTCGGCCCAGGACAGGGGCCTGCCCACCTCGAGCCGGACGCCATAGACCACCAGCTGGCCGGGCACCCGCACCGCCTCAGGGGCCAGCACCACCACCAGGGGCTCGGTCTGGGGTACCTCGAGCGCCTGCTCCACCGGGCGGTGGCCCGCCGCCTCGATCCGCACGATGTAGCTACCTCGGTGCAGCGCGAGGGCGCCTGGATCAGACACCGCCGCCTCAGCCCCCCTGAGGCGGATCGTCGCCCGGGCCAGGGCCGCGCCGGCTGGATCCACCACCTCGATCTGCACCGGCAGCAGTGGATCGGGGCAGCCATCGTGATCTTCGAAGCCGTCGACGTCCTCCGCCTCGCCCGGGCAGAGATCGCTGGCGTCGAGCAGGCCGTCGCCGTCGGTGTCCAGGCTCAGGGGGGGGCGGAAGCTCAGCATCGCCAAGACCCGCAGCCTCGGCGCCCCCACCGCAGAGGTCAACCCCCGGCCCACCCCCAGCCGCAGGGTCCACCCGCCCCCGGTATGGCCATAGCCTCCGATCAACGCCTCGATCGGCACCCCGGCTCCGACGGTCCGGCCGACGCCGACCCGCCCGGCGACGTCGACCGACAACCCCACGACGTCCGAGAGCCCATGGCTCGCCCCGAAGCTCGCCAGCAGGTGATCATCGAACACCGCGTCGATCACGTCGACCTCGGGCCCAAAGCGCACCCCCAGGTTGGCCGCGGTCACCGTGCGCTCGGACCAACGGCGCTCCAGGACCGCCCGGAGCTGACCCGCGGGCAGCCGATCCCCCAGGGGAGCCTCCAGGGTGCCCGAGGCCACCGTCACCCCCCCCGACAGGGCGAGCCCCACCGGCGCGGCCACAGGATCTAGCAGGGTCGCCCGGGCGTCCACCGTCGTGTCCCCCAGGGCGATCCCGTCCTCGGTGAGCTCGCCGGTGGTGATCAGGTGGATCGGCAGCTCGACCGCGAGGCGGAACCGCCCATAGGCGGAGCCCAGCACCGCGTCGAGCTGCAGCGCGCTGTCCACCAACACGGTGGAGGGCTCACCGGCGACGAAGGGCCGGTGCGCATAGTGACCTGCAAACCTCGGGATGGATCGAAACCCCGAGACGATCTCTCCGGCCGACTCGGTCCACAGCAGGGTCGTTGAGTCGATCGGGGGTCGGTAGAGCTGGGCGTTGACCTCCGGCACCGACACGATCGACTGCGCCGTCGCCACCACCCCCAGGCCCACGAGCCACACCATGCACCCTCCAGCGTCTGCCCCGGTAGCCTGTGGGGCGAGGTGAGGCTCTGTTCAGGGGACAGCCCCACGAGCTCGGCCGGCCGGGGGTGGTTCTCCCCTGGTCCCGGCGTTACCTCGCCTGGATGCGTCGAACCGCCCGACAGGCCGCCTCCCTCCTCGCGCTCCTGGGGACCCTCGCCGCCCTGGGGGCCCTCACAGCACCCCTGTCCGAGCTGCTGATCGGCAGCATCGACTGGATCCGGGCCTCGGGTCCCCGGGGCCTGCTGGTGTTCGTCGCCCTGTACGCGGGGGCCACCTGGCTGATGCTCCCCGCCTCCTGGTCCCAGATGGCCTCGGGCTTCCTCCTGGGTCCCCTGCTGGGGTTCGCCTCCGCGATGACGCTGTCGACCGGCTTCGGCCTGATCTCGTTCCTCCTGGCGCGCACCTGGCTGCGGAGCTGGGTGGCCCAGAGGCTGGCCCGGAGGGGCTGGCTGTCGACCCTGGACGAGGCCGTGGTCTCGGGGGGGCTGTCGATGGTGATCCTGCTGCGGATCTCGCCGCTAGCGCCCTACAACACCATGAGCTACGCCCTCGGCGTCACCGGTGTGCCCACCCGCTCCTACCTGCTGGGCTCAGCGATCGGTGGGGCGCTGCCGATGACGCTGTACACGCTGCTGGGTGCGTCGGCTCCGGATCTGGCCGCGGTGCTCTCGGGCGAAGCCGAGCCCCCGGGCCCGCTCCAGTGGATTGGCCTGTCGGTCACCGTGCTCGCGACCCTCGCGGTCACCGCCCGGGTGCGCCAGGTGCTGCGCTCCAGGGGGCTGAACCCGGGCTAAGGAGCCGGAGCCCGGCCCAGGGGGCTGAACCCGGGCTAAGGAGCCGGAGCCCAGCCCAGGGCCCGACCACGAAGGGCCCGGGGGCGCTACATCGAGGGCTCCCTCGACGCCTTCGGCGCCTTCGACGCCTCCGGCTCGCCCGACGCGCTCTGCAGGGCGCGCAGATCGGGACGCTTGAACTTTAGATCCCGCATATACAGGTACATCACCGCCATCGAGTCGACGTCCTTGTCGCTCGTGTTGTTGTAGACCGAGACCAACTCGTACTGGTGGTCCTTGTACAGCGGCAGCCCCCGGCTGTCGGAGTAGTGATCGATCCGCTCGATCCCCACCCGATCGGAGGTGGGGGTGACCCGGGCGTCGTAGACCACCTCACCGGTGGTGAGATCGTTGAGGGTCAGGCGCTCGGCGAAGGGGTGTAGGTGCACCGCGATGTAGTGGGCCGTCGTGTCAAACTGCAGGTTGAGGAACCGGGTGACGTTGGTGCGGTTGACCTCGCGCCCGGGCGGCACCACCCAGTGGGCGGTGAACTTCTGGCCAAGCCGATCTTCGTCGGCGTCTCCAGCGACGGCGGCCTGGCCCAGGCTGCAGCCCGGGCCGAGCTCATCGTGATCGAGCTCGTCGTCGGAGAACCCGTAGAACCGAGCCTCTCCGAGGGCCTTGAACCCCTCCACCGCGCCCTGGAACAGGGGCACCATCTCGCCCTCGACCTCGCTGTCCCGGACAAAGAGCACGTCGACCTTGTGCCGGACGTCCAGCCTAGCCTCGGGCAGGGTGAGGTTGAGCACCTGGGTGGCCAGGGTGATCGGCAGATCGCTGGTGACGGGGATCCCAAACCCCTCGGGGAACCGGATCTCCTGCTGGCCCTGGGACAGGGTGAACACCCGGCCGGAGATCGGAGGCGCACCAGGGAAACGATCGTAGTAGTCAGACGCCTCAAAGTCGAGGTTGGCGTGGCACATGAACTCCTGGGACAGCTCCCCGGGGCCGGCGCCCTCGATCACCGTGGTGCGGTAGCCCACGATCCACAGCAGCTCGACTGAGTCGCCCTCGAGCAGCCTCACATCGTCGAACCCATAGGGGCCCCGCATCGACGCATACAGCTTGTCGATGTGGTAGGGCTGGCTCACGACGGTCTGAGTGTGGACGATGGGGGTCTTGCCGGGCTCCGCCCCCGCCACCGCGTGCCCCTGCGGATCGAGCAGGCCACACCCCACCAACAACAGGCTCAGTACCATGGACCCTCCGCCGGCATGGTAACGCGGCGCCCCCGATCGATTCAGTCTACAGCAGCACCCTGCAGCGCCCCGGGCCCGGCCGGGCCCCCGAGGATCCGCTGCAGCCGGGTGACCCGCCGACAGCTCCGGCCATCGCCGAGCCCACAGGCCCGCTGAGCGGCGTCCAGAGCCACGGCGGGCTCCGAGCGACGGAACAGGATCGACAGCCGCTGGCAGGCGAGCAGATCCTCGCCCCGACAGGCGGTGTCCAGCGCCACGACGCCCGCCTGAGGATCCCGGGGCGTGTGCTGACCCGACAGCTTCGCCAGCCCGAGCTGGCGGCACGAGGCGACGTCGCCGAGCTCGCAGGCCTGCTCGAACCAGGGCAGGGCGTCTGCGGGGGCCGAGACGTCCAGGCGCCAGGCCAGCCGAGCACACCCGTCGACATGATCGCCCCGGCAGGCACGCGCCAGCAGCCGCCAGGCCTCGGCCTCAGCCTCGGCCCCGGACTCGAACTCCAGGCCGCCGTCGCCCCGCTCTAGGCCCATCGCCGCTGAGGTGCAGCTCTCGGGATCCCCGAGATCACAGCCGAGGCGGTACCAGGTCGCGGCCCGCTGGACGTCGATCCCCTCGACACCGCCGGTGGTGTGCAGATCTCCAACGATCCGACACGCCTCCGCCTCCCCGTGCTCGCAGGCCAAGCCATACAGCTCCACCGCGTGCTCGAGATCGACCCGGAGGCCGTCGCCCTGGTGATACGCCCGGGCGAGGAACAGGCAGCTCTCGGCAACGCCCAGCTCACAGGCGGAGAGAAACAGCTCGACGGCCCGGGCCCGATCCGGCTGGACCCCGTCGCCCTCGAGATAGGCCTCCCCGGCCATGCGACAGGCCTCCCCGTTGCCCGAGCGACAGGCCTCGATCGCTCCCAAGACAGCCCCCGAGGCCAGCGACGCGGCGGTGATGAGCCAGAAGATCACGATCTGTCTAGATGGGCTCAGCGGTGTAGGCCAGCCAGGCGCTGATGCCCAGCGCTCCGTCCGGCAGGACGACGTCGGCCAGGCCCGGGGCCAGACCGTGGACCAGGCTCCGGATCTCCTCCTCCGGCTCCGGGATCCCATCGCCGTCGAGATCCCAGGAGATCAGCAGTGGATCGACGACGTCATCGAGGACCGCGTCGATCGGGATCACCCCAGCGATGGATCCCTCGATCCGATCGCCCAGGTAGCCATCGATCCGGGCCGAGAGCAGCGGGATCGGGACTGGATCGAACCCCAGCTGGGCGATCAGCGAGAACGACAGATCCGCAGGGCCCCCCGTAAACGACAGATCCTCGTCGATCCGGCCGTCGAAGGCCACCACCGACGCGGGATCGATCTCGAAGCCGTCGGAGGCCTCCACCGCGGCGGACATCTGCAGGCTCAGCGATCCCTCTTCGTGGGCCAGATCGAGGAGCAGCACGTTCTCGGGCATGGCGAGGACCTCGATCAGCCGCTCGTTGAACGCCCCCAGGGACATGAAGTCATCGGCCATCAGCAGATCGACGGCGTCGATCGCGGTCTTGAGCTGGTTGTCGATCAGCCCGTCGCCGTTGACATCCGCTGCGTCGATCACCTCCAGGGACACCATCCGGTACGCCCCGGGCTCAGATAGAGGCTCCCCCCTGAGCTGGTTGTAGGACTGTAGACCAACACCACATCCACAGGACATCATCACAAAGACCCACCGGACCAAGACGGCCTCCCCTGACCACACCGCCGACCGACGTCAGCGGAGGATCGAGGCCCCGCCTGACTTGAGAGGAGTGCTGTGGGGCCTCGCGGTTGTTTGATAGAGAACAGCGCCCGGCCCCAGACGAGCCCGACACAGGGAATGTATCGCGGATGGAGACCCCCGTGTCTGGCCCCAAGCCCCCCCTCCAGCCCAACACCTCCCCCAGCGCACAACCACGGGCGCCGCACCCAGCTCCACCTCGTTAGATCCGGCTCCAGCGGGGGTGGAGCGAGATCCCCTCCCTGATCCAACAAACCCACGAGCGGAGGCACAGGGTGTTTGGACGTTCACGGGGCCTGCTGGCTGTCTCGGAGGCGGATCTGATCACCCTGCTGCGGGAGCTCCACCGCGACACCCTGGGGTGCCCGATCACCCCGGGGGCTCTGGCCGAGGTGGGGCTGCTCCGCCTCAGCGACGATCTAGAGCACCTGCGTAGCCTCGATCGAGCCGCGGTGATCGCCACCCTCGTCGCGGTGATCGCCGAGCGACGCGCAGCTCACCGTGCCCAGGCACGGTGAGCTGCCCTCGGGCCAGGGGCCGGGGCCAGGGGCCGGGGGCCGGGGCCAGGGGCCGAGGCCGGGGCCGGGGCCGAGGCCGGGGCCGGGGCCAGGGGCCGGGGCCAGGGGCCGGGGGCCGGGGCCAGGGGCCGAGGCCGGGGCCGGGGCCAGGGGCCGGGGCCGAGGCCGAGGCCGGGGCCGGGGCCAGGGGCCGGGCGGCCTGAGGATGGTCCGGGCGAGGTGCCCCGCCACGGCTACTCGACGAGGGTGATCTTCTTGATGTAGTCGATCTCGGGGAAGTCCGACTCGAGGTAGGCGTTGCCCCGGGACTGCAGCACACCCTGGTTCGGGCCCGGCCCTTTGGGGGCCCCCTCCCCGGTCATGTGCAGGGAGTCGACGATCTCCATGCCCTCGATCACCTCCCCAAAGGGGGAGAAGCCCTGGCCGTCGAGCGTGACGTTGCGGTCGGTGAAGTTGATGAACAGCTGGGTGGTGCGGGTGTTCGGGCCCGCCGTGGCGAACGTGAGCCGGCCCCGGGTGTTCTTCTCCTTGACTGGATCGTCCTCGATCTTGGCGTTCCTCCACTTGGCGGACACCTTCGGGTAGGCGCTGATGCCGAACTGCCCCATGAAGCCGGGGATGGTGCGGAAGAACCCGGCGTTCTCGTAGAACCCGATCTTGATTAGGTTGTAGAAGCGATCTGCGCCGTTGGGGGCCCAGTCGCGGTGGACCTGGACCACAAACACTCCCTTGGTGGTCTCGAACCGGGCCTTGAAGCTCTCAGGGGCGGTCTCGGTGGCCTGGGATGGATCGAGCAGCGCGGGGTGGTGCCCCTCAGGCAGGGTCCACACCTTGGCCGGGGCGGCCTCCGGGGCGGCCTCCGGGGCGGCCTCCGGGGCGGCCTCCGGGGCGGGGGCCTCCTTCGGGGTGGGCTCCGGGGTGGGCTCCTCAGTGCCTGAGCAGGCGGGGAACAGGAGCAGACAAGCGAGCAATGATGTCGACAGGGAGCGCATCGAACCTCTCCGAGTGGGAGCGGAGCCTAACCTGATCCACGCTCCTCCGCGCCGGGCTCAGTCCCGCCAGATGGTCGAGGCGGGCGTCCCCC
>DRPG01000645.1 GCA_011376105.1 Deltaproteobacteria bacterium
CCCCGCCGCTCCCCCCGCACCAAGCGGATCTCCCACAGCCACCCCGGCGGCGGGGGCGAGGCGGTGGTGGGGCTCGATCGGAGCGCACGGGGCGCGGTGCTGAGCGTCCGACGGACGCCCCATAGCCGGGCCCTGTGGCCGCCCGACGGAGGGACTCTTAGGATAGCAGCATGGCCTCCGCTCCAAAGGATCCCGATCTGAGGCGGCTCATCGTGCCCGTGGTGGTGGGGGCCGTGGTGTCGGGTGGGCTCGTGGGGAGCTCGCTGTCGAGCCTCGCGGTGCTCGCGTGGTCCTGGGACCACCCGGCCCCGGAGCTCGGCCTCGAGCCCTCAGCGCCTCTAGAGCAGATCGCCCCCTCGATCCCCGTGGAGGTCGTCGATATCGCTGGGTCCCCGGTGGAGAGTGGATCGCAGGAGCCCCCCACCGGAGGAGGGTCCCCCGAGCCCGTGCGCCCGCTGGCTCCGGACGATCTCGTGCTGGCGAGGGCCCCGCTGGTCCCGGGGGAGCTGCCGGATGCACAGCCGCTGCCGGTGCGATCCGAGCTGCAGCAGCCCACGCCGGAGCTCGAGCCCCAGGCCCTGCGCTCAGATCGGATCGTCGTGCGGATCCACACCCTGCCCACCGGCGCTCAGATCAGCCTCGACGGTCGCAGCCGGGGCCGCAGCCCGGCCAAGCTGATGGTCAACCCGGGCAGCTACAAGCTCACCCTCTCCTCCGGCAAGGCCAAGGGCTCGTTCCGGATCGACGCAGGCGAAGATCAGCGGCTGTGCTACGAGGTCAGCGGCAAGAAGCTGAGGCCGGTGGGCTGCGGGCGGGTGCTGCAGCCCGCGGGGTCTAGCCCGCCCTGAGCGGGGCCGGTGGAGCCAGAGGAGCGGCGGCCCCCGTCCGGCCCCCGTCCGGCCCCCGTCCGGCCCCCCGCGCCGCCTGGACGGAGGGGGGGGTGGAGCCGGAGGGAGGGGCTGCGCTGTCGAGGAGCGCCGGAGGGGCGGGTCCGCCGGGGATCGCAGCGAGGAAGGAGGTGCGGACCCGGATCCGCCGGGGTAGCCTCCCTGCTCCCCTGGATCCTGGAGTGGCTGTGATCGTTGGTTGGCTCGCGCTGTCGTGGCTCAGCTGTCAGGGAGACCCCCCCATCGCCCCCCCCGAGGAGCCCCCCGGGGAGCTGCAGGTGGGTCATGCCCGGGTCCGGATGCCGGTGCCGCTGGGGATCGGCACCGTGGGATACGGCGGGTTCGGCGTCGGGAACACCACGCCGTTCTCCGAGATCTACCCGGGGACCGAGCGGATCCACAACCACCCCGACCTGCGGGTGGTGGTGGTCTCCCGGGGCCCCGGCCATGAGCTGGTGTTCATCCGCAGCGACACCATCGGTGTGTTCCAGCAGCTGCGGCGCGAGCTGGTGTTGGAGCTGAGGCAGCGCATGGGGCGGGATCTCGACGACGCGCTGATCCTGGCCGCGACCCACACCCACTCGGGCCCCGGGCGGATCGTGGACGCCGGTGGGCCCTTCGATCTGATCGCCGATCGCTTCTTCCCCGAGTTCTACGATCGCACGATCGATGCGCTGGCCGACGCGGTCCAGGCCGCCTACGACGATCTGACCCCGGGTCGGGTGGGGATCTCGCTGGCCTACACCGACGAGGGGCACAACGATCGTCGCTGCGAGGACGGCATGGATCACGAGAACGGCACCCTGCCGGTGATCGCCATCGAGCAGCAGGGTGAGCTGTCCGCGCTGATGCTGGCCTATGCGGTGCACGGCACCGTGATGGGGATCGAGGATCTCACCCTGTCCCAGGACGTCTCGGGGGCGATCGAGCAGGCGGTGGAGGATCGCTTCGATCATCCGGTCCAGGTCCAGATGATGAACGCCTGGGGGGCCGACATGTCCCCGTCCTTCCCCGAGCTGGCCACCCAGCCGGCGGCCGCCGTCCCCGACGGCTACGAGCAGATGGAGGCGGTGGGGCAGGTCGTGGCCGACGCGGTGGAGGCTGAGCTGGGATCGATGGTCTGGCTCGACGAGCCCGAGGTGCTGGGGCACACCCTCCGGGTGCCGATCAACCGGGAGGTCCTCGAGTATGATCCGGTGACCTTCCCCTTCACCTGGGGAGCGGTGTACTGCTCGGGCGTCAGCGACTGCGATCCTGCGACGACGGTGGACGGTCTCGATCGAGCCTGTGTGCCGTTCCCCGAGGACTACCCGGCCCCGGATCAGACCGTGTTCACCGGGGGGCGCCTGGGCAGCCTAGAGCTGCTGACCTTCCCCGGAGAGCCGGGTACCCTGCTCGCCGAGCAGATCATGGCCGAGATCAGCGAGCTGGGCGGAGGAGACGTCCTGTTCCTCGGGTACTCCCAGGACTTCCTCGGCTACTCCATCCTCGAGGACGACTGGTGGCAGGGGGGCTACGAGGCCTCGGGCTCCCTGTGGGGTCCACGGCAGGGGCCTTACCTCGCCGATCGCGCGGTGGAGGCCTGGGCGTTTGCCCACGTGCTGCGGCTGCCGCGGTTCCCCGAGCCCGATCCGATCGAGCCCTTCGGGATGGGGGGCTACACCCCCCGGGTGCCGACTCAGCCGATCGCGCTGGGCACGGTGCTCCAGGACGTGGCGCCCACCTATGGGCCGGAGGAGGAGGTCCGGCTCGTGGTGGCCGGCGCGGATCCCTGGGTCGGCACCCCGCTGGCCACCCTGCAGACCGCCGCCGGCGAGCCGGTGCTCCGCCCCAACGGGCTCCCCTGGGACAGCGACGGGCAGGCGTTTTGGGTCGAGCTCCAGACCGATCCAAGCTACGCCGACGATCTCGAGGCGTCGACGCGCTCGTTCCAGTGGCAGTTCGCGCTGCCCGTCCGCCACGCCCTCGCCGAGGCGGGGCCCCGGCTGTCCGGCAGCTACCGGCTGGCTGTGGCGGTGCCCGACGGGGCGGGGGGCACGGTGGAGGTGGTGAGCTCGGCGTTCGAGGTCACAGCGCCGTGATCCAGAAGAGCAGCCTGAGCACCAGGGCGTTGGTGGGGCCGGCCAGGGCCAGGGCCAGCAGGAGCAGCGGCGCGGTGGGCAGCCGGAGCACCCGGGCCATCAGGTAGGGGGGCGCGAGGACGCCGAGGATCGCCCCCCAGCACAGGGCGAACAGCAGCCTCGTCATCGCGGTCGCCGCCAGGCCCGTGCCCAGCCAGACCGTGGCCATCCCCCAGGTCGCGGCGCCCACCGCGGCCCCGAGCCACAGCAGGCTCAGGGGGACCTGGCCCCGCATCCCCTCCAGGGCCCGCCCCAACACCGCTCCGGTCACCAGGCCCAGCCCCGCGCCGGCCAGGGACAGCGGCAGGACGTTGGACATCAGGCAGATCGCGGCGATCTCCAGGGAGGGGGTGAGCCAGAGGAGTTGGCTGAGCAGCGCGCTGATCGGCATCAGCGCCCCGAGCACGGCCAGGTCCCGGGACCAGACCCAGGGGGAGCCCACCGTGGGCTGGCGCAGGTGCCGGGCGGGGAGGGTGGTGAACTCGGACATCTCGACCTCCTGTCCCCGATCTCCAGAGCAGGCCTCATGCCAGGAGATCTCCGGCGTTAGACCGTCGGGGGGGGGCTGGGCCGTGACGGGCTGTCACCTGGATCGGTCGGCGCCTGCCCTCGGGTGATCGGCTGTCATCGACGGCGCGCCTCGGTGGGGGCGATCAGAGGTTCCAGCGGTACACCGCGCGGACCTTGTCCCACTCCCCGAGGACGTCCCACACGGCCTGGTACGACATCTCGGCGCAGCGGTGTGCGTGCTCGACGTCATGGGCGTCCAGCCCCAGGCCATAGCGGACGCGATCGGTGATCCGGATCATCTGCTCCAGGGGCTCGAGGTTCAGGCCCTCCGGTAGCGCAGGCCGGGCCCGGGCCAGGAGGGTGGCCGCCGTGTCTCCCGGGTAGCGCTCGATCCCGAGATCCCCCAGCGCGACCTCGACCAGGCGCCAGGCGTGCTCGACCCGGCGGGTGGGGGCGGTGCCCAGCGGACGCCGCAGGTGCTGCAGCAGCAGGGTCCTGCGCAGCGGGGGGCCGAACACCAGCAGGCTCAGCAGCGCGAGCAGCACCATCAAGAACAGGAAGAACAGCGACGTCATGGTGCGCTCCAGCGCCCGGAGCACCACCTCCTCCCCCTCGACGGGCTCGTCGCCGGCCAACGGGCCGCGCGCCGGTGTCTTCGGCCTGTCACCGTCCTCTGCGTCTCCGATCCCGTCGTCGTCGGTGTCCGGATCGGTGGGGCTGGTGCCGTTAGGGCCCTCCTGGCCGTCGGTCAGCCCATCGTCGTCGGTGTCCGGATCGCGGGGATCGGAGCCCAGCTCAGCCTCCTGGCCGTCGGTCAGCCCGTCGTCGTCGGTGTCCGGATCCAGCGGATCGGTGCTGTTCCACACCTCTTCCTTGTCGGGGATCCCGTCGCCGTCGCTGTCGGTCTCGTCGTCCGGTGTCTCGGGCTCGGGCTCGGGCTCGGGCTCGGGCTCGGGCTCGGGCTCGGTTGGGTCACCGTGGGGATCGGGCTGGGGCTGGGTGTCGCTGGGGTGGCCGTCGTCGGCGGGGGCCGAGCGCCACAGGTGGGGCGCGATCAGGCCGGTGCCGGCGCTGATCACCAGGACCAGCAACACCGAGAGCGCCGCGGCGCTGCAGCCGGAGGACACCGTCCCCAGCCGGCTGCCCTGCAGCCGGGTCAGGGTGGCCTGCTCCGGCGCCACCGCGGACGTCATCCAGCGGTACAGCCGGTGCCGCTCCCGGCCCGCGAGGTAGCCCAGCACCAGCACCACCCCGAGGACCAGCAGCGGCGCGGTGACCAGATCCCAGATCGCCCACTTGTCGCCCCGGAACCAGCTCGAGGCCCGGCCCGACTCCTCGATGACGTAGACGATCGACGTGGTGATCCACACCATCGGGGCGAACAGCGCGAACACCTGCACCGCGCTGGTGCGCAGCGACAGCAGGCCCGAGACCGCGAAGAACGGGAACAGGAACCACAGCGTCGTCATCGCCGCGGTCCCGATCGTGCTGCCGGTGTAGGCCGCGGCCCCCGCCAGGGTGGCCATCACCGCGGACACGCTCGCGCCCAGCAGGGCCACCAGCCCGGAGCGCAGGCGGGTCAGGGCGCACAGCTGCCCGAACCCGATCCCCCCCAGGCAGGCGCTCCACAAGACCAGCAGCACCAGCAGCAGCTCCTCGTCGCCGAGCCCCTCCCCCCACAGCACCAGGGCGGTGAACACGGACAAGGCGATCACCACGGTCGCCCAGTAGGTCAGCGCCGGCAGCAACAGGGCGCGGAGATCGACCCACAGCGCCGCGATCGGCCCCCGCCTGCGCCCGACCTCCGCGGGCTTCACGGGCCCCTCCGGACCGAGGGACCCGCGCGCCCGGGGGTGGCCCTCCTCAGGCCCACCAGGCGGACGTGGGTCGGACCCCGCTCGATCCGGTAGATCGCGTCGCCCCGGGCCTCGAGCTCGGCGAGGGTCTGCCCAGCGCGCCGCTGGGCGATCGATCGCAGCTGTCGCCTCGCCCTCCACCGGCGCTGGATCGACCAGATCCGGCGCAGGCGATAGACCAGGTGGTTGTCCTCGCTGCCGGGGGGGTGGGGGCGCAGCAGCAGCCAGCGCAGCCAGCGCAGCGGCGTGCGCCCCACCACCTGGAACAGCCAGTGGGGATCGGCCTCCCCCAGGGCGGTGGCTGGATCCATCATCAGCCAGGTCGCGCTCTGGCCGGGCAGCGGACCCGGCGGCGGGGCGGTGAACCGGGCGGTGACCACCACCCCGTGGACCGACTCCCCGATCTCCCCGAGCATCTGCGGGAGATCGAACTCGGCCTGCCACTCGATCCGAGAGCCTAGATCCTGCCAGCGGGGCAGGGTGCCACGCTTGGCCTCGAGGCGCTGCAGCGCCCACCCCCCCCGGCGATCGGGCGCCGCCGCCACCAAGGTCACCCGGTGGCCGCGCTCGACGAGCTCGTGGGCGATCCCGATCCATGCGAGGACCAGGCTGTCGAGGATGGTCTCCCCTCCGTGGGCGGCGTCGAGCAGCTTACCCTCGGGCAGGAAGCAGTCGAGCAGCAGCATCACCTGCTCGGAGCTGACCTCCCGGGTCTCGGGCAGCCGCACCTGTAGCCGGCCCGCCTTCATCGACAGGCGCCAATGGATCCGACGGGTGTCGTCCCCGGGCAGGTAGCCCCGGAACCGGAAGTGATCCTCCGTGGCGAAGCGGTGGGGCTTGGTGAGGATGTCGGGGGCGACCACCGACGAGCGGGGGGGCTGCTCGATCACCACCGGCTGCAGCCGGGGCAGGATCTTCAGCTCGGCGGTGGCCACGGACGCGACGCTGACCCGGGTGATGCCGAGCAGATCCTGGTACAAGATCCGGGCGGGCCCGAGGCGGTGGTTGCCCCGGGGGGTGGCCCGCAGCAGCCCGCGGGCCTCGACCACCCCGTGACGAGCGCTCGCCCCTACCCCATAGCGGGACTCGGTGCTCAGCCGGGGCGGGTTTGGATCCTCGACCAGCAACACGTAGCCCAGGGGCACCGGGACGTTGCGGAACAGGACGACCTCCTCGACGGGATCGCCGGCGAGCGCCACCGCGGGCCGCATCTGGCGAGTGATCCCCGCCCCCTGCCGACCGAGGCCCCCCTCGAAGGTTCGGACCAAAAACGTCGAGACAAACAAGGTCCAGCCCACCATCGTGTAGAACAGCAGGAGGATCACGACCGCGATGGTGCCGAGGCTGGCCCAGCGGAGCGCCAGCGCAGACAGGGCCATCATCACCCCTCCCCCCAGCAGGATCCACCCCCGGAGGGTCACCACCGACAGGTGGCGATGGATCACGTCCAGCCCTTGGCTGATCGACAGCTCCCCGCGCTCGTGCCAGTAGGAGAGCTCAGCGCGGGACTTCAGCCCCGTCCCCACGACCTGGAGCAGGGAGATCGGGGTCAGGAACAGCAGGGTGAAGGTGAGCATCGCAGGGAGCGTCTCGATCACCTCGGAGATCTCGAACAGCAGCGCCGCGGGCAGGGCCGCCCCGAAGGGGAGGACGAACACCCCCGCCAGCTGGAACAGACAGCCCGGAGCGCTAAGCCACCATGGACGCGGCCTCGTCGCTGCGTGCGCGCCGCTCAGGGGACCCCCACCATCCGCAGCATCTCGTCGACGAACGAGCGCGCGGTGCCGTCTCCGCTGATGATCATCCGGTGGGCCAGCACGTCGGCGGCCAGCGCCTGCACGTCATCGGGGGACAGGTAGTCGCGGGCTTGAGTCAGGGCGTGGGCCTGAGCGGTGCGGACCAGCATCAGGGTGGCCCGTGGCGAGGGCGGAGCCAGGGCGCGGGCGTCGGCCCGGATCGCGTTGATCAGATCGATGACGTAGCGCTTGATCGGATCGGAGGCGAACACCAGGGGCACGGTGGCCTGCCACTGCACAAAGGTGGCGCGATCGATCACCGCGCTGAGATCCTCGACCGGCGAGCGCACCCCGAGGTGGGCGTCGAGCATGACCATCTCGGCCTCAGCGGGGGGGAACCCCATGGACAGCTGCATGGTGAAGCGATCGAGCTGGGCCGAGGGCAGCACGTAGGTGCCGTCGTGATCCAGAGGGTTCATCGTGGCCAAGACCTGAAACGGTGCCTCCAGTGGGTAGGTCTGCCCCTCCACCGTGACCTGACCCTCGGCCATGACCTCGAGCAGGGCCGACTGGGTCTTGGGGGTGGCCCGGTTGAGCTCGTCGGCCAGCAGGATGTGGGTGAAGATCGGCCCCTGCTGGAACTCGAACGCCTTAGAGCGTAGGTTGAAGACGTTGCTGCCCGTGATGTCCATCGGCAGCAGGTCCGGGGTGAACTGGATCCGCTTGAAGGTGCAGCGGACGCTGGCCGCCAGCGCCCTGGCCAGCATGGTCTTGCCGGTGCCGGGCACGTCGAGCAACAGCACGTGGCCCCGGGCGGTGAGCGCGGTCAGGACCTTGCGTATGACGTCGTCCTTGCCCTTGATCACGTGGCCGATGTTGGCGCTCACCGCCTCGAACTGGTCTCGGAAGGCTCGGATCCGGGTGGCCAGCTCTGGGTTGTGGGATGGGTTCTTGAAGGGTTTCATGCCGGCCACCTGCTGCCCCCAGGCTATCCCGGGACAGCCCGCAGCGGGGCCGGGGTGTCTGCGCGGGCGGGCTCTAGGGCTGGTGGACGCCCCTGACGATCGGAGGTGGGCAGCTCCCGGATGAAGCGGGCCTCCAGGGCAAGCTGTGCTCAGATCGCCCCGAGGATCCACCAAAGCTGTCCCCGAACCATCGGACCCACCAGGCCCGGGCCCGGGATCCCGCCCCGGGACAAGGGCGGATCCACCGACGGATCCAATTGTGCTGGATCCCTTGACGGAGGGAGGGGAGACGGCTACCTCTGACCAAGACCCAGGAAGCCACCGTGATCCCCTCCCTCTGCAAACCTAGGCAAAAGCCCACCGTGACCCACGGGGTCGACACCCACACGGTGGAGAATACCGGCGTGCGCACGGGAACGAGAGGACCCGTGGGGAGCCCGGAGGCCGGCCTGCGTTAGCGATCCATGCTGACGAAGAGAGCCCCGGGCCCGAGAGGACCCGGGGCTTTTTTGTGGTGGATGCCTCAGCCCATCGGCTGGGGAGGTCTGTGGATTGGATCCTTAAAACCATGCTTAAAAGCCTATTTTTTGATTGACAACGCTCGGGGGACGGGTAGACTGGAGGTGGAGGGGCGAGACGAGCTACCCCACAACAAGCCCAACCAAACACCTGGCCACCAGCTGGTCAAAAAGCCCAGAAGCAGCTCAGCTTGAGCAGGGTGGGGGACGACACGAATTTAAGCCTCGGTAGCCAAGCGGTAAGGCGGCGGACTCTTAATCCGGCAACCGTGGGTTCGAATCCCTCCCGGGGCACTCCTCGATCCAACCACACTCCTCGATCCAACCACACTCCTCGATCCAACCAGATCTTCTGGAGCAAGACATGATCCTCAAACCGGTCTGTGGTCTCCCCATGGGCTCGTAGGCTAATGGTAAGCCACCCGGCTTTTAACCGGAGGATTGGGGGTTCGACTCCTCCCGGGCCCGCTCTCTGTGGTCCATCTCTCTGTGGTCCATCTCTCTTGGGTCTGTAGCTCAACGGTAGAGCAAGCGGCTGTTAACCGCTAGGTCAGGGTTCGACTCCCTGCTGACCCGTCTCACAGGCCTCGTGCAGGCGCACGGTCCGACCTTGTAAGTCGGCGGGCCCGGTTCGATCCGGGGCGGGGCTCTGCAGCCATGGCGTAGCGGTGGCGCACTGGGCTTCCATCCCTGGGGGGCGGGTTCGACTCCCGCTGGCTGCTCTCTCTGTGTGTCGGATCTTGAGCCGGCTGGGACGACACCGCGTCGACATCGCGGCAAGCCCAGGCTCGATCCCTGGAGGATCATCTGCGCCCGTGGCCCTGGACGCCGACCTGAGCTTCTAACTCGGGGACCGAGGGTTCGACTCCTTCCGGGCGTGCTCTCCTCTTCGTCCACACCCCGGGGGCTGCGGCTCAAGGAAGCCGCCCCGGGGTGATGGGGGCGGAGGGGTGACCGCTCGATGGGCCTCTAGCTTCGTGTCGTCGAGTCACACCACGACGCGCAGCCGGCTGTCCTCCCCCGGGGAGGGGGGCCTCTCCGCGAACGCGCCCCCAAGACACCCCCACGCTCTCCGGATAAGGCTCCGCAGAAGTCGTGCTGGGCTAGATCCTGGGCCTGATGTTCTTTTTTTTTTCTCCGGGCGTAACAGAGCGATGTCCCGCGAGACCTTGGCCCACACGAGCCCCCAAGCTCTGTTTGTCAGCGATCCATCAAGGTCAGACAGCCTCCCCCGGAGTCTCCTGAACCCCAGAACCAAACTGAACATTAGTGGTGCATAGATAGATGATGCAGCACCTTGGCGCAGCTTTGTCTGTAGATCATAGGCGCACGGCTCTCGTCTCAAATGAGCGTCGAGCTCTCCTCGAGAGGACGCCGGATCACGAGCAAAGGGCGTTCAGGTCAGCTCCCCTGGGCTGATCCTCGACCCTCGATAACTCAACCCAGCAGGAGAGATCCATGGGAGAAGTGACGGTTATTGTCCCCGTCTTGCTCCGCCCCTACACAGACGGAGCGTCTCAGCTCACCGCCGAAGGAGAGACGCTCGGGGACGTGTTCCGGACGCTCTGCGAGCGGTTTCCAGGGCTGGCGGCTCGGCTGTACAACGAAAATGGTGACTTCCGCAGCTTCCTGCAGGTCTTCGTCGAGTCTGACGACATCCGGACCCGGCTCGGGATGGAGACCCCTGTCTCCGATGGAGCACAGATCACCATCCTCCAAGCGTTGGCTGGAGGATGAGCCCACCGTCCCCGGAGACTGTGCTGCGGATCGCCCACGTGGTGAGCGCGTCGATGTGGGTGGGCGCTGTGTTCATGGCGTCGATGATCGACTGGCCGGTGATCGAGCGGATCAATCCCTCGTTTCCCTTCGAGCTGATCGTCGGGCAGGGCCGCCGTGTGTTCCCTGCGGTCTATCTGGCCATCTTCCTCATCGGAGCCACGGGCGTAGGCCTGATCTGGCTGAGCCCCCCCCTGGAGGGATCCGCGCTCGCGGCGCTCGCGCTCAAGGGCGCAGCGTTTGCTGTCATGGCCGGCATCACCCTGTACGGAACGCTGGTGTCGTGGCCCAAGCTGCAGCTCGCGACCGCGGCTGAGGCCAAGCTGCTGTACGGCGCCTACATCCGCCGGGCCTACGTCGTGTTCGGCTGTGGCGTCCTCGGGTTGGCCGTCGGGATCTGGCTCGGGGAGGCTTGATGGGACTCGCAGCGACGCTCCGTAGGGGCATCCTCGGGCTCGATCTGTCCCAGGCTGAGCACACGAGCCGAGGGTTCCAGGGAGGGAGCCCCGGGGTCCGCCGGCGACTCGATCGTGTCGGAAAGTGCGTGGTGCACGGCTACAACCTCGGGCTCGAGATCGCCGATCCTGAGCGCCTCGCCTTCCTGCTCGATCTGATCGAGCCCGAGATGCGGGGATTTGCCTACGAAGGCGGCGCGATGGGGTTGGCCACCGTCGATCTGTGGAGCCCGCGTGGGGGGAGGTTCGATCGGTACGTGCAGGGAGTCGCGGCTCCGCACACCTACATGTCCTACATCGGCGCGGGCGGCGCCGCGGCGGTGTTCTCTCGCTCCCACAAGGAGCTCATGGCGAAGCTCGACCCCTTCCTCGCGTGGCTCGTCCTCGACGGCCTGGGGTTCTTCCACGCCTTCCTGAAGACGGATCGCACGGTCCGGCGGCGACGGCTCCCGGCCTCCATCGAAGGCCACGCCGTCGGCCCCTACCACGCCGGCGTCGGGCGGAGCCTGTGGTTTGTGGAGGGAGGGGATCCGCGACAGCTGCACGACACGATCCACACCTTCCCCGACGCGGTCCACGGCGAGCTGTGGGCAGGTGTGGGGCTCGCGTGCGCCTACGCCGGCGGGACGGACGCGGCGACCCTGTCCACGCTCCGCCGGTTGGCGGAGCCCTTCGAGGCTCAGCTCGCGCGAGGCGCGGTGTTGGCCGCCCACACCCGCCACGTGGCGGGCAACCCGGCGCCGCAGGTGGCGCTGGCGACCGACGTCTTGTGCTCGTGCACCGCCGCCGAGGCACACCGACTGGCCGTCGAGACCATGGCCGATCTCAAGGACCACGCATCGGTGGGCGGTCAGCCCACCTGGCACACCTGGCTGTCGCGCCTCGATCACTACCTCCACGCGCAAGCAGCCACCCTCTCCAGAGAGGCCACCTCGTGAGCCGTCAGATCCCACCGGACGAGTACCGGACCGCGCCCGCCCGTCTCGTCGCCCTGGCGAGCCTCGCGGTGCTCGGGCCCCTCTCCGCTCAGCCCCGCGTGCACGCAGACGAAGCGGCAGCGCTCGCAGGATCGTTTCAGTTTCGCTCGTTCGAGATCCCCACCGTCTCGGAGCCAAGCCGCGACGTGCTCCCCGCGAACCCTGCGCTCTCCCACCTCTCTGGGTGGATCTCCGCGGTGGGCTCCGGGCTCTCTCTGGCTGACATCGACGGGGACGGGCTCTCCAACGATCTTTGTGTGTCGGAGCCACGCACCGGCTCGGTCTTCATCTCTCCGACCCCGGACAGGCCCGAGCGTTTCTCAGCCTTCGAGCTTCATCCTCAAGATCAGGGCGCATGGCACGGTGGATCCACCGGGTGCCTCGTCGGGGACTTCAACGAAGACGGTCACGCAGACCTGATCGTCACCTACTTCGGCCGCGCGCCGGTGCTGTTCCTCCGGCGACGCCTCGAGCAAGGACCTGCGCCCCTGGGGCCCGACGCCTTCCGCGCTCAGCCGCTCGTCGAGGGCGAAGACACGGTGATGTACACCGCCACGGCGCTCCTCGTCGACGTCGACACCGATGGACACGTCGACCTGCTCCTTGGCAACTACTTCCGCGACGACTCAGAGCTGTTCGATCCCCGAGCCACCAACCAGCCCGAGCTCCAGGATTCGTTCTCTCACGCCACCAACGCCGGGGAGAACCGACTGTTTTTGTGGACCGGGGGTCGGGGTGGTGCAGCGCCGGTGGCGAGCTTCTCGGAGGTCCGGGGCGCGTTCTCCGAAGAAGAGGCGCGTGGGTGGACCTTGGCGATGGGGGCTGCAGACCTGGACAGCGACGGGCGTGTCGACCTCTACATCGCCAACGACTACGGTCCTGACGGCGTCTTCCACAACCGTTCTGAGCCAGGCCGGGTGGCCCTGACCCGCGTGTTCGGCCGCCGGGCGCTCTCGGTGCCTGGCTCGAAGGTGATGGGTCGGGACTCCTTCAAGGGTATGGGCGTGGACTTCGGAGACGTGAACGGAGACGGACGCTTCGACATCTTCATCAGCAACATCGCCGCCGAGTGGGCCCTGCAGGAGTCGCACTACCTCTGGGTCAGCACCGGCGACGCGGAGCTGCTGGCCGAGGGGATCGCTCCATACTCCGACCTGTCGGAGGTGCTGGGGGTCGGCCACAGCGACTGGGGCTGGGGCACCCGGTTCGGCGACTTCGACAACGACGGCGTGCTCGAGCTGCTGCAGGCCACGGGGTTCCGCAAGGGAGAGATCGACCGCTGGCCCGAGCTCGCTGAGTTCGCCATCGGCAACGACGTGTTGGTCCACGATCCCCGTGCCTGGATGAAGGTCGTCCCGGGGGACGACATCAGCGGCCACGAGCACAACCCGTTCTATGTCCAGGGCGATGACGGTCGCTTCGTCGACATCGCAGCGGAGCTGGCCCTCGACGCCCCCCAGGTCAGCCGGGGGCTCGCCACCGCCGACGTGGACGGCGACGGGGACCTCGACTGGGCGGTCGCGAACCAGTGGGAGTCCTCCTGGTTCCACCGCAACGACGCGCCGTCGCCGGGTCGCTTCCTGGGCCTGCACGTCCAGCGGGGTGTCGCCGCCGAGGCGCTGCAGGTCCGGGAGGGACACCCACGGGACGGGGAGGGCTGGCCCGCCCTCGGCGCCGTGATCCAGGCCACGCTCCCCGACGGCTCGACGAGGCTGGGGCAGGTGGACGCGAGCAGCGGCCACTCGGGCGGCCGGAGCCCGGACGTGCACCTGGGGCTCGGGGATGTCGACGCCGACGCCGACATCAGGGTCCAGATCCGCTGGCGTGATGCCTCGGGGCTGCACACCGAAGATCTACACCTGCAACCCGGTTGGCACACGCTGACCCTGGGAACGCGAGGGACCCCATGAGCAGACCCAACGAGAACATCCGCTCAGGGCCCGATCCCCGGATGGGGTTGAAGATCTCCGCCACCACAGCGACCCTGTTCGCCCTCGCCGGGCACGCGTTCCTTGGGTTCGAGCAGAGCTTCCTGCAGCTCCTGGTCGCGGTCCTCGCGGGCTATGCCTCAGCGCTCCTGCTCGAGGTCATCGACGCCCGCAGCAACCAACGTCCCCCGCTCTTCGCGGGCGGAGGGCCACGCCACGTCGCGTTCTTCCTCGCGCCGGCGCACATGACCGCCGTCACCACGAGCTTTCTGCTCTACGTCAACGACGCGCTCTGGCCCATGGTGTTTGCGGTCGTCGCGGCGGTGGGCTCCAAGTATATCTTCAAGCTCACGATCCGCGGGCGAAAACGGCACTTCATGAACCCGTCGAACTTCGGGATCGCCCTGACGTTGTTGCTGTTTCACCAGGTCGCGGTGATCCCCTACGAATACACAGAGGGGATGTATGGCAGGGGGGGGGCCGGAGACTGGATCCTGCCGCTGGCCATCGTCGTGCTGGGGAGCAACCTCAACGTCCGCTTCACCCGGCGCGTCCCGCTCATCGTCACATTCTTAGCGACGTTTGCGCTGCAAGCGATCGTCCGCGCGTGGACCTCGGGGGCCCCGCTCCTCTCCGGCCTGATGCCGATGACGGGCGTCGCGTTCCTGCTGTTCACGTTCTACATGATCACCGATCCGATGACCTCGCCGGCCAGCCTCCGGGGGCAGATCGTGTTCGGGGCCTCGATCTCGCTGATCTACATGCTGCTGATGTTCACCCACGTCATCTTCACCCTCTTCTTCAGCGTCACCCTGGTGTGCGCCCTGAGAGGAGCGTGGATCGCGTTCTCGAGCTGGCAGGAGGCCCGCGGCGGAGAGCTGCAGAGGGGGGAGGCCACGGGGACGCTCAGGCTCTCGAGGGTCCTGCAGGGCGTGAAACGTGTCTGACGAGCGCGACACGCCGCGGTGCCGTCTGTCCACAGAGAGCAAGGAGGAACGCTTGGAAGAATCGATCTCGATCGTGGGGATGGCGTGTCGGTATCCAGGCGCCGATGACGTGGGCCAGCTGTGGCAGAACATCCTGGCGAAACGGCGCTCGTTTCGGCGCATGCCCGACGTCCGTCTCCGCCTCGATGACTACTTCGACGCCGATCACGACGCGGTGGACAAGACGTACGGGACCCAAGCCGCCGTCCTCACGGGGTGGAGCTTCGATCGCCTTCGGTTCAGGGTGGCCGGATCGACGCACAGGCAGACGGACCACGCCCACTGGTTGGCGCTCGAGGTCGCGGCGGGCGCCTTGGCAGACGCGGGCTTCCCGGGAGGAGAGGGCCTGTCGCGCGATGCAACGGGGGTCCTGGTCGGCAACACGCTGACGGGCGAGTTCAGCCGCGCTCAGGGCCTGAGGCTGCGCTGGCCCTTCGTCCGCCGCACCCTCGAGGCCGCGCTGGCGGAGGGGGGGGTCGCCCCCGGATCGATCGACGCGGTCGTTGACGCGGTCGGAGAGCGCTTCCGGGGAGCGTTCGAGGCCGTGGACGAAGACACCCTCGCGGGCGGGCTGTCGAACACGATCGCCGGCAGGATCTGCAACGCGTTCGATCTGCGCGGCGCGGGCTACACCATCGACGGAGCCTGCTCGTCGTCGCTGCTCGCCGTCACGAACGCGTGCTCCGCCCTGGTGGCGGGGGATCTGGACACCGCCCTGGTCGGGGGGGTCGATCTGAGCCTCGATCCCTTCGAGATCGTGGGCTTCGCCAAGACCGGCGCGCTCGCCGAGACCGATATGCGCGTCTTCGACGCCCGCTCCTCAGGGTTCTGGCCCGGAGAGGGGTGTGGCTTCGTCGTCCTGATGCGCACGTCGGACGCAGTCGCGGCGGGCCGGCGCATCTACGCCACCCTCCGCGGCTGGGGGATGTCGTCGGACGGAAAGGGCGGCATCACCCGCCCCGCGGTCGGCGGGCAGCGCCTCGCCCTCGCCCGAGCCTACCGACGAGCGGGCTACGGCATCGACACCGTCACCTACTTCGAGGGGCACGGCACCGGGACCGCGGTCGGCGACGCGACCGAGCTGCAGACCCTGGTGGGCGCTCTGGAGGAGGCAGGCGCGTCCAGCGACGCTCCCCCCGTCCTCGGGACCATCAAGGCCTTGATCGGCCACACGAAGGCGGCCTCGGGGATCGCGGGGTTGCTCAAGGCAACCCTGGCGATCCACCACCGGATCCTGCCTCCGACCGCAGGTCAGCTCGAGCCCCACCCGATCCTCGCGGGGACGAAGGTCCTCCGGACCCCGCCCCACGCCGAGCCCTGGCCCGAGGAGCGGGCTGAGCGTGCCTCGGTGAGCGCCATGGGCTTCGGCGGGATCAACGTGCACGTCACCCTCGAGGCCCCCGCCCCCGCCCCCGCCCCCGCCACGCGTCCACGCCGCCTCCGCCCCGAGGAGCAGATCCTGGCTCGCTCACACCAGGACGCGGAGCTGCTGGTGTTCGACGCCGACGACGTGCAGCGGCTCGCGACTCAGCTCGAGGCCGTGGCGGCCTACGCGTCCGATCTCTCCTTCGCGGAGCTGGCGGATCTGGCGGCGACGCTGGCGGCGACCGGCGGCGACCGGCGGCTGCGCGCCGCGGTGGTGGCGCGGTCTCCGGAGGAGCTCGGGCGAGGGCTCCGCAAGCTCCGGGGATGGATCGAGCAGGGGGGGGAGCAACACCTCGATCCCGCCGGTGGGGTCTTCCTCGCCGCGACAGATCACGCACGCGTGCCCCGCATCGGCCTGCTGTTCCCCGGCCAGGGCTCCCCGGCGAACCTCAGCGGCGGGATCTGGCGACAGCGGTTCGAGTCCGTGGCTTGTCTCTACAAGGCCGCTCGTCTGCCGGCTCGCGTGGACGGAGCCGACACGGAGGTGGTCCAGCCCGCGATCGCGTGCGCCTCGTGGGCCGCGGCCGTGGTCCTCGAAGAGCTCGGGCTCCACGCCGACGTCGCGGTGGGCCACAGCCTAGGCGAGCTGTCTGCGCTGGCCTGGGCGGGCGCGGTGTCCGGCGAGGGGTTGCTGCGGATCGCGCGGGCCCGCGGTCGGGCGATGGCGGATCTGGGGAGCCCCACCGGGGCCATGGTCGCGCTCGAGGGCGCGGCCGACGAGGCACACGCGATCGCCGGAGCGCACAACGTCCACGTCGCCTGCCTCAACGCCCCCGATCACACCGTGCTCTCAGGAGCCCGGGGCTCGATCGAGGCGGCGAGCGCCCAGGCCCGGGCTGCGGGCCTCAAGGTGACCCCCCTCGCCGTGTCCCATGCGTTCCACAGCCCGCTGGTGGCCGACGCCGCCCCCGCGTTGGGGGAACGCCTCGGCGACGAGGCGCTACAGCCACTGCGGCGCCTCGTCGTGTCCACCGTCACCGGCGCGCCCCTGGAGGCCGACGCTGCGATCGACGAGCTGCTCACACGGGGGGTGCTCGAGCCCGTCCGCTTCGTGGACGCGCTGCGCGTCGCGGCCGACGGCGTCGATCTGTTCATCGAGGTCGGCCCCGGACACGCGCTGAGCGCCCTCGCACCACGCACCATCGAGACACCCGTCGTCAGCCTCGACGCGTCGGGTGCGTCCCTGCGGGGGCTCCTGTGCGCTGTGGCGGCCGCCTGGACCCTGGGGGCGCAGGTGCGTCCCTCTGCGCTCTTCATGGACCGGTTCCACCGACCGTTTCCCCTCGACTGGTCCCTCGATGTCCTCGCAAACCCCTGCTCGGTGGACGCACCCGCCGGCCGGGCCCGGACGCCGCTCAGGCTGGCCTTCTCCAGGGCTGTGGACGCCCCGGAGGTCGACGAACCGGGCCCGGATCCAGCGACCACAGATGAGCCCCTCGAGCTGGTGCGACAGCTGGTCGCCGAGCGCGTCGAGCTGCCGGTGGGCTCGATCCACGCCCACGATCGGATGTTGTCCGATCTGCACCTGAACTCCATCATGGTGGCGGAGATCGCCAGCGAGGCGGCGCGCTTGATCGGCGCGCCGCCGCTGGCCTCCCCCACCTCGTACGCAGACGCCGAGATCGGCCAGCTCGCGGCGGCGCTCGACGAGATCGTGAAGGCCGGCGATGGGGCCCGCCCCACCGCGATCCTGCCCCCCGGCGTCGCGTCCTGGGTCCGCGCGTTCTCCATCGACTGGATCGAGCAAGCCTGCCCCCCGCGTCCAGCGGCCGACGGCGACACGGCCGAGCCAGGTCGATGGTCCGTCGTCGCGCCCGCCGCCCACCCGATGCGGGGCGCCCTGCTCAAGGCGGTCGCCTCCCTGTCGGGCGACGGCGTGATCGTCTGCCTGCCCCTAGATCGACCCGCCACGCTCGACGACCTGGGCCCGGCGCTCGCCGAGGCCCGGGCCCTGTCCCAGACCCGGCAGCCGTCGAAGTATGTGCTGGTGCAGCCCGGACACGGCGCCGCCGGGCTCGCGAAGACGCTGCACCTCGAGGCGCCGAAGATCTCGGTCTGCGTCCTCAATCTGCCCCCCGATCTCCCGGCGGCCGTGGATCGGATCGTCGAAGAGGCAGCCTCGCTCCGGGGGTTTGTCGAGTGCTGCTACGACGCGCATGGCGTGCGCCGGGTCCCGCGCATGACGCGATGGATCGCGGCGGGGGAGCCAGCCGCGCCGCTCGATAGCTCGGACGTGATCTTGATCACCGGTGGTGGCAAGGGCATCACCGCCGAGTGTGCCCTGGATCTGGCGCTGTGGACCGGCGCCTCCCTCGCGCTGGTCGGCCGATCGGATCCCGAGCGCGACACCTCCCTGGCGAACAACCTCGAGCGCATGCACGCCATGGGCGTCCGAGCCTCATACTTCCAGGCAGACGTGCTCGATCCAAGGGCGATCGAGCGGCTGGTCGCCGCCGCAGGCCGAGAGCTGGGGCCGATCACCGCCGTGCTCCACGGCGCGGGGCGGAACGTCCCGGAGCTGATCGCTGGCCTGACGGAGGACGCGATGCGCGCGACCTTCGGCCCCAAGGTCCAGGGACTCCGCAACATCTTGGCGGCCGTCGATCCAGACCGGCTGCGCCTGCTCGTGGGCTTTGGATCGATCATCGGCCGCAGTGGACTTCGGGGAAACGCTGACTATGCAGTGGCCAACGAGTGGTTGGCGGCCGAGATCGCCTCCTGGGCTCGATCCCACCCAAAGACGCGCACCCTGACGCTCGAGTGGTCGGTGTGGGCCGGGGTGGGGATGGGCGATCGGCTGGGCACCCTCGACGCCCTCGAGCAGCAAGGAATCACCGCGATCACCATCGACGAGGGGCTCGCGTGGATGCGGCGCCTGCTCTCGTCCGAGACCCCCCCGAGCGTCGTCGTCGCGGGCCGACACGGGGATCTGCCGACGCTGCGCCCCGTGTCGATCGAGGTGCCGTTCCTGCGGTTCGTGGACGAGATCGTCACCTTGACGCCGGGGGTGGAGATCGTCGTCGAGACGCTCGTGTCGGTCTCGACCGATCCCTACCTCGACGATCACGTCTTCAAGGGACAGCGACTCCTCCCCGCTGTCCTGGGGTTCGAGGCGATGGCGCAGGTCGCGAGCGTCCTGCTCGATGGAGCAGCCCCCACGTCCATCGCCGACGCGGTGTTCCGCGCGCCGATCGTCGTGCCCAGCGACCGCCCCGTCACGCTGCGGGTGGCGGCGCTGCTCGTGGGGCCGGGCGAGGTGCACGCGGTCGTCCGCGCCAGAGACTCAGGGTTCTCGGTGGACTGCTTCAGCGCGACGCTGCGCTACGGCCCCCCCTCTCCAGACCTCGATCGCCCCGCCCCGTCCCGGGAGGATCTGAGCCTCGAGGTGATCGGGGACATCTACGGCTCCTTGTTGTTCCACGGAGGCCGCTTCCGGCGGATCGAGGCATACCAACAGATCCGAGCCAGCGGGTGCTGCGCCCGCGCGGGGCTCGACGCGGGTCGCCCCTGGTTTGCGCCCTACCTCTCCCCCGCCCTCCTGCTGGGGGATCCAGCCCTCCTGGATGCGACGATCCATGCGCACCAGCCTGCGTTTCCCCACAGCCCCCTGCTGCCCCGATCGGTCGCGGACATCACCCTCTTCGATCTGTCTGCGCCGGGGCCCTGGTCCATCGTCACCCGAGAGACGTCGCGAAACAGCTCGGGGATCACCGTCGACGTGACGGTGCGGACCCTGGAGGGCAGGCTCCGGGCGCGCTGGCGAGGGCTCGAGCTGGTCACGGTGGCGGGCACCGAGTTCGACGGCCCCTGGCCCGAGCAGGTGCTGGGTGCGTACCTCGAGCACCAGCTCAGCAGGTTCGAGCCCGGCAACACGCTGGAGGCCGTGGTCTCGATCGGAGGCTCGAGGCTGGAGCGACGCGCTCGAGCCGCCCTCGCCCTCCGGGGCGCGCCCCTGCGCGTCTACCACCGACCCGACGGCAAGCCCGAGCTCGCCGATCGCACCCCCATCTCGTTCTCCCACAGCGACGATCTCACCCTCGCTGTCACCTCCAGGGAGACGATCGCGTGCGACGTGCAGCGGTGCGAGCCCCGGCGTCCCGAACAGTGGCGGGCGCTGCTCGGCGACGCGCGCGCGGCCGTCGCCGATCACCTCGCCTCGCTGGGTCCCGATCCAGACGAGGCGGCGACCTGTGTGTGGGCCGCGGCGGAGTGCATGCAGAAGGCGGGGCAGCCCCCCGCGGGCGCGCTGATCATCCGATCCCACCACGACGGGTGGTCGACCTTCGAAGCAGGCAACCTCGTCATCCGGGCCCGCGCGTTCTCCGTGCGTCGGTTCTCCAACCCCATCGTGGTCGCGATCGCGACCAACGTGGAGCAACGCAATGCCCGTTCGTCAGGATAGCCGGGGTGGCTACTTAGAGTACCGCCACATCGTCTCCTTCGAGGAGACGAACGTGGTGGGCAACGTCTACTACGCCAACTATGTCCTGTGGCAGGGGCGATGCCGCGAGATGTTCCTCGCTGAATATGCGCCCGACGTGGCAGAGAAGATCCAGGGTGGCCTGGCCCTGATCACGCTCAACGTCTCCTGCGACTACCACCACTCTCTGTACGCCTTCGACGAGGTCGCGCTGCGGATGCGGGTGGGCTGGGTCCGGCACAACCGGATGGCGCTCGACTTCGAGTACGTGAGGCTCAACGGGGGCCCTGAGCGGGTCGCGAGCGGTAGGCAGGAGACCGCCTGCATGACGATCGTGGCGGATCAGATGGATCCGAGCCCCTGGCCCGACTCGATGCTCGCCGCGATGGAACAACACGCCCTCCTCGAGGGATCCTGACGATGCGCTATGATGTCGCCATCCTCGGCGCTGGCATCGGTGGCACCCTGCTCGCCACCGTCCTCGCGCGCCACGGCCTGCGGGTCGTCGTCCTCGAGGCGGGGGTCCACCCCCGGTTTGCCATCGGCGAGTCGCTGATCCCCGAGACCAGCCTCCGGTTCAAGCTGCTCGCTGCGCGGTACGACGTCCCCGAGATCTCCTGGCTGGGCACGTTCTACGATCTAAGAGATCACGTCAGCCCGGCGTGCGGGGTCAAGCGCTCCTTCGCGTTCGCCTGGCACGAGCCCGGTGTGCCCCACCGCGGCGCCCACTCGACCCAGCTCCCCACGCTCACGCCCCCCGTCGGCCCAGACGCCCACCTGTTCCGACAAGACACCGACGCGTGGCTGATGGCGCTCGCGCTGCAGCACGGGGCTGAGGTCCGGCAGGCCTCGCGGATCACCGATCTCGATCTGGCGGTGGGATCCGCTCGCCTGCTCACAGCTGATGGATCCCGCGTCGAGGCCAGGATCGTGATCGACGGCACGGGCCACCGCTCCCCTGTCGCAGCGAAGCTCGGCCTCCGGGAGTCGCCGACCCGTCTGCAGACCAACTCCCGGAGCTTGTTCACCCACATGATCAAGGTCCTGCCCTACGATCAGGTGGGGCCGAGCCGGGCTGACAGCGGGCTGCCGGTCCCGTGGAGCCAGAGCACGCTCCATCACTGCTTCGACGGGGGCTGGCTGTGGATCATCCCCTTCGACAACCACGCGGACGCGACGAACCCGCTGTGCAGCGTCGGCCTGATCCTCGACAGACGACAACATCCTGACAGCCACGCCGATCCCGAGGCAGAGTTTCGCTCGCTCGTGGCACGGTTCCCCAGCATCGCCGCTCAGCTCGCCCGGGCACGCGCCGTCCGCCCGTGGGTGTCGACGGGCCGACTCCAGTATTCCTCCTCGCGGGCCATCGGCCCGGGCTTCGTCCTCCTGCCCCACGCGGCGGGGTTCGTCGATCCGCTGTACTCGAGCGGGCTGTCGATCACCGTGGCGGCGATCGATCTGCTGGCGCAGCGCCTGATCGACGCGCATCGCCGTCGAGACTGGGCGGTCGAGTCGTTCGCAGAGGTGGACACGCTGATCCAGGGCTCGTTGGATCACTACGATCGGATCGTGTCTCGATCGTTCGATGCGTTTCGGAGCTTCGAGCTCTTTAACGCGTGGAATCGAGTGTGGGCGCTGGGCAACTACCTCGCGACCTACAGCACGCTGTCTCTCCACATGCAGCACCAGGCCACAGGCGATCGAGGGTGCCTCGACGCGCTGCACACCCCCGAGCACCAAGGCGTGCTGAGCAGCCAGGTTCCCGAGTTCACCAAGCTGTGCGACGCAGGCGCAGAGGACGTGGCCGCGGTGGTCGAGGGCACCTTGAGCCCCACCGTCGCGGCGGAGAGGATCCTCGAGCGCATCGATCAGCTGCCGTTCATCCCTCGCTACATGCGGTTCGGACACCCCGAGGGGCGCGTGCCCGCCCGCTTCACCTTGCCGGCGGGGGCCCGCCACATCCTGTGGCACCGGCTCTTCGCGGCTCCCCGGTGGCGAAGGCGACACCACCTCGGCCTGTTTCGATACGCCTCGGGGGCGCTGCGCTTCAACGCCCGGCTGCTGCGGGCTGCGCTCCGGCGAGCCGCCCACGTGACGCGCGACACCCTGTGGGCCTACAACCGCGACTGGAGGCGTGCCCCTCAGACCCCGCGTGGAGACGGAGGAGGCCCGGCGTGCGCGCCGAGCCCCGGCGGCCTCGACCGCCACCGAGACGTCGCGGCCCAGCCAGAGAGGAGCTCGTGAGACGAAGTCCGCATCCGTCGCGTCGAAGGAACCCTTCGATCCCTGATCCACGAGCTGAGCCCGGAGGCCCGCGGAGCTGGCCCCACGAGCGCCAGAGCTGGCCTCCCCCCCCTCACCACAGGAGCTGTGATGAGCCCTGATCCAACCCGCCGAGTCTCCGACGCAGTCCGCAACCAATGGCGCCAGCTGGGCCCCCCGGAGAAGCTGCTCGCGGGCGTGGGGCTGGCCCTGATCGCCGCGGGGCTCCTGCACGTCGGGGTCTGGGTGACGCAAGGAGGGACCCTGAGCGGCCCGATCTCGTGGCGCAAGCCCATCGTCTTCCCCGCCGCGCTGGGCGCGATCCAGGTCTGCACCGCCTGGGTCGCCCGTCACCTGAAGATGCGGTCGTGGATCGCCTGGATCACGATGGGGGGACTGGCCCTGACCGGGCTCACTCAGTCGAGCCTCGTGATCGTCCAGCAGTGGCGCGGGACGGCGTCCCACTTCAACATGTTCACGACCGACACCAACGCAGCCATCGCGCTCGTCATCGCCGCCACGACCCTGCCGGTCACCGCGCTCTTCGCGGTGATCACCTGGCACAGCTTCTCCCACATCGTGGCCTCGCCGGCGCGTCGGCTCGCGATCCGGTTCGGCATGACCTTGGTCTCGCTGGGCACGCTGCAGGGGCTCACCATGATCGCCCACGCTGTCTCGACCGTGCCAACGCGCATCTCAGCGCACCCCCACCCCCCGTATACCTTCGGCGCGGAGGGGGTGATGCTGATCTCCCACCTGATCGCGCTGCACGGGCTGCTCGTGATGATGTTGCTCCTCTCGAGCCTGCACCTGGGACGACAGACCGAAGAACGCCAGGTGTGGATCGTGCAACTCGGCGCGCTGGGCTACGGCTCGCTGTGGGTGGTGAGCACGCTCGAGACGTACTCGGGCCACGCCCCCCTCGGGCTCGGGCTCACCAGCCTCCTCCTGTGGGGGCTCCCCCTGGCGACCCTGACGCTCGCGTTCGGGCTCGCCCTCCGCCCCGGCGGCAGGGCAGCGATGTCCGCCGATGGAGGTGCATGATGCGCGGTGAGATACCTCGGGCCGCGGTGCTCGCTGGGATCCTGAGCGTCGCCTGTGCGACGCCCGAAGACGACGCCCGGGGGCCTCACCCGGTGGGCATCACGACCCTCGAGCTGCACGATCCCACACGACAACGCACGCTCGTCGCTGAGGTCTGGTACCCGGCCGAAGAGGGCGTACAGGAAGAGTGGAGCCGCCCGCTCCCGCTCATCCAGCCGCTGTGGGTCGCGCGCGACGCGGCCCTGGCCCCTGGGGCGCCCAGGCCACTCGTGCTCGTGTCCCACGGCGCCCTGGGCTTCCGGTTCGCGCAGGGCTGGCTCGCCACGAACCTGGCGTCTCACGGCTACGTCGTCGCCGCCGTCGACCACCCGGGCTCGATGTTGGGGGATCTGACCGGAGAGGGCATGTTCACCCTGTGGAACCGGGCGCTCGACGTCTCGGTGCTCCTCGACGACCTCCTCGACGATCCACGGTTCGGCGACGCCCTCGATCCAGAACGGATCTCGTTCGTGAGCCACTCCGCAGGGGGCCACACCGGCCTGTTGCTCGCGGGCGCGAGGTTCGATCCAGCCGTGTTTCGTGCCTACCGGCTCGCGGGGCCCCCCGACGACATCTACGCCGAGCGCCTCGCGCCGATGGAGGCGATCGATCTCGAGGTCGATCACACACCGTATGAGCGCTCCTACCGCGACCCCAGGATCCGCTCGTTCGTGCTGATGGCGCCCTCCCCGGTGCCTGGGTTCTCAGCGGAGTCGCTGGCCGCCTTGGATCAGCGGATGCTGATCTTCGCGTCAGCCCACGACGAGATCAACCCCCTCGATGCCCACGCCCGCTTCGTCGCTGAACACGTCGACCACTCAGTCCTGGAGATGATCGACGCGGGTCACTTCGTCTACATCCCGATCGGAAGCTTCCTCGGGGAGGTGGCCGCACCAGAGCTCTTCGTCGACGCTGGAGAGGTCGATCGGGGAGCGATCCACGGATCCATCCGTCGCAAGGTCCGCAGCTTCCTCGACGCACAGCCCGTGGCCGAAGACTGACCGGGGTCGCGCGCCTCGCCCCACCAGGGGCCTCGCCGGGCAGGTCGCTGGAGGCGGCGGCGCGCGTCGGCACCACGGCCCGCCCACCTCCGCAGACCGCCCCCGTCGAGCGACCACAGCCCCCGAAGACAGGGAGACACGAGGATGAGAGCGTATGAAGATCCTGAGTTCGAGCGTCGCTTGGGCGCACACCTTGCCGAGCACGGCCTCGGAGGCTCAGGGCCGCTCGCGGTCGAGGCCCTCCACGGCGTGGATCAGTTCCACACCGGAGGCCCGGCGCCCATCCTTCGCCTGATCGAGCACGGCGAGCTGCGCCGCTCGGACCGTGTCCTGGACCTGGGCGCTGGCCTGGGTGGGGTGAGCCGCCTCGTCGCGGGCGAGACCGGCTCGTCTGTGCTCGGGATCGACGCCACCAGGACCTACCTCGAGGCAGCACGCTCGCTGACGGCTCGCTGTGGCCTGCAGTCCGCGATCTCCTTCGTCGAGGGAGACGTGACCGAGCTCGATCTGGACGACGGGAGTGTAGACGTCGCGCTCCTCGTCCACGTTCAGGTGAACATCGAGCACAAGGCCGACCTCTTCCGGGGGCTCCGCCGGGTGCTGCGCCCTGCGGGGAAGCTGCTCCTGTGGGAGATCGTGGCCGGGCGCCCAGGGGAGCTGCCGTGGCCCATGCCGTGGTCGCTCGACGGGAGCGAGAGCCACCTGGCGACGATCGATGAGCTCCGAGGGGTCGTGGAGTCGGCGGGGTTCGCCGTCCGCCGCTGGGAGGATCGGAGCGAGCCGATGTTCGCCTGGGCGCGAAGGGTTCAGGCCCGGGGATCCAGGCCCAGCCTCGCGGGCGTGTTGCTCGACGGCCACGCGAGGATCTCGAACCTTGGAGAGGCGATCCTCGCGAGGAAGGTCTCGCTCGTCGAGGGCGTCTGTGATGCCTGATCGACACAGGCCGAGGTGTAGAGCGGATCAGCAGCTCCCCCCCGACGAGCGCCCCCGCCGGGCCGCGGCGTCGACGTGACTGCGGAGGTCGCCTCGCTGAGCCCCACGGCGTCGACATGACTGCGGAGGTCGCCTCGCTGAGCCCCACGGCGTCGACGTGACTGCGGAGGCCGCCTCGCTGAGCCCCACGGCGTCGACGTGACTGCGGAGGTCGCCTCGCTGAGCCCCACGGCGTCGACGTGACTGCGGAGGTCGCCTCGCTGAGCCCCACGGCGTCGACGCGGCTGCGGAGGTCACCTCGCTGAGCCCCGCTCCGCCCAAGCGGACGCCCACTCTTGTCTCCCCGTCTCTCTTCGCTTGGAAGATCTCCAGGCATCACACCACCGATGGAGCCCCCATGCCCCCCCTTCGAGAGCTAGCGCACGCTGAGATCGCTCGCTACAGCCGGCACCTGATCCTGCCCGAGATCGGGGTGGAGGGACAGCGTCGCCTCAAGGCAGGCTCAGTGCTGTGTGTGGGCACAGGCGGGCTGGGCAGCCCGCTGCTGATGTACCTCGCAGCAGCCGGCGTCGGCCGGATCGGGATCGTCGACTTCGACGTGGTCGAGGAGAGCAACCTCCAGCGCCAGGTGCTGCACGGCACCTCAGGCGTCGGCACCCTCAAGGTCGACAGCGCCCGGGCCCGGATCGCGGACCTGAACCCCCACGTGCAGGTCGACACCTACGCCGAGGCGCTGACGAGCGACAACGCCCTGCGGATCCTCGAGCCCTACGACGTGATCGTTGATGGCACCGACAACTTCCCGACGCGCTACCTCGTCAACGACGCGTGCGTGATCCTGGGCAAGCCCAACGTCTACGGCTCGATCTTCCGCTTCGAGGGACAGGCCAGCGTGTTCAACCACGCAGGCGGCCCCCACTACCGCGATCTCTACCCCGAGCCTCCTCCG
>DRPG01000646.1 GCA_011376105.1 Deltaproteobacteria bacterium
GCTTGGAGGCTGCGCTCTGCCGCGCTCCGCCGCGCTCCGCCGCGCTCCGCCGCGCTCCGCCGCGCTCCGCCGCGCTCCGCCGCGCTCCGCCGCGCTCCGCCAGCGCATGAACCTTGTTCGCGCTCTGGCGGAACGGGCCAACCAGGGGCACCGAGGCTAAGGGCGGGTCTTGGAGGAGCTCATGCAGCCAGGCCCATGGGATCGGCGTCAGCGGTGGATCCTCGGCATTGTTACCCTGCTCTGTCTCGTCGTTCTGGTCTCGGGCCCGGCCTGGCCCCGGGGCTATGCCCGCACCTCCCGTGCCCTCACCGTGGCCCCGGACATGGTGGTGGCGATAGTGATCTTGTGGGGGCTGCAGTGGATCCGTGGGGGCTGGCGGGCCTCCGCTGAGCGGCGGGGCTCCACCCGGGCCTGGTTGGTGGGGGTGTTCTGGGCGCTGCTGTGCACCTACGAGCTGGGGCGCGCGTGCTCGCGGATCGCCACCAACGAGGATCTGCCGATCTACGATCTGCTGCTGCTGTCGAAGCATCTGTGGGTGCTGGGGCGGGATCTGTACGGGGTGTGGGCCACGGTGGCGGTGCTGGTCCTGTTGCTGGTGCCCGTGGGGCTCACGATCGTCGGCACGCTGCTGGCGGGCAGGCTCGAGGCCTGGGCGCGCTCGGTGGGCCCGGCCCGGAGCCTGGCCAGCATCGCGGTGATCGCTGTCCTGTCGGCGGGGGTGGCGGTCTCGAAGCGCTCGACCTTCGTGATGCCGTGGCTGATCAGCAACCTGTCGGAGTCCTGGGACCTGCTCTACGAGGTGCGATCCGACATCCAGGATCGACCCCACCGGGGGCTGGAGGATCTCACCCTGACGCGTCGTCCCGACGTGCACATCTACATCGTGGAGAGCTACGGCGACGTGGTCCGGCGCGACGAGGCGCTGGCGGCGCGGTGGGCCCCGGGCGTCGACGCGCTGGAGGAGCACCTGACTGAGCGCGGCTGGTACACTGCGTCGGGCCTGTCCGAGGCGCCGGTCCACGGAGGTCGCTCCTGGATCGCGGATGCCTCGCTGCTGCTCGGGCTGTATGTCGCGCGCCAGTCCACCTATGAGCACCTGATCGGCCTGACCGATCAGCTGCCCCACCTGCCCGGGTTCTTCGCGGGGCAGGGCTACGAGACGGTGCTGGTCCGGGCCAAGGATCGCGCTCGCCCCGGCGTGTCGCTGGTCAACCACTTCGGCTTTGGACACACCGTGTTCTTCGACGATCTGGAGTACGAGGGCCCGGTGGTGGGGTGGGGCCACATCCCCGATCAGTACACGATCGACTTCGTGAACGAGCGCGTCCTGGACGAGCTGGACGCTCCGACCTTTGCGTTCTTCCACCTCGCCACGGCGCACATCCCATGGAGGGAGGCGCCACCGCTGCTCGATCCCTACACCCGGTGGCAGGGACGCAGGGGCCGCAGCCGGGCGCTGGTCCACGAGCGCAGCGCCTACAGCGAGCTGCGCATGCGGATGTCCAGGTTCAAGTACCACCGCAGAGAGAGCGTCAAGGAGTCCCATGGAGATCCCCAGAACTACCTTGACAGCGTCCTGTACGATCTGGAGGCGATCGCCCGGCAGCTTGAGGATGGGCCTGACGGAGAGCAGATCATCCTGATCATGGGGGATCACCAGCCCCCGTTGATCGCCCAGGGCATGTCCTCGGACGTGCCGGTGCACGTGTTGGCGTCCGATCCCTCGCTGCTGAGGGGCTTCATCGACGCGGGCTTTGAGCCCAGGCTACGCCCCCGGGAGATCGACGGCGCCGACGTCGAGCACCGCGGGCTGTTCGCCCTGATCGTAGGGGCGATCGCCACCGCGGGGCCCGCGGTGGACCCCGATCCGTCCGGGGAGCAGCTCGATCCGTCCGGGGAGCAGCCCGGGCCACTGGGGGCTCCAGCCCCCGCCCCCTGAGGGCTCCAGCCCCCGCCCCCTGGGGGCTCCAGCCCCCGCCCCCTGAGGGTGGAGCGCTACTCGAGGCCGTGGGCGAGCATCGCGTCTGCGGTGCGCTTGAACCCGGCGAGGTTGGCTGCCTTGACGTAGTCGATCGCGCCGCTGCCCTCATGCGCGTCGACGCACTGCCGATGGATATCGGACATGATCTGCTTCAGGCGAGCGTCGACCTCCTCAGCAGACCAGCTCATGCGCTGGCTGTTCTGGGACATCTCTAGCCCGCTGACCGCGACTCCTCCAGCGTTTGCGGCCTTTGCCGGGGCCACGATCCGGCCGGCCGCGTGCAGGCGCTCGATCGCGTCGAGATCCGTCGGCATGTTGGCGCCCTCGCTCACGCCCTGCACGCCGTTTTGGATCAGCTGCTCGGCGTCGGACCGCGACAGCTCGTTCTGGGTGGCGCAGGGGAACGCCCAGTCACAGGCGATCCCCCATGGCCGCATGCCCTCATGGTAGGAGCTGCCGCTGAACCGACGAGCGTACTCGGCGATCCGGCCGCGTCGCACGTTCTTCAGCTCCTTGACCCACTCGAGCTTCTCTTCGTCGATCCCGGCGGGATCGTGGATGAGCCCCTGAGAGTCCGACAGGGTGATCACCCTCGCGCCCTGCATCAGCAGCTGCTCGACACAGTACTGCGCGACGTTACCGGATCCAGAGACGGTCGTGGTCAGCCCATCGAGGCTGCCCCCCCGGTGCGCGAGGATCTCCTGGGTGAAGTAGACCAACCCATAGCCGGTGGCCTCGGTCCGGACCCGGGAGCCCCCGTACCCGAGACCCTTCCCCGTCAGCGTGCCCGTCCAGGTGTTGCTCCGGCGCCGGTAGCGGCCGAACAGGTAGCCGATCTCCCGCCCCCCCACGCCGATGTCGCCGGCGGGGACGTCGGTGTCGGGGCCGATGTGTCGGGCCAGCTCGTCCATGAACGCATGACAGAAGCGCATGACCTCGCGATCGCTCTTGCCCTTGGGATCGAAGTCCGATCCACCCTTGCCACCTCCCATCGGAAGCGTGGTCAGCGCGTTCTTGAAGATCTGCTCGAATCCGAGCATCTTCAGGATCGACAGGTTCACGGTGGGGTGAAACCGCAGCCCACCCTTGTAGGGCCCCAGCGCCCCGCTGAACTGCACCCGGTAGCCACGGTTCACCTGGATGTCCCCGCTGTCGTCCTCCCAGACGACCCGGAACTGAAGCACCCGCTCAGGCTCGGTGATCCGCTCGAGGATGCGCGCCTCACGGTACGCGGGCTCGCGCTCCAGCAGCGACCACACGCTGTGCACGAGTTCCTCGGCTGCCTGGTGAAACTCCGGCTGGTGGGGGTTGCGCTGCTTCAGATCTGTGATGAACGCCGTGGCATCATGGTGCATCGAGTCAATCCTCAGGTCGGTGGTCGAGTCTACCGCCCAACATCCGGTGAGGTGGTGATGCGTTGGGGTTGGGTCTTGCTTGTCTCCTCGATCTTGGGGTTGGGAGGCTGTGGGAGCCTGTGGCGGGAGGTCCAGGCCCGGGCCTTCAGCGAGCTGGCGGTGGAGCTCCAGGACTGGATCGATCTCAACGATCCTCACCGAGAGTCTGTCCAGCACATGATCGATGACGGATGGATCGCAGCCTGGGAGGGTCGGGCTGGGCTGTTTCGCTCGATCGACTTCGAGGTCACCTTCGAGGAGTGCGCCTCAGACGGGATGTTCGACGAGTCCGAGCTGGAGATCCTGGGGCGGAAGGCCGCGGGGTTCGGGGCCAGGGTGGAGGGCGCCCGCAGGGAGGCCCTGCTCGAGCTGAAGGCTGCGATGGACGCTGAGATCAGGGCTGAGCGCTACAAGCCGATCCGGCGCCGGGGTCGGAGCGCCGACGGCGGGGGGGATCTCGCCAACTGGGTCTTGCCCGAAGACCTCCAGGACGCCACCGAGTCCGCCGGCTGGAAGATCGATCGCTGTCGCGAGGACGAGATCGAGGGGATCTTGTTTGTCTTCTGCGAGGCGTCCAAGGGGCCGATCGAGGCCTCGATCCAGATCGATCGCTACCCCAAGCTCGACGACGCGGTGGCGATCGCCAGCGCACCCCAGGGGACCGCAGCGCTCCGCCAGGACGGTGACACGGTGCTGGGGGTGCGGATCCTCGACACCCCAGCGGCGGAGACGCTGCGGGACGCGATCCTCGCCCGGGGCGACAAGATCAACGAGCTGAGCCTGGGGCCGGTGCGGGCGGCGATCAAGGGCGGAGGCTGGCAGATCGACAACTGCGACGCCCAGAAGGAGGGCTCGGTCGTCTCAGTGTCGTGCGAGGCCCACCAGCACGAGCGCAAGCGCCAGGCCCTGGTGGATCTGGAGCAGCACCTGAGGGACGACACCGACAAGGAGGAGCGGAGGCTGGTCTTCGAGGGGGCCGCCCACGTGTACCAGGGGCGGAGCACCCTCTCGACCACGGTGTACGACAAGACCCCGGCCGAGGAGCTGGCGGACGCCATCCTGCGCTGAGGCTAGCTGAGCTCGCCCGGATCTCCTTGGGCCGACGCCCCGAGGGAGGCGAGGATCCGGTGGGGATCCTTTGGCGAGGGCTGGAAGCAGCCCCGATCGGGCTGACAGCGCTCGGGCGTCGCTGCGTCGTCGTCGGGCCCCCAGGGCTGGCAGGTGTGTAGACAGGAGTAGGGGGTGTCGTTGCGCAGCAGGGCCTCGTTCAGGGCCTCAGTGTCGGGGAAGGTCGCGCCATAGAGCGACTTCCAGCGAAGGTGGGAACACAGCCTCATGGGGCCTCCTCGCCCTCGGGGGCGGTCTCGATCAGGGGCTCGGCGGGGGGCGCCGCCAGGGCAAGATCCAACGTCTCTCGCAGGGTCGGGGGGATGAGCCGGGCCTTGTAGGCCGAGCCGGGGAGCTCTTCGGTGGGCTTGCCCAGCGCCGCGAAGACCGCATCGACCTTGGGATCGTCAGGTCTTAGGCCGATCAGGGCCCTGGCTGCGTCGTCGTACCGCAGGGGGCGGTTGGCCACCCCCCCCACCGCCAGGGCCAGCCCGGTCATCACCCCCGCCTCGTCGGTGTGGACCCGGACGGTGGACTCGACCAGGGGCCACTCGGCCCGGGCCCGGTGGATCGTGCGGAAGTATGCGGAGCGATCGCCTGCGGTGGGGGCTGGCAGGTGGATCGCTGTGAGCACCTCACCGGGCTGTAGCGCGTGGGTCTCGCGGGGGTCGCTGCCGTCTCCGAGCAGCTCGGGGATCGTGCGCAGCGCCTCCAGGTCTCCTCCGATCTCGATCCCGGCGTCGAAGGCCCACAGGGCACACGCCATGGTGGAGGGGTGGGCGGCGATGCAGGGCCCGGTGTCCAGGGCGCTGTGGAACACGTGGTCTCCACCCCGGGCAAAGCAGGCCCCGCCCCCCTTCTTCAGGCAGTCGAAGTGCACCGAGCGGTAGTACCAGCAGCGGACCTGCTGCAGCAGGCTGCCCCCCAGGGTAGCCCGGGCCCGGATCTGGGGCGTCGCCAGGCCCCCGGCGGCCCCGGCCAGCCCCGGCCAGCCCCCACGGATCCTCTGATCTGTGGCCAGCACGGCCAGCGGCACCATCGCGCCGATCCGGAGCCCCCCCGCCTCGATGGTCTCGATCCTGTCGAGGCCAGCCAGATCGCGGAGATCCACCACCGGACCGGAGGTGATCCTGCGGTGTCGGAGATCGAGCTCGTCGGTCCCACCGGCGCGCAGCCGGCCCTCAGAGGCTGCAGCGGCCTCGATCGTCGTCGGAAAGCGGATCACGACAGTCCCTCCAGCATGGCGGACGGGGTCAGGGGGAGCCGGTGGGGACGCCACCCGGTGGCGTGGAACACGGCGTTGGCGATGCTGGCGGGGACCGCCACGATGCCGATCTCTCCGATCCCGACGGCGCCCCCCCGGACGTGCTCGAAGCCGACCTCCGCGAAGTGGACATGGATCGGTGGGACGTCGCCGATCCCGGCGATGCGGTAGTCGTCGAGGCTGTGGGTGAGCAGGTGGCCGGTCCCGCCGTCGAGCCTGCGATCTTCGTACAGGGCGTAGCTGATCCCCTGGACGGTGGCGCCCTCCATCTGGCTGCGGGCCACCGGTGGACAGACGATCCGCCCGACCCCGACCCCGACCCAGGCCTCCCGCACGGTGACCCGCCCCAGCCGGGTGTCGATCTCGATCTCAGACAGGTTGACCACGCCCGGCCAGGTCCTCCCGATCTTGACGTGGGCGATGGGGACGGGCAACACGGCGGCCTGGCTGTCGCGGCGGCGACGCCCGGAGGTGCGCAGCGGCGCGGCCCCGTCGAGGACCTCGAGCCAGGGCACCACGGTGCCGTCGGAGCGCCTCACCCCACCCGGCGCAGCCTCCCCCGCGATCCCCCGCGACGCGGCGAGCTCGACCATCGCCTCGATCAGCTGATCTGCAGCGTCCTCAGCGGCCGGGGCCAGGGAGCTGGTGGTGCGGCTGCCCGCGGACATCGGGCCATAGATCGCCCGGCTGTCTCCGAGCTCCACCTGGATCTCAGCGGGTGCGATCCCGAGCCTGCCCGCCACCGCAGCCGCGATCATCGAGCGGGTGCCGTTGCCCATGTCCTGGCTGGCGGTGCGGGCCACAAAACCCGAGGGACCCGCCTCGAGCTCCAGCTGAGCGCCGGGATCCCAGAAGTGGAACCAGCCCCCGGCCGCGAGCCCGACGCCGCGACGGTAGCGCCCCTTGTCGGCTCCGACCTCACCGCGGTCTTGGTAGACCTCCAGGCCCTCGATCCAGTCGTAGATCGCGTTGCGGGGGACGTTTGGATCCCAGCGCCGCCGCAGGGCGATCGGATCCTCGCCCGCGTCGTGCGCCAGCTGATCGATCGCGCCCTCCAGCGCGAGGTACGCAGGGGGGCCGCCGGGGCCCCGGAACGGCTTGCCCGGCGGTGTGTTGGTCACCACGTCGAAGTCGTCGAGATCCTTCGCTCCGCTGTCGTACAGCAGCCGGGTGAGCATGCCGGTGACGTTGCCCACCGCCACGCCGCTGTCGTTGATCGCCTGGTGGCTCACCCCCATCAGCGAGCCGTTGACCGACATGCCGACGGCCAGCTCGATGATCTGGCCCGGACGGAGCCCCCCGGTGGTGAGCTCCTCCTCGCGGGACAGCGCCACCCGCACCGGTGCGCCGGCTAGTCGGGCCAACTCCACCGCCACCAGCGTCTCCATCTGCAGCCCGACCTTGGCCCCGAAGGCCCCGCCCACATAAGGGCAGCGCACGACGACCTGATCCCGCTCTAGACCGAAACGATGCACCAGATCCTCCGCCAGATCGTGGCAGCTCTGGGTGCTGGCCCACACCTCGAGAGCCCCTCCGGTGAAGCGGGCGACCGCTGCGTGGGGCTCCAGGGCTGAGTGGCACAGCACCTGGGTCTCCCAGGTGCCGCTGCTCACGGTGCCGTTGATCGCTGCGTTCTCCAGATCCTTGCGGCCACGCCGCGGTTTAGCCAGGATTGAGCTGGAAAATGGCCCTCGGACATTGCCCTCCCACGAGGCGCTGAGGAGCGGGCCCTCGGACGCGCTCAGGACCTCCCTGCGGGCCCTCCGATCGGGGTACAGCACCGGCGCGCTGGGGGAGCGGGCCTCCTCCACAGTGATCACCGCGGGCAGCTCCTCGAGATCCAGGGTGATCGCCGCCAGGGCCGCGATCGCAGTGGCCTCGTCGATCGCAGCGACCGCTGCGATCTCCTGGCCAGCGAAGCGGACCCGGTGCCCGTTAGGCACCAGGCGGTGGATCGCGATCACCCCCTCCATCGCTGCAGCCGCGCTGTCGTCGAGGCCATGGAGGATCCCGTGTGCGATCGGGGAGCGGAGGATCTTTGCCTCGAGCATGCCCTCGAGGGCGACATCCACCGTGTACTTAGCGGCACCGGTGACCTTCTCGGGCCCGTCGATCCGGGCGTAGGTGACCTCGGCTGAGTCGTGATCACCACGGCAGGCGGCGGCCACCGCGGCGTAGATCGCCTGGTAGGCACCGCAGCGGCATAGGTGACCCGCCAGCGCGGCCGCGATCGTGTCGCGATCCGGCTCCTCGCTGCCATGCTCAGCCCGCCAGCGATCGTAGAACGCCACCGCCTCGACCACAAAGCCCGGGGTGCAGTAGCCGCACTGCAGCGCGTCGGCGGCGAGGAAGGCCCGCTGGATCGGGTGCAGATCGGCGGGCTCAGCGCTGTCTGAGAGGCCCTCGATCGTGGTGACCTGCCTACCCTCCAGGGCGGTGGCGGGCAGCAGGCAGGTGACGTGGGGCTCACCGTCGACCAGCACGGTGCACGCACCACAGGTGCCCGCACCACACCCGAGCTTGGCCCCGGTCAGCCCGACCCCCCTGCGGATCACCTGCAGGGCGACGTCGTCAGCCCCGATCTCCTGGACATGATCCGCGCCGTTGCAGGAGAACGACAGCCGCACCTGTGCTGCGCCCTCTATCCCGCCGGCCGGTGGGGGGGCGGCCTCGTTGCCCCCGCTGCCCCCGCTGCCCCCGCTGCCCCCGCTGCCCTCGCTGCCCTCGTCGGCGCCGTGGGCCTCGCTCAGGTGAGCGGACGCGATGCCCGCGAGCGCGCCACCCAAAAACCCACGGCGGCTGATCCTGGACATGGAACCCCCTGACTGGAGTGGAGCACGAGCTTAACTGACCGGTGGTCAGTCGGGGATTGGATCCCCTGGATCCCCAGCACCCCGCACGACGAGCACGGGGATCGGGGCGTGGCGGACGACCCGCTCGGCCACCGATCCAATCAGGATCTGGGACAGCCCGGTGCGACCGTGGGTGCTCACCACCACCATCTCGTAGGCCTCGGTGGCCACGGTGCAGATCGTGTCGGCGGGGGGACCCCGGCGGAGCAGGATCCGGCCCCGACAGGCCTCGGGGACCTCGGTCTGCATCAGCCCCTGCAGCGCGCGCAGGGCGCTGATCTCCTCGCCCTGACGGATCTTTGCCAGGACCTCGGCCGGCGCGTTGGCCTGGGCGTGGGCGGGCAGGCTACCGAGCATGACGTGCAGCAGATCCACCAGGGCACCCTGGCCCTGCGCGAGGCGGACGGCGTACCGGATGGTGCGTGGGGTGAGCTGTGAGAAGTCGACCGCGACCAGCAGGGGCTTGGCGTCCATGGGGTCGCAGTGTATGCGGCGCAGCGCTCCTGGGGAAGTGGGTGACGGTGCGGTGTGAGGGTATGTTCCCCCCCATGAGCGACACCGTCCCCCCACAGCCCGGCGCGATGCAGTTCCTCGGTGGCCTCCTCCGGGACTGGGGGATCGCGTTCGTGGTTGTGGTTGTGATATTTCTCGGCTATAACCTGATCTTTCCTCCTAAGGCCCCCAGCTTGGGGCCCGCCCCCGACTTCACCCTGGCCAGCCTCGACGGCAAGCCGGTGGAGCTGTCGTCGGTCGACGCCGAGCTGGTGGTGCTGAACTTCTGGTTCACCACCTGCCCCCCATGTCGGGCGGAGATTCCCGAGCTCTCGGCCTTCGCAGCGGCCCACCCTGAGATCCCGCTGTACGGGATCAGCACCGACGTGAACCTCTCGCCGGGCCGGCTCAAGCGAGAGTCCGAGCGGCTGGGGATCCACTACCCCGTCCTGCACGACGTCCGGGCTGAGGTCGCGCGCACCTATGGGGTCAGCGTGTTCCCCACCACCTTGGTGATCCGGGACATGGAGATCGTCAAGGCGAAGATCGGAGGCCTCGATCGAGCGATGCTCGAGGAGATGATCGCCGGGGCGAGGTAGCTCACCCGACGAGCCCGCAGCGCGTCCGGAGCGGGACGGAGCAGAGCGGGACGGAGCAGAGCGGGACGGAGCAGAGCGGGACGGGACGGAGCAGGATCGTCGGCCGTCGCTGGCTGGCGGGCGCGTCGCTCGTCGCCGGGGTGCACGGGTGGCGCTCGCAGATCACGGGGCCTTCAGGTCGGTGGTGTCGCGATCTTGCTGGCCGTCCCGGCTGTAGCTGCAGGCCATTGAGGGATCGTCTTGCAGCATCTTTGCGTGGCGCAGATCGGTGCGCTCCTTGTCGGAGCGGGGCTCGATCGCCAGCGCACGATCGAGGCTCTGCAGACCCTGCTGCACCTGCTTAGGCTCTCTGCGCTGTAGCCCCAGGCACAGCTGGGTGGCCGCCAGCTCCTTCCAGTTCTTGATCTCGTGGGGCTTGCAGCGGGTGGCCTGGCTGTGCAGCGCCAGGCTGGCGTCCAGATCACCGCGGGTGCCCGCCAGCACCCCCACGATCCAGCGATCCGGGAGCAGGCGGTAGAACATGCCCAGGGCGTGGTATGCGTCGCAGGGCAGGACCTGGATGCCCTCGATGCTCGCGTAGCGGTACGTCGGGTGCTCAGCGACAAAGCGCCAGTCTGCCTCGATCTCCTTGGCCGACCACAGGCTGGCGAGGACCCCGCGGGTGGTGGCCAGCCTGGCCAGCGCCGCCCCCCTGGCGAACCTCAGCCCTGGATCCCCGGGCGCGATCTTCAGGCCCTGCTCCACCACCTCGAGCATCTGCTTGTAGTGGGCCTCCCGATCGATCGTTGGATCATCGGACGGCATCCGCTCGCCGATCTCGAACAGGAAGCGGGCCTTGGTCCAGTACAGATCCTTGTCCTCGGGGTGCTCCGCCAGCCGGGCGTCGACCGCGATCAGCCCCTGCTCGAACGCCTGCTGGTGGTAGAGCACCTCGAGATCGTAGTTGCGCTCGCCGGGCTGGACCTGGCCCTCATAGGGGGTGGGCAGGGCGTGGGGGACCAGCCACAGCGACAGCATCCGTCGACTCCTCCAGCAGCTGATCCGCTAATCGAGGGGCCCCTCTCGGTGCAAGTCCCCGCCACAGAAGCGTGCCCCGGCTGTGGCTCCTGGCTACGGACAGACCAGCCCCGGCGGACGCGTCGGGATCCAGAGCAGACCAGGGGCGCAGATGCACAAGCAGCTGGAGCGGATCCTCGCCGATGGCGACGCGCTGGAGGAGGACTTCGACGGCACCCGGGATCGGTTGCTGGCGCTGCCGATCGAGGCGGTGCCCGAGCTGCTGGCTGCAGCTCAGGATCCGGCCTATGCCAGCGTCCGTGGCCTGCTGTGGTACGGGCTGGCGGACTGGGGCTACCCCCCGGCCCTAGAGCGCTTCGTCCAGATGCTGGACGATCCTGACGACGACGTGGTGATCGCCGGAGCCTTCGCCCTGGATCGGGCGGCGGGGGGGCGGTTTGCGGTCTCCGAGCGCTTCATCACCGCGGGCTGGCCCGACCATGAGGGCATGCGCACCCTGCTCGCCCCCGAGGTCCGGGCCTGGTGGGCCGAGCACGGGGCGTCGGTCTTGCCCAGCCTCGAGGCCTGGCGGGCCGAGCGGGCCGAGTGGGCCGCGCGGGCCCCCACCCGCTCCGGGGGGATCGATCCGAGCCTGATCGCGTGGGTGTTCGAGCACAAGATCGCGCTGACCGGGACCAAGGGCGTGGTCCGGGACCCGGCGGAGGTGCTGCCGGCGAACAAGGGCACCCACCTGGTGCCCGGCACCGTCCGGATCGACGACCAGGACGTCGAGGCGGTGGTGCTGGTCGACTCCGCCGCGGGCCGGATCGACGTGGCCCTGGTGCCGGATCCAGGCAGCGAGGTGGGGTGGCGCCCGGTGGCGGCGGTGGGGGTGCGCTCCGCGTTCGCCACTGAGGGCGTCGAGCCCACAGGGGGGCTCTCCCGCCTGGATCAGCGTGCTCCGGGCGTCACCACAGATCGTTGAGGGAGAAGTACAGCGAGCAGGCGAGCACGGCCCCGATCACCCCCATCAGATCGGCGGTCAGCGCGGCCGCCATCCCGTGGCGGATCCGCTGGACCTGCACGGCCCCGAAGTAGACCGCGATCACGTAGAAGGTGGTCTCCGTCGAACCCTGCAGGGTGCTGACCACATACCCGATGTAGCTGTCGGGGCCGTGCTCCTCGAGGGTGGCCATCATCACGCCGTAGGCGCCCGAGCCCGACAGGGGACGGAGCAGCGCCATCGGCAGCGCCTCAGCGGGCAGGCCCACCGCCATGGTGGCCGAGCCGACGGCCTCGACGAACAGATCGATGGCGCCCGAGCCCCGGAGCATGCCGACGGCCGCGAGGATCGCCACGAGGAACGGGATGATCCGCACCGCGACCTCCCAGCCCTCCTTGGCCCCCTGGACGAAGACCTCGTAGACCGCCACCCCCCGCGCAACCCCGAAGGAGGTGAAGCCCACCACCATCAGCGGGACGATCCAGGGCCCGATGGCGCTGCCGTAGACCACGGTGACCGGCACCAGAGCGATCAGGGACAGCAGGGCGAGGGCCGAGACCCACAGGGGGTAGGCCTCGTCATCCGAGGGCTCCGCCTCGGGCTGCCGCTCCGCCGGCTCGTCGGTGGGACGACTCTCCACCAGCACGTCCTCGGCGAGGACCGCGGTCTGCTCGTCTCCGTGCCTGGAGATCTCCTCGGTGGGCAGCTCCTCGGTGGGCAGCTCCGGCAGCCTGCTCTCCCCGGAGGCCTCGACCACAGTGAAGCGCTGGTACAGCTTCGCCGCGGTGATCGCGGTGGTGGTGGACAGGATGGTGGCCACCAGGGTGGTGGGCAGGATCCCCGCCGCGTTGGTCGAGCCCAGGGTCTCGCGGATCGCGATCACACCGGTGGGCAGCAAGGTGACGGAGCTGGTGTTGATCGCAAGGAAGAGGCACATCGCGTCGGTGGCGGTGCCCTTGTGGGGGTTGAGGGTGTCGAGCTCCTGCATCGCCTTGATCCCGAAGGGCGTCGCGGCGTTGCCGAGCCCCAGCGCGTTGGCCGCCATGTTGAGGATCATCGCGCTCATCGCCGGGTGGTTCGGCGGCACGTCGGGGAACAAGACCACCATCAGCGGTCGCAGGAGCTTGGCGATGATCTTCATCGCGCCGGCCTCCTCGGCCACCTTCATCAGCCCGAGGAAGAACGCCATCGCCCCGATCAGGGGGATCACGATGCTCACCACGGCGGCCTTGGCCATGTCGAACAAGCCATCGTTGAAGCGCTTGATCGCGCTGGACTCGCCAAAGGTGAAGCGCCCGAGGCGCTCCAGGGTGTGCACGATCCCCTCCGCCGTCAGGGGCGCGTCGGCGGGCAGGGCGGAGGCCAGGGCCTGATCGAGGGGCTCAGCCAGGGAGCCGCTGTGCTCGATCTGGCCCACCAAGTCGATCGGGGGACGGGCGGCCTCGCCGACCGCCTCGATCCGCTCCACCACGAAGGCTGCGATGGCGCCTGGATCCCAGCCCTCGCTCAGCTCGGAGTCGATCTCGCTCACCAGCGCAGCGCGTGCCTCGGTGGACAGGGACACGGCCGGGTCGGACAGCGTGAGGTAGGCCGCGACCACGAAGGCGACGAGGATCATCGCGTAGAAGATGCGGTTCATGGGGGTCCTTGGGGATGGGTCCGGAGCATAGCCGACGTCGGCTTGCGCGATCGGCGTGATCGTCCTACAGCAGAGAGGAACCCTGTGCTCCCTGGAGCTCGCATGACAGCACATCAGCGGTCGACCGTGCGCGCGATGCTTCCGAGGACATCGGGGCCTGTGCTGCGCTGAACACGGTTGGAGACCTCCCCTCGTGGGTCTCGCCTCCGGCGTCTCCGTCGGTGGCTCGTCGTCTGTGTTGTCTCGCTGAGCAGGTCTGTCCATGCCCCGTCGCAACCGCCGGAAAGTCCACCGAGAGCTCCGCCTGCGGGCCGAGGCCAGGCAGCAGCAGCGCTGCGCACTGCGGGCCGCACGCAGAGACGAGGAGGCTCGCTTCCTCGAGGCGTTGGCCCGGGCCCGGCGCAGGATCCCGAGCCCGGCGACGACCCCGGCGCGGAGCGTCTCCACGCTGCTCCGCAGCGTCCGGGAGCTGCTGCGCCTGGCGAACGTACCCCGGCCGCTGGTGCAGCGGGTCCACCGGATCTGCACTGTGGTCAGCGACCAGATCCCGGCCCTGGCGGCCACCGCACAGCTCCCGTGGTTCCTGCTGCTGGCTGAGCCCTCCTGGGTCCGGTCTCCGCAGGACTTCCGCGCGCCGTCGGGCTCGCTGCGCCGCAAGCGCGACGCGCTGGCGCTGCACCTGTTCGCCCGCTACCCGGTGCCTCCGTTCCTGGTCCGATCCCTGGACATCGATCCCCTGGCGGTCGCCCGGGTGCCGGTGGAGGAGCACTGGGCGGTGGGGCTGCTGGCCCACGTGGGCCGGGGGTACGCCCTGCGCACGCTGGTGGGCAGCAGCCTGCTGCCGGTGCCCCTCACCCGGCGGATGTGCCACCTGTTCCTGACGGCCACGGCCACGACCCCGCCCCTGCTGGCCCTTCGGCGGGCTCAGGTCGTGGGCTCGGGGGGGGGCTCAGCGTTGGCCCGGGCCCTGCTCCGGACCCGGCTGGGCTCCCTGCGGGGGCCGGATCCACTGGTGGGTGAGCCCTTCTGGCACGAGATGATCGCCTGGATGGCGCGCCACGAGTCGCTGGTGGAGCTCGGCTCCTCGCGGCTGGAGCGACTCTGTGGCTGGATGGAGGCCAGCCAGCGGGCCCTGCTGCGTGAGGGGCGGACGCTGTCGCTGAGCAGGCGCCCGCTGCCCAGCGTGATGCGGGCCGTCGACGCCTGGCACGCCCTGAGCGCACGCCCTGTACGCCCCGACAGCTTCCCCGGGTCCGGCCTGCTGCCGCTGAGCCGCGGGCCCTTCGCCATCACCGAGCTCCGCTGTGAGGCGGAGCTCAGCGAGGAGGGCGCCCAGATGCACCACTGCGCCTTCTCCTATCGGAGGCTGCTCCGCAAGGGCAAGGTGGCGCTGTTTTCGATCACCGAGCAGGGGGCGAGGGCCGCCACGGTCGAGGTCTCCCTCGGGGCGGGACGGGTGGTGCAGGCCAAGGGCGCCTTCAACCGGGAGTGTACCCGCGCACAGCTGGCGTTCCTGCGGCTGTGGGCCGAGCAGAACCGACTCACCATGGCCCTGTGAGCAGCTCGCAGCCCCCCCGGCGACGGCCGCAGCCCCCCCCGGGCGACGGCCACAGACGGCCGCAGCCCCCGGCGACGGCCACAGACGGCCGCAGCCCCCGGCGACGGCCACAGACGGCCGCAGCCCCCCCCGGGCGACGGCCGCAGCCCCCCCCGGGCGACGGCCGCAGCC
>DRPG01000647.1 GCA_011376105.1 Deltaproteobacteria bacterium
CACCCGCGGGTGTGTGCCGCAACCCGGGATCCAACGCCGGGGCCCGGTCCAGGGCGGAGACCACATCCCTCTCGCAGCAGGGGCGCCGGTCCTCCATCAGGACGGCAGGTTGGTCAGAAGCAGGACGATCGTGGCGACGGACGCGATCAAGATCAGGACCAGCGTGACCACCCCGAGCAGGGCCACGGCCACGATCCCCACCACCCGGCCCACCGGGAGCCCGGGCTCGCGGGCCTCCTCGGGCCGGATCACCCGCCCCTCGGCGTCCAGCGGCCACAGCTGCGGTGGGTGCAGCACCCGACCCAGGCCCCCCGCCACCCGCTGAGCCACCTGGTGAGAGCCCGGACGCGCCCCGGGCTCCTTCGAGAGCAGATCCGCGACCAGCTCGTCGAACCACCCAGGCACGCCCGGGACCTTCGCCGACAGGCGGGGAGGATCCCCCTCGACCTGGAGCCTCAGGATGGTGCTCGGATCCCCGACGTAGGGGGGCTGCCCCGAGACCAGCTCGAACAACAGGCAGCCCAGGGCGTAGAGATCCCCCTTGGGATCAAAGATCCCCTCGTCGATGTACTCGGGCGCCATGTAGGCGGGGGAGCCCACCCGGACGTCGGCCCGGGTCACGTCGCCGTCGTCTTCGTCGGACAGCTTGGACAGCCCAAAGTCCCGCACCTTGATGTAGTCCCCGTCGCGGCTGTTCTCCAGCAACAGGACCGTCTCCGGGGACAGCGCGCGGTGCACGATCCCCTCCTGGTGGGCCGCGGCCACCGCGGCGGCGACCTGGGCTCCGATCAAGGCGGCCCGCTCCACCGATAGCACGCCGCCCTGAAGCACCTCCGCCAAGGGCCGGGCCGCGAGGAACTCGCTGACCAGGTAGCGCAGCTCTCCCTGTTGGCCATAGTCGAACACCTCGACCGTGTTCGGATGGGACACCATGAAGCTGGCGCTGATCTCCCGCCCGAACCTGGCGAAGGTCTCCTCGTCTGCGCCGATGCTCGGAGAGATCACCTTGATCTGGACGAGCCGATCCCCCTCCCCAAGATCTTGAGCGACAAAGACGTGGCCGAGGGATTCCTCACCCAGATCCCTCAGGATCCGGTAGCGATCACCCAGGGTCGTGCCGATGAGTTGGTCGGGATCGTGTGCCACCGAGCCATCCTACTTCACAGGATCGGAGATGGCTCCCCGAGCTCGTCCGGACGGAGCAGAGCACGGTCGAGCAGCCGGAGCCCGGGGCCCAGGTCGCTGCAGGGCTCCGATCGCTCCGGGAGCCAGCGGATCCCAGAGCGGATCCCAGAGCGGATCCCAGAGCGGATCCCGGACGATGACGGGCGCTGGGCCCGTCCTGTCCTCGATGGGCCCTGCGCTGATCCCCTCCCCTGACTCACCTGAGCCGCCGGGGGCGGGATCGACCACCGCAGGCTACCCCGCTGCGCTACAGCGGATGGTCTCGGCGATCGGGTTGAGATCGGCGTCGGTCTCGAAGCTGATCTCCCGCATCCACTCGTCGTCCCCCGAGTCAGAGCTGAAGGTCGCCTTGCAGGCCAACACCCGGGGATCCCCCCCCGCCCAGCTGCAGTCGAAGACAGCGGTCTCCGCGTCGCGCCTGAGCTTGGCCAGCCACTTCGTGACCACCTCCCCCTCGGGCAGCTCCTCGGTCAGCAGGCTGCAGCTCTCGTGCAGATCCGAGACCTTGATCTGAGCCGCCCGCAGGGCCTCCCGGACCTTCTCCTTGTCCGCCTCCGAGGCCACCTCGCCGCCGTCGGGGGTGCCCTCGTCGGGATCCTCCTCCCCGTCAGGGGGCTCCTCCCCCAGGGGCGACCCGGAGAGCAGATCCTCGGGAAGAAACTCCTCGAGACCCGCACAACCCAGCAACAAGGCGATCCCACACGCCAGACCAAGAGAACGCATACTCCCCTCCATGGCGGGTGTAGATAACTGCGTCTTGGACCCGCGGTCCTGTCCTTGTCGTCCGATCGGGCGCCCTGGGATCAGAACTGAAAGTACATGAACGGCGTGTCCGACCAGACCCCGAGGAACAGGATCGAGAACAGGACGAGGTAGTCCAGCCCCCAGCGCACCAGCAGGGGCAGCGCCCGGGCCCGCTCCTGCCAGCGGGGATCGCGCCACCCATAGTCGACCAGCTCCACCAACGGGCACAGCAGCAGGCAGATCAGGAACATCGACCAGTCGAGGTGGACCCGGGAGAGGAAGAGCGCGAAGGCCTCGGGGTCTCCAAAGCGCTCCCAGCCAGAGACGAGGTGGGTCAGGATGTAGGTGGCCTCGGTCAGGCTGCTGGCCCGGAACGGGATCAGGGTGAAGAACCACAGCACAAAGGTGCAGACGATCTGCACCACAGGCCTCAGCCCCGGAACCCGATCGATCCCCAGCGCGGCCGCGATCGCGTCGCGGGTGGGGCGGGTGAAGCGATCCCCGATCACCAGGGCAGCGTGCAGCGCCCCCCAGGCCGCGAACCGCCACGAAGCCCCGTGCCACAGCCCGCTGACGATGAACACCACCGCGATGTTGATCGCCCAGCGCACCGGCCCCGATCGGTTACCCCCCAGCGGGATGTAGATGTAGTCCCGGAACCAGATCGACAGGCTGATGTGCCACCGGGTCCAGATCTCGGTCATCGAGCGCGACAGGTGGGGCTGATCGAAGTTCTTCATCAGATCGACGCCGAGCACCCGCGCTACCCCGATCGCGATGTCGGAGTAGCCCGAAAAATCGCAGTAGACCTGCCAGGCGAACAGCAGCGTGGCCAGCCCGAGCGCGAACCCGCTGAAGGAGGTCGGATCGCGGTAGACGGCGTCGACCAGGATCGCGAGCCGATCGGCGACCACCGCCTTCTTGAACAGGCCCCAGGCCGCCAGCCGCAGCCCGCCGGCGATCTGCTCGGGGCCCGCCCCCCCGAGGTGGCGCAGCTGGGGCAGCAGCCGGCCTGCGCGCTCGATCGGGCCCGCCACCAGCTGGGGGAAGAAGCTGACGTACAGGGCGAACCGGCCAAAGGAGCGCTCGGGCTCCTGCCGCCCCTGGTACACGTCGACGGTATACCCGATGGTCTGGAACGTGTAGAAGCTGATCCCCACCGGCAGCAACAGGCTAGACTCAGGCAGGGGCCAGTCGATCCCCAAGGACGCGGCGAGCTGGTGGAAGGTGGTGTTGATCAGGTTGTAGTACTTGAACGAGAACAACATCCCCAGGTTGCTCGCGAGGCTGATCCCCAGCAGGCGCCGACGGGCGGCCACGCCGTCCACCGACGGCAGTCGGTTGCTCACCCACCAGTCGATCGTCGTGCTGGTGAGCAGCAACAGCCCGTAGGCAGGCTCCCACGCCATGTAGAACAGGTAGGAGGCGACGAGCAGCAGCAGCCACCGTCGGTGGATCGGGGTGGCGTAGAACAGCCCGACCACCACGGGCAAAAACAGCGCAAACTCGAGGCTGTTGAAGAGCACCCCCCCCCATAACGCAGACAGGGGCCCGGCCGTCAGCCCCTCGGGGTCAACACCCCCAGCTGCTGCAGCGATCTCGCCAGCAGACGGCTGAGCCACCGCCGACCGGTGGGGTTGAGGTGATCCCCGTCGCTAAACATTCTGGGCTCGTCAAAGAAGACCGCCTCGAAGTCGAGGTGATCGACCACACCGTCCTGCCTGATCTCGGCGAGCAGCGCGTCCCTCAGGGCGGGATCGGCCCCGAGCCTGCGGGACTCCTGGGCATAGGATCGGGTGACGGGGTAGCGAACCAGCACCACCCGGAGCTCCGCCTCCCGGCACAGCGCCAGGATCCGCCGCAGCGCCCAGGCCATCTCTGGATCCCAGGGATCAGCGCCCTGGAGGTGTCGACGGGCGGCCCGGGGGCCCCCCTCGAGGAAGGTCAGCCCCAGCGACGCGCTGGGGTTCTGTTCGTCCCGGAAGTGCTTGGTGTGGGTGAGAAACTGGAGCACGCTCCCCAGCTCCCCGGTGTACGGCGCGAGGCGCCCCTTGGCCCAGCGCCCTGCATAGCTGAAGCGCGCCCCCTTGTGCCGCCCCAGCTCAAAGAAGTCGACGTAGCGACCCCAGACTACTTCAGGCTGGAAATTGTCGGCCTTGAACGAGGAGAACGACGCGGCATCAAAGGGCAACAGCACGGCCTGGGTGGTCCGGGTGCCGTGCTGGAGCAGCCACGGGAGGCGGTACAGGGTCTTGAGGTAGTGCTCTCCGGGCACCGCCACGTTGATCGCGCTGCCAAGGACCGACGCCTCCACCGCGAACCGAGCGTGGGAGTCCCCCGCCACCATCACCTGCACCGGCTGCGGCCCCTCCAGCCAGCGTGCGTCCATCCGGCGTGCGTCGTGTGCGGCCCCGATCGTCGCGACGAACAGGACCGACAGCAGCCCGTGCAGCAGCAGCGCTCCGGCGGTGAACGCCAGCCCCCGTCCGAGAGAGCTCACCTCGACGCCCCCGGCTCGTCCGCCGGGTGGATGGACAGGATCGCACGATCCAGCACCAGCCCGCCGACGAGCGGCCCTGTGGCGGTGGACACCTCGGTGTAGGCGCGGAACGCGGGGCTGCCCCCGTGCCGCGGGTCAGAACCGGGGCACGGCCCGTCGACGATCGGGGCGACGACCTGCCCAAACGAGGTGAGCCCAAACGAGGTGAGCCCAAACGAGGTGAGCCCAAACGAGGTGAGCCCAAACGAGGTGA
>DRPG01000648.1 GCA_011376105.1 Deltaproteobacteria bacterium
CGGCCACGACGCAGCGGTGTGGGAGGCCACGACCGGCCCCGCCGCTGAGCGACAGGCGCTGCAGCAGCACCTGCGCCAGCGCTACACCAGCAACGTGCGCTGGCTCGACGATCAGCTCGCCGAGATCTGGAGCGATCTAGAGGAGCAAGACCTGCTGGACGACACCCTGGTGGTGATCTGGTCCGACCACGGCGAGCAACACTTCGAGCGAGGCTTTCAGGCCCACGCCTTCACCCTGTACCGGGAGGAGCTCGACGTGCTCGGGCTGTTCTGGAGCCAGAGCCTGGCGCCGGGGGTGTGGCGGGGGCCCACCCACGCCACGGATCTGGTCCCCACCCTGCTCGATCTGTACGGGCTGGAGCGCCCCACAACGATCACCGGCGTGCCCCTGGGGAGCGCCGATCCTGAGCGGGTGCGGTCTTCGTTCAGCTGGGGCAAGGCAGGGGTGGTCCAGGCCGTGCAGCAGGGCACGGACAAGCTCCACTTCGGGTGGGGCGATCCCGAGCTCGCGGGCTGGAGGGCGCCCGCCCAGGGCCTACACCTCCACGAGCTACAGGGCGATCCCCGCGAGCAACACGACGTGATGGATCCAGGATCCGAGCGCACCCAGGCGCTGTGGGCCCTGCTCCGTCCCCGGGTGGAGGCCGCGAGCGCGCTGCTGCCCGATGACGAGGTGCACTGGCCCGAGGGCCTGTAGCCCCGGCTGAGCGCTCCGCTCTACAGCGCCCCGATCCGCTCCACGACAACGACCGCCCACGGTGCCCCGCTCTCCCCCATGGCCCGGGCGCGGTGCCGGGCTCACGGGCCGCAGGTGGCGATCGCCTCACCCGGACCCGGTGGCTGGAGCTCTCGCCACAGAGCGAGCTCAGTCGCGCGTCGCGGCCGCCCTCGGCCGTCGTGACGAGCTCAGTCGCACGTCGCGGCCGCCCGGCCGTCGTCACCCCCGCGGCCCCCGCGGCCCCCGCGGCCCCGGTGGATCCCCACAGGCGCCACCGGGACCACTCGCTCGGCACGTCCGCTCACGCTGGCCGGCTTAAGGGTGGATCGCCGCCGGCTCAGGGGTGGATCGCCGCCTGCTCTCCGTCCCCCTCGTCGATCGCCGCCTGCTCTCCGTCGCCCCCGCCGCCCCCGTCGCCCCCGCCGCTGAAGAGCTTCTCGCACTCTCCGTCGGTGTAGCCCAGCTGCAGCAGCATCTTGCAGTCCGACAGCGACTTGCTCCCCTCCGCCTCCCGGGCGGCGTCGAGATCAGCGCGCTGTGGATCCCAGAGGCGGAGCCCCTCGCGCCAGCGCTCTAGCTCTCGGGCGAGATCCGCGACCTTCTCAGGCTGATCCGCGGCCAGATCGTGGGTCTCGTGGGGATCGGAGGACAGCTGGTACAGCTCCTGGGCGACGATGCTGTCGTCGTCGAAGCTGACGGTCTGGATCAGCTTGTGATCCCCCAGGATGACGGCCCGGTACTTGTGGGCCCACACGTCGCGGACCAGATCGTTGAACTGGGCCTGGACTCGGTTGAAGCCGACCTTGTCGATGCTGATCGACTCCCCGAAGATCGCGCCGGACGCCCTGCGGGCGGCGTCGGTCAGCACGCCCCGGGCGTAGTCCCCCTCGGGGGGCTCGACCCCGGTGAGGTGCACCAGGGTGTTGAAGATGTCGAGGTTGCTCACCGGCTCGGAGATCGTGGTGGGGGTCAGCGCGCGGGGGTAGCTGATCACCAGCGGCACATGCAGCAGCGCCTGGTAGACCCCGTTGCGGTGACCGAACAGCTGGTGCTCTCCCAGCTGCTCCCCGTGATCCGAGGTGAACACCACGACGGTGTCCTCCAGCACACCCCGCGCCTCGAGATCCGCGAACAGATCGGCGGTGGCGTCGTCGAGATCCCGCAGGGTCGCGTCGTAGACCCGGTTGATCGCCTCGAGCTCGGCCTCGGTGTAGCTCTTCTTGCCGTAGCTGTACAGCAGCTGGCTGTTGAAGGTCAGGTCGGTGGCCAGCCCCAGCTCGATGGTCTCCTTGTCGGCGACCTCCTGCCGGCTCTGCAGGGCGGGCACCCGGGGCTTGTGGGCCTCCATGTAGGAGAGGTATGCAAAGAACGGACGCTCCTCCTGAGCGGCGATCCGGCTGTCGAGGAACGCGGTGAACGCCTCGTGGGTGATCGGGCCCGCGTTATAGAACCCCACCCCCCGCTTCTTGCCAGGGTTAGACGGGCTGATCTCAGTGCTCGCGTCCCGGCGGAGCATCTTGTCGCGGGTGTGGGCCACCACCTTCTTCTTCCACTGGCGCCCCCAGGACAGATCGACGTGATCGATGCCCTGCAGCAGGTTGATCCGCTTGGGCGAGAGGTTGGGGTTTGCAGAGAACGCATACGTCTGGTACCCGTTGGCCTTGAAGTGCTCAGCCAGGGTGAGGTTGTGCTCGTCGAGCCAGCGGTGGTGGTTGCCCGCGCCATGGGTGCTCGGGGGCAGCCCGGTGAACAGGCTGGCGTGGCTGGGCACGGTCCACATGCCCGGCGAGACGGCGCGCTCAAAGATCATGCCGTGCTCACGGGCCCACGCCGCCATCCTCGGGGTGGTGTCGAGGCCATAGCCATACAGGGACATCCGATCGGCCCGGACCGTGTCCCACAGCACGATCAACACGTTGGGGTGAGCCCTCTCGGAGCTTGGGCCGCTCAGGGCGAACACCCCCGCCCCCACCAGGGCGAGGGCAGCGAGGCCACCGAGGGCCGCCAGCACGGTCTTGTTCATGGTTGCTCTCCTGATGGGGCGGTGTCGGGACCACAGCGGGCCCGGCTGAGATCCTCGCCGTCCTCCGCGGCATAGCCGAGGGCCACGAGCATGGCCGCCTCAGCGTCGTCCTGCCGGGTCGCCCGCTTGAGATCGGCCTCGCCCCGCTGGGTCGGATCGTACAGCGGCAGGGCCTGCTCCCAGGTGTACAGGGCCTGGCTTAGGGATCGAACCCGCTCGGGCCGGTCCTGGGCCAGGTCTCTCGACTCGAGGGGATCGGTGGCCAGATCGTACAGCTCGTGCGCTCCGTTCGACGCGTAGATCAGCTTGTCCATCCCCTCGAAGGCTGCGCAGTAGGTCCGGACCAGCGGGGTGTAGTCGTGGTCCGGGTACACCTCCTCGACATGCTTCAGCGTGCTGGCCCAGGGATCGAGCAGCTGGCTGAAGACATAGGGATCGTAGGCCCGCCGCCCCCGCAGAGAGGTGGTCTGGGTGCCCTCGGGGGCCTCGATCCCTGCGATGTCGAGCACGGTGGAGAACACATCAGCGGTGCTCACCCGCTGCTGCACCCGGCTCGGTCCGAACACACCGGGGTAGCGGATCACCAGCGGCACGTGCAGCAGCGGCTGGTGCACCGACCAGCGGTGCTCGAGCCGCTGGTGCTCGCCGAGGTGCTCCCCGTGATCCGCCACCACGATCACCAGGGTCTGATCGAGGATCCCCCGGGTGGCCAGCGCGTCGAGCAGGTCGCCGGTGGCGTCGTCGAGATCCACCAGCGCGGCGTCGTACACCCCCCGGATCGCCTCGAGCTGCTCGGGGGTGTAGCTGCGCTCGCCGATCATGAACTCGTTCTCGGCGAACAGAGACAGATCGGTGCTCAGGCCCAGCTCGAGCTGCTCGGGGGTCATCACCCGCTGCCGGGCCGCCATCGAGGGGATCCGGGGGGTGTGGGCCTCCATGAAGTTGAGGTACGCAAAGAACGGCGCCTCCGGCTCGGTGCGCTCGTCGAGCCACTCGAGGAGCCCGTTGGTGATCACCGGAGCTGCGTCCTTCTGGACCGACTTGCCCCACTTCTCGATCGCGTTGCCCGTGAACGCAGGCGAGATCTCGGTGCTCGCGTCACGCGGGATCAGCTTAGCCTGGGTGGCCCTGCGTGCCGCCGCGACATAGCGCCCCCGCTTCGCTCCGGCCCGGGGGTAGGTGCTGTGGATGGTCTCGAACCCCTGGGTGAGGTTGGTCATCGGGCTCGCGACGATGTTCGAGGTGAACCAGAAGGTGTCGTAGCCCACCCCGGCCAGCAGCTCAGCGAGGGTCTCGTGGTGCTCATCGAGCCAGCGGTACCCTCCCCTCGCCCCGTGGGTGGAGGGGTAGCGACCGGTGAAGATCGCCGCATGGGTCGGCAGGGTCCACATCGCAGGCGCGGTGGCGTGGTCGAACACCGTGGCGTCTCGAGCGAACGCCTCGAGGCGTGGGGTGGTCTGGACCGGGTGCCCATACAGGGACATCCGATCGGCCCGGACCGTGTCCCACAGCACGATCAGCACGTTGGGACGAGCCCCCTCGGGGGCTGGAGCCACCGCGACGCCGTCGGTGCCATGGAGCGCGCCCCCGTCGGAGGGGGTGGTGGAGGCAGCGTCGGAGGGGGTGGTGGAGGGCTCGGTCGGCCGCAGCACGAGGGCCGCGATCCCCCCAACCCCCACGAGGGTCGCCAGCGCGATCCCGATGATCCTGGATGGTTGCATGGCCGCTCCCTTAGCCCGCGCCCGGGGCGACCGCCGGTCAGCGTAGGTCCGGTCCGGTCGTGGATCCAGCCGATCCGGGACGAGATGTGGGGACGAGCTCGCCCCCCCCGGATCGGTCGTGTCCGGAGCCAGCCCGGGGCCGGGGCCGCGACCGAGCGCTCCGGCCGCCGATCCCCAAGCCCACAGGGGCCGATCCCCCTGGGGAGGTCTCCGGGCCCACCGCGCCCGCGCCGCAGCGCACCGCGCCCGCGCCGCAGCGCACCGAGCCCGCGCCGCAGCGCACCGAGCCCGCGCCGCAGCGCACCGAGCCCGCGCCGCAGCGCACCGAGCCCGCGCCGCAGCGCACCG
>DRPG01000649.1 GCA_011376105.1 Deltaproteobacteria bacterium
GACCGGCTCACACTCGTAGTTGAACTTCTCGTCGATCTCGAGATCGAAGGAGGGGGGGTGGTTGAGGAGCACGAGGGTGTCGAGCGCGCCGATGGGATCGCCGACGCACTGGGACAGCAGGGTGGTCTCGGTGGTCTGCCCGCCGAGCACCTCGACCCCTTCTGCGGAGGCCGTCGCGCAGTCCGCGGAGGCGACCCAGTCGTCGCCGTCGATCGAGGCCGCGGGGGTGGCGGTGACGTCGTAGCAGCCCGGCTCGAGGGTGAGGAAGAAGTCCGAGCCCAGGTGGCGGGAGTCCGCGTCGAGCACCTGCTCCACCAAGGAGATCATCCCAGGAAAGATCCCATCGACCAGATCGACGTTGGCCTCGATGGTCTCGGGCACGAACGAGTCGCCCGCGTCACAGGCCACGCGCTCTACGGTGAAGTGGAAGCCCACCACGTCGGTGTCGCCGAAGTAGTCGACGGTCAGGCTCGCGCCGGTCTCGCCCACCTCGGTGGGCGACTCCACGGGCTCGCTCTGGCCACACGCCACCACGGTGGCGCTCAGCGCGATCAACAGACCCTTGTTCATGAGACTCTCCAGGAACTCTGGATGAATGGTTGGGGGGGACACCGGCGGGGCTCAGGCTCCGTCTCGGTCCTTTCCTCTACAGGTTCCAGGTCATTCGCGCGGTTACACCAAGGTAGCAGGCAGCAAAAAATTTCCATCGATGCGCCGAGGTGCTTGCCTGCTCTTGGCATGACGGCACATCGCCTGGAGGGGATCGAGGGCTATCTGACCGGATGGATCTGGTGCTCGGCGTGTCCTCCAGGGATCGCACTCCCCCGGCCCTAGATCTCGACGATGCCGCCGGGGTGCAGGTGGCAGCTGCGCTGGCGACCGGTCTGTAGCCAGGTCTGGGCCGTCATCGCCATCCTGCCTGAGACCAGGGCGATGAACGGCAGGTGCTCTCCGTCCTCGCAGGTCGCGACGCCTTTGCTGCCGTCGTCTGCGGTGAACTGGGGATCCCACATCACCCGGGCGTAGGAGCCATCGGCCGCGATCGCTCCGTGTAGGCAGGGGATATCGTGGGCCCGGACGTGCTGCTGGATCAGGTCCCGGGTGGGGGCGTTGTCGACGCAGTCGAGCACCAGATCGGCTCCGGACAGCAGCGTCTGCACGTTGTCCTCCACCAGCCGGTGGGGCACGGCCTCGATCCGCAGCCCGTACAGCCCCTGCAGGGCCTGCTGCATCGCGCTGGCCTTGTTGCGACCCACCCCCATCTTCGAGTGGAACTGGGCCATCACGTTCTTCTGCTCGACGCGATCGAAGTCGATCACCGTGAACCGGACCGGCCAGTTCCGGCCGAAGAGCAGGACGTGGGAGCCCAGGGCCCCCACACCGACCAGCACGACCTTGCGGGGGGCCTCAGCCACACTGGATCCCGAACGGCGTCTTGGGACGGACGAAGAGCCGGTTGTAGGGCATCTCATCGGTGGCCGGGAAGCGATCGATCACGAAGTCCTGCAGGTCGGCCCGGCGGGCGGCGGTCACGCCGGGCACCCCGCCGCCCCGCAGCGCCTCGGACGCCCACGCCTTGATCTCGGCGTCGGACGCGTCGAACGGAACGCTGTCCGGCAGATCCCCGTTCTGGCCGTCCCAGGTGATGTTCAGGCGAGCCTGGCTTGCCCCGATCATGCGCTGGTTCATGGTGTCTCCAAGCCCCCGGCGGGATGATCCCGCAGGGAGCGTCTGCGGAGCTCGGCGATCCAGGCCGCCGTCTCCTGGTCGATCGCTGTGCGACCGGTGTAGTCGTAGCGGCCTGGGCCGCGGTGGGTGAAGCAGCTCGCGTCGTCGAGGGTGACGATCCACCAGCTCAGCCGCACACCGAGGCCGGCCTCGCACGCAGCGAAGGTGGTGAGATCGGTCCACGAGGGCGCGGGGCGGCCTCGGTGGAGGTGGCTGTGGGCCACCCCCGACAGCTGGGCCCGGGCTGCCCACAGCGCCTCCCACAGATCGCGGGAGTCGGGCAGAGCTGCTGCGTCCGCGTCGGGGGGTTCATGCCAGTGCAGGGGTCGGTGCTGTCGATCGAGCACCACCGCGACCTCGATCATGGCTCACTCCGCGTGTCTGAAGATGACCAGACGCCCCTCCCGCATCGCCTGATCGATGACGGCGGGCAGGGACTCCAGGGTGAAGCGGGTGTCTCCCCGGACTCCGGTGGCGTGATCGATCAGGCAGATCCCTGAGTCGATGATCTGCAGGGTCTTTGCGTCGACGACGCACTCGAAGCGCCGGTGGCGGAAGCGGAACTGCACGACGATCTCGCCCTGGTTGTAGCCCGGTCGATGATCCAGCAGCCGTGCTCCGGACACCTGCAGGGCCGCAGCCGCGGCCCACCCGAACCGCTCCCGGGGCACCGCCCGCCTCGCCCGATCCCGGCGGGCCTGGGCCAGCTGAGCTGCGAGCTGAGCGTCTTGTTCGGCCGCAGCGGCTGCGGCCTCCTCCTCGAGGCGGCGCCGCTCTGCCTC
>DRPG01000650.1 GCA_011376105.1 Deltaproteobacteria bacterium
GCACCCGCACCGGGGTCTGGTGTTCCTCGCCCCAGACCGTCGTCGCGGCCTCGATCGCCTCGGCCTCTCCACCGCGGTAGGCGTGCCACAGGACGAGCTCCGCGGCGTGGCCCGGGGTGGCGCCCCCGAGCCACAACCACAGGCCCCACAGCCACCCCACACGCCCCAGGCTCACAGCCGCACGCCCCAGGCTCACAGCCGCACGCCCCAGGCTCACAGCCGCACGCCCCAGGCTCACAGCCGCACGCCCGTCTCGGGATCGAACCGATGGACGGTGCCCAGCCTCAGCCCCACCTGCTGCCCCACCTCGAGGGAGAGCGGCTCTGGAGCCCGGGCCACCACCCAGCGCCCGGGCGCCAGCAGCACGTGCACCATCGCCTCTGCGCCGTGGGACTCGATCACATCGACCGTGCCCACGGGCAGATCGTCGCGGGGCTCGGTGAGCATGAGATCGGTGGGGCGGACCCCGATCGTGAGCGCGACGTCGCTCGCCAGCGGCAGCCGGATGTCGCTGTCGCGCACCCTGCAGTGATCTCCGTGGCCCGTGACCTGCAGCAGGTTCATCGAGGGCGCGCCGATGAACCTGGCCACGAACGTGTTCGCCGGGGCCTCGAACAGCTCCCGGGGCGTGCCCACCTGCTGGACGATCCCCTCGTGCAGCACCAGGATCCGATCGGCGAGGGTCAGCGCCTCAACCTGATCGTGGGTGACGTGGACGATCGTGGCACCGAGCGATCGGTGCAGCCGCTTGAGCTCGACCCGCATGTGGTGGCGCAGGCTGGCGTCGAGGTTCGACAGGGGCTCATCGAACAGGAACACCTTGGGCCTCCGCACGATCGCCCGCCCCATCGCGACCCGCTGGCGCTGGCCTCCTGATAGCTGGGACGGGAACCGATCCAACAGCTCGGTCAGATCCAGCAGCTGGGCTGCCTCGGCGACCGCGGCCGCGATCCGATCGGGGGGGAGCTTTTGGATCCGCAGCGGAAACCCGACGTTCTGCGCCACGGTCATGTGGGGATATAGCGCGTAGCTCTGGAACACCATCGCCACGTCCCGGGCCCGGGGGGGCAGATCGTTGACCGGGATCTCGTCGATGGACAGCGTGCCTGAGGTGATCACCTCCAGGCCCGCGATGCAGCGGAGCAGGGTGGACTTGCCACACCCCGAGGGGCCGACGAGCACCAGGTACTCCCCGCTCGAGACCTCCAGATCGACCCGCTCGAGCACCACGGTCTCGCCGTAGCGCTTGTGCACACCCTCGAATGAAAGGGACGCCATCAGCGGGGCGCCTCCTGAGGCAGCGGGAGCCCCACGGTCGTCAGCGTGAGCAGCCCCCCGGAGATCACCGCCATGCCGTACCCCAGGGCATAGGCGGTGTTGGCACGCCGTGCGTCGCTGACGATCACGTCTCTGCGTGCGTCGGGGTAGCAGGGCTCGCCATAGGCACAGCCTTCGAACTTGGTGGCCACATACGGCGAGGCGAGGAACGAGCGCTCGCTGCGGAACCCGGATCCAATGGCCAGGACGCTGGCCGTGCTCACCCCGAGGGTCGCGAGCCACAGCCCCATGGGGCGCAGGCGATCGGCGGTGGCGGGGGCGGGCTGTGGCGTGAGGGGGACCGGGGCGGGCGGTGGTGGTGGAGGC
>DRPG01000651.1 GCA_011376105.1 Deltaproteobacteria bacterium
GGCCGGGCCTTCGACGACTTCATCACCGACATCGGCAACGTCACCACCGACTGGCGGATCGGGGTCGTCACCAAGGACTCCGGCTGCTTCAACCGGGGCATCATCACCGCCGCCACCCCCGACTACGAGGGGGTGTTCCTCGACGCGGTCACCGGCCTGCAGATCTTCGGGACCGATCTGACCGAGTCCCTGCTCGAGCTGGTCGACAACTCGCTGCAGCAGACCATGGCGGGCGGATGCAACGCGGGCTTCGTCCGCGGCAACGCCATACTTCACGTGATCAACGTCTCCGACGAGCCCGAGCAGTCGGGCCAGCCATGGGACCACTGGGTCACCCGCTGGCAGGCTCGGATGAGCGATCCCAACCTGGTGCTGGTCAGCTCAGTGGTCGACGACGATCTGAGCGGCGACTGTGGGGAGTACGGCGAAGAGTACATCCCCGCGGCCCAGAACACCGGCGGGGGGGTGCTCGACGTCTACAGCAGCGCCTGGGGCAGCCACGCGAGCCAGCTGGGCTCGGCCACCGCCGGCAGCCTCAACACCTTCCTGCTCTCCGCCCTGCCGGATCCAGCCACGATCGAGATCTCCGTCGACGGCGTGGCCTACACCAGCGGCTGGAGCTACGACGCGATCCGCAACGCGATCACGATCACCGCGATCCTGCCCCCCGGCAGCGAGGTCGAGGTGAGCTACGTCGCGGTGGGCTGCTGAGCCGGCGCGGCCCAGGAGGCCCGAGACGCCGGAGATCAGGGGAGCGAGGCCCGTCCCGACCGCCTATCTTCTCCACACTGGATGGAGGCGCGGGTGTTGTTCCTGGGGTTGCTGGTGGCCTGTGGGAGGGTCGAGCTGTGCATCAACGGCATCGACGACGACGGCGACGGGCTCACCGACTGTGAGCAGCCCGCCTGTGGGGTGGTCTGCGACGCCGACAACGACGGCTTCATCACCACCGCCGGGGGGGGAGACGACTGCGACGACTCCGATCCAGCGATCCACCCAGGCGCCGCCGAGCTGTGCAACAACCTCGACGACGACTGCGACGGGCTGCTCGACGACGACGATCCAGGCCGGGTGCCGGTGCAGGTGTATGCCGACGTCGACGGAGACGGCTTCGGTGCCGATGATCAGGTCGCTGAGCGCTGCCCGGGGGCGGGCTGGGCCCTGGTCCCCGGCGACTGCGACGACTCCGACGCGACGATCGCGCCGGGGGCCGTCGAGCTGTGTGATGGGCTCGACAACGACTGCGACGGCGCCCTCTCCTCCAGCGAGCAGGATCTCGACGGCGACGGTGATCCCGGCTGCTCCGACTGTGACGACGACGACGCGACCCGCTCCACCCTCCACCAAGAGCGCTGCTCGGGGATCGACGACGACTGCGATGGACTCGTCGACGAGGCCGATCCAAGCGTCAACCGCTACACCTGCGACTACTGTCCCGAGGCGGATCCAGCGGCGGTGGCGGCGGCCACCTACCACTGGGAGAGCTGGGATCCCTGCGCCCTCGATCCAAGCGTCACCCTGTTCTGTCAGCCCGATCGGCTGCACACGGTCGGGTGGCGCACCGACGAGGGGGTGTGGCGCGACGAGCTGTTGTTGCACCTCCCGCCGGGCCATGGCCGCTTCAACGACACCGTCCGCGAGTGGGGGGCCTACGCGGGCTACCGCACGATCGGGCTGATCTTCGCCAACACCGGCATCATCCGGGAGACCTGTGAGGATCTACCCGATGAGCAGGACTGCTCCGAGCACGGCCGCTATGCCCAGATGTACGGTGACGTCAGCGGACACGTCCAGATCCCAACCCAGGACAGCATCGAGCAGCGCCTGATCGTGCTGTTGAACCACCTGACGATCGAGCATCCCACCATGGGCTTCGATCGCTACCTGGACGGAGACGATCAGATCCGCTGGGATCGGATCGTGGTCTCGGGCTGGTCCAGCGGCGGAGGCGAGGCGGCCTATATCACCCAGGTGGAGCGCACCGTCGGCGCGGTGCTGCTCTCGGCGCCCAAGGATCCAAGCGACGACAACACGGCCCCCACCTGGGCCGTCGGGGGCCCCACCCCAGGGTGCGCCGTCTTTGGCACCTACCACTCCAGAGAACACCAGACCCAATACCCCAACAGCCCGATGCAGCGCGCCTGGACCGCGCTGGGCATGTCCACCCCGATCTGGGATCTCGATCTCGATCCAGGGCCGATCCCCGAGGGGATCCAGCGGATCTCCCAGAGCGCCGACATCGGGGAGATCAGCCCCCTGTGTACATCGTTCCATAGCTCCACCGCCCACGACGACTGCATGCGCGACGCTCAGCTCCCCGCCTACCTGTACATGTTCTGCGAGGCAGGCCAGGGCGACGTGTGTGCGGAGCAGAGCGCACCATAGGGACAGGGCGCCGGGCTCCACAGCCCCGGTGATCCAAGGCCCTCGGCCAGGGCTGCTCCGGTGGATCACGTCGATCCGATCGCCGTTGACGTACAGGGCGCCGCCCTCGTCCGCTGCGATCCCGTCGAGCCCGTACCCACCGAGGCCCGGAGGGCTGGCCCGGGGAGCTGTGGGGTGACCGGTCCGGGCCTGATCCGGGCCTGGTTGTACAATCACCCCGGGGGAACGACGTGAGGATCCTCGAAGCAAGCCTGGATCGCGTGAGGGTCTCGATCCGTCGCGGCCCGAGGGGGGGCTTCGCCCTGATGCTGTGGATCAGCGTGCTGATCCAGGGCGCGAGCATCGCAGCGGCCACCCTCTCCCTGCACCGGCTCGGGCCCGCCCCGGCGCCCTCCGCCAGGCCCCCCACCCCCCTCAACTGCACCGATCCGCTCAGAGCCCCGCTGTGCTCTGAGGCGGCCTCGCCCGCTCCGCCCCGCTCGCCCGCTCCGCCCCGCTGTGCGGATCCAGCCGAGCGCCGGGCGTGCCTGGCGCTGGATCCCTTCTTCGCCGAGACCCCCACGCTCGCCGAGGCCTACCTGGCCCGGCGCCACCACCACCTGACCCAGGTGCTGCCCGAGGCGTTCCCCCCCATCCACAGCCCACCACAGCCCCTGCCCGGGTGGCTCCGGTGCTCGGGCGAAGACGCGCGGCTCCTCGCCGAGATCCTGCGCGATGCCACCACCGAAGACAGCGACTGGGTCGCACGAGATCCGATCGTCGGCTCCTGGTGGTACGACGGAGGCGGCCCTCCCTCCGACGCCGAGATCTACGAGGCGGCGGTGGCCCGCGGGAGCTCGCCGACGCCCACCGTGATCCCGCGCGGCGCTCCGCTGGAGGTGTTGGTCGAGCGCGGCGTCGTCCAGCGCCGCGACGACGGCAGCCACGCGATCCTCGGCAGCCCCGAGGCGGAGTACGCCGTCCAGCGCGCCGCTGAGGACGTGATCCGCTACCAGCAGCTGCTCGACGACGATCTCCAGCGACTCGCCAACCTGCGCCACGAGGTGGTCCGGGCGCGCTGGGAGGATCGCTGGGAGGCCCGCCGACGCCACCTGTGGCAGATCAACGCGACGGCCCAGGCCTGGGCGACCTACAACGGCGTAGTGTTCATCAGCCTCGGAGGGTTGCTGTTCTCTGTCTACAGCTGGCTCTCCCGGCGCCGGCTGGAGATCGGGCTCGATCCCCACGCGCTGCACCTGGCGGGCGAGCGCCTGCTGTGGGAGGAGCTCACGGATCTGACCTGGCGCGAGGAGCGGGTGAGCTGGCGGGCCCGCGGGGGACGGGAGGGCGGGATCGACGGGCTGCGCCTCACCACGTCCGAGGCCCGCTCGCTGCAGCAGACCTGCTGGGCGCTGTGCGAGCGCGATCGCCTCGATCGCGATCCAGCGGCTGAGGCCGCGCTGGCGAGCTTGATCGCCCGTGGCCGGGGCTGATCGCCCCGGCAGGCTCCGTCCCCGGCAGGCTCCGTCCCCGGCAGGCTCCGTCCCCGGCAGGCTCCGTCCCCGGCACCAGCCCATCCCCCGCGGCTTCGCCGCCCTCAGCGAGCTTGCTCTCGTCAGCGGCTCACCCCTCCAGGTCAGCGCCGGAGAGGCTCCGACGTGCTCTTAGCGCAGGCTCATCGGGCCACTCGAGCCCACCCTCGACGGCACCACCCTCGAAGCCGCCCTCCTCCAGCTCGATGCTCGGGGTCGCCAGCTGCAGATCCCCGGCCGCGATCACCGCCTCGTAGCGGATTGGATCGGCGAGCTCAGAGGAGAGCCCCGCAGTCAGCAAGCGCACCACACGCTCGACGGCCGTCTTGCCCCGCCTCAGGATCCGCACCTGGCCTCCCTCGATGGAGATGAACTCGATCAGATCAGGATCATCTTCCAAGAGGGCCACCACCTCCGGGCTGATCAGCTCCCGGGCCAGGCAGACGATCCGCTCGAGCACCGTAGACCAGGCCTGGAGGACCTCCTGCGAGGTGGTCCGATCCTCGAGGAGATCGAGCCCGACCCCCAGCCGCATGAGGCGCTCGAGGTAGTAGTCGACGTATTGCCCGCGGATCACGCGTCCGTGCTGGGGAGCGATGATCTGTGGGGTGGGCTCGAGGGCCTGGATCTGTGTGATCGCGTACCGGAGGGCCTTGTTCGTGGGCATGTAGATCTGGTGGAAGGCCCGGATCCCCTTCCAGTCCCCCTCATCGGCGTACAACCCCTGTGCATCTTTATCGGTGAGGCCGCCGAAGAGATCGCCGGAGAACAACACCCGGCTCTGGGGGTCATAGAGCATCACAGCACCGACGAAGTGGCAGAAGGGTGACGGGACGGGGATGATGCGCTCGTCGTTCGGCAGACGAAACCCTGATGGATAGCGCTCGATCGAGACGTAGCGATCCCTGGGGATGTTGTAGTAGGAGATCAGCCGCCACGTGTCTTCCGAGCACAGGACGTGGCACTGTGGCGCATAGCGCCCGATCAGCAGCCCCGCCGCTGAGCCGACGTCTGGATCTTGGTGGTTGACGAAGACCGCGGTTGTCTGGTCGATGTTCCCGATCACGCGCTCGACCTTGGCCCGAACCACCGCGAGCTCCTTCGCGCTACCTGGATCGATCAGGAGGTTGAAGGTCCGCTTCTGATTTGCGCTACGCTTGGGGAACACCCGCAGGTACGGGTTCGCGTAGAAGATGCTGCTGGGTTCCCGCTTCCCGACCCACCAGGTGTTCTCGGCGATCTCCACAGGGGACGAGACGAGATCTGTGTTCGGCTCAGCGGTCTTCACAGTGTCCTCCAGCTGGCATCCATGGGGGATGATGACACAGGGATGCGACGGGTGCGTCATGATCGCGCTCCCGGCACGGGAGCAGCGCTGTGGGGGGATGGCCCCGTGAGCCACACCCCACAGGCGACACAAGCCACCGCTCCACCCAGGAAGGACCGCAACGATCTCCTGGCTCCAGGGCCCGGCCCCGTCCGCTCGCTCGCTCGCTCCGGGACGGCGCTATCCCGGGCGGAGGCAGCGCCTTCCCGAGAGATCGTGTGGTGGCCTCCGCTCCGGGCGTGGTCACCTTTCCCGCCGGGGCCCGACCCAGAGACGAGGAGGTGTTGATGCCCTCGATCCAGACCGACGTCCTCGCGGCCCGCCGGGGCGATGCTGAGGCCTTCGCGCGGCTGGTGGACCACCACACGAGCGTCGTATGCGCGATCACCACGGCCATCCTCGGCAGCGTGGACGCAGGGGAGGAGGTCGGACAGGAGGTGTTCGTCTGTGCCTGGGAGGGGCTGCCCCGGCTCCGATCGCCTCGACGCTTTCCCTCCTGGCTCCGCCAGATCGCCCGCAACCGAGCCCACGAGACGCTGCGCAGGAGGCTCCAGCGCCGGGAGGTGCCGGGGGACGTGCTGACGGGGCTCGCGGATCCCCGCCTGGACACCGACGAGCGCCTCGACAGCGAGCGCCGGGAGGCGGTGATGTGGGAGGCCCTGGAGGTGCTGGACGAGCCCTACCGCGAGGTGTTGATCCTGTACTACCGCGAGGGGTGCTCGGTGCGCCAGGTCGCCGAGCACCTTGAGCTGACCGAGCCCACGGTGCGCAAGCGGCTGTCCCGGGCCCGGGAGCACCTACGCGACGGCGTGGAGGAGCGGCTGGGGGTGCAGCTGCGGCACTCCGCCCCCAGGAAGGCGGCCTTTGTCGCCGCCGTCTCGGCCCTCACAGCTGCGCTGCCCCTCCGCCCGGCCCAGGCAGCCCGCTCCGGACTGTCGTCCTGGCAGCCGCTCCGGCCCTCTGTGGCCTTGCGGGCAGCCACCCTGGCTGCTTCGGTCCTGGTGCTGGGGGGCTGGGCCACGATCGCGGTCCTGCGCAGCCAGCTCCCGCCGATCGAGCCCCCACGGGCCCACGGCACACAGCTCGCAGCCTACGACGTGACCGATCCCGCTGCCCCCCTCCCCCGCGACGACGCGTCGCGCCCCCCCCGGAGCTCCAGCGACGCCCGCGCGCTGCCCGGCACCCCCGACGCGCTGCCCGGCACCCCCGACGCGCTGCCCGATCATGTGGTCCACGCCTTCCTCGCCGCGGAGGACGCTCGCTTCTTCGAGCACGGTGGAGTGGACGTCTCCGCCGTCGCCCGCGCCACCCTGAGCAACCTGCTCGGGGGTGGAGCCCTCCAGGGGGGCAGCACCCTCACCCAGCAGCTCGCCAAGCGCATGCTGATCGAGCAACACCCCGATCCTACCCTGTCGCGCAAGCTCTCGGAGCTGGTGCTGGCGCTCGAGCTGGAGCACCGCCTGACCAAGGACGAGATCCTGGAGCGCTACCTCGACGGGGTCTACCTCGGCGCGGGGGCCCGGGGCCTAGAGGAGGCAGCCGAGCGCTACCTCGGCAAGCCCCCCGGCGCGCTGACCCTGGCCGAGGCTGCGCTGCTGGCGACGATCCCCGCCCACCCCGTCGCTCACAGCCCCCTGTTGGATCCACAGGGAGCGAAGCGGAGACGTGATCAGGTGCTGGATCGGATGGCCGCCCTCGGCTGGGCGAGCTCTGGAGCTGTCGCGGCCGCGCAGAGGACCCCGGCGCGGCTCCCCGGGGATCCGACGAGGTGAACGCTCCGGGTGCACCTCCTCCTCAGCAGTAGGTGCCCAAGAGCGAGACGTCCTCGGAGGTCTCGTCGGGCCCCACCGTCAGCCACCAGGACATCGGCTGGAGGGGTGTCGAGATCGGGGGCCCGGATCTGGCTGACGAGGCCTCGCTCAAGGCCGCCCCAGGCCACCCCCTCGATCGTGCCCAGGTCCCTGAGCCAGGCGGCCCCGTTGCGGGCGAGGAGGATCCGGATCTGGTGCCGCAGCGCGCTGGTCCGGGGAGCCCACCTGGAGATCCGGGCCAGCTCGCACTGGGCGCGGATCAGCGCCGTGCGCTCGGGCTGTCCCTGCTCGTCGAGGTAGCTCAGCGTACACGAGCCGTGGCGCGTCGTCGCCCGGGTGATCGGGGATGACAGAGAACAGCTCGGCTTCGAAGGACACCTGGAGGCCTGTGGCTCGGGTTGGAGGGGTGAGGGAGCGCTGCCGCGATCAACCAGCGATCAACGCCGGGGCCGGCGCGAGGCGTGCGCTGACCAGCACACGAACCTCCGCGAGATCAGGGACAGCGACATCGGGCCCCATGCGCCGCTGCAGCTGCCTCCACCGGGCCCGGGCCGGGGCCCTGCCCCAGGATGAGGCCCCGAGGGTTTTGCTCGCGTCCACTGGATCGTAGCCCCGGCTGGAGAACGCGATCCGCAGCGCCTCGGCGAGGATCGGGGGCCCCGGATCGGCCCCGAGGTGTGGCGAGCGGAGCAATCGCCAGAGATCCAGCAGATCCTTGGGACGCCAGCGGGTGCGTCCCCACTCGGCCAGCCCATGGAGCTTCCAGCCGATCAGGGTGGCGGGGGCATCGCCCGGATCCGCTCGGATCCGCCCGAGCTCCAGGACAGTCGAGCCACCGTGCACCGGGGACCAGCGGATCGCCGAACCCCAGTCGACGGTGGTGTGGGCGGGCTGCCCACAGGCTGCCCACAGGCTGCCCACAGTCCTCACCGACCAGGCTCAGGCGCACCCCGGGGAAGTCGAAGTCCCGCTAGATCTTTCGGGCCCGACAGCGCTCAGGATCAAAGCGGACCTCATCGGCCAGCGGGGCTCCCAGGGCGGACAGGCTCGGTCGAGGGGAGGGGCTGTCGCTGTCCGGCTCACCCTCAGCGGGATCTCCGGCGGACGGCACCGACGGGCGGGGACAAGACGCGGACCTCCAGCGTCTCAAGCCAGGTCTCCGCGATCTCCGCGATCACCCGATCGTCGGCTGCGTCCCGTGCGAGCTCGTGGACCGCGAGCTCGAAGCCCAGCGCTCCGGTCGCGTCTGGATCGCAGATCATCCTCCCGCCGCAGGCCACGTGCTGGAGCCCCTCGCTGTGCCTGGCTTCGTGCACCAGGACCGCTGAGCCCGCGATCCCCACGGGCAGATCGACGAGCACCAGGGTTCGGCCCCGCATGCCGGCGGCGGCGTCCAGGGGCTCCACCGTGGTGTGGTGGATCCGTCCGGTGACGTAGTCGTACAGCAGGGGCCCGAGGGCGTCCTGGCCGGTGGTCCGGTGGATGTCGTCGAGGGTGGTGCGGAACGCGTCGGTGAGCCAGATCCCGGTGGCGGCGTCCAGGGTCCCCAGATCCGAGGCGATCAAGGCATGGGCGGACCACAGCAGGCCGTCGATCAGGCCCTGGCCGTCCGATGATCCCTCCACCAGGGTGTAGGGATCGGTCAGGCCGTCGGCGTCGAGCAGCAGCCCGCGATCCAGCCCGAAGTCATCGAGGACGGCGTCGACACACGCCCGGGACGGATAGCGGGGCGGAGACGCGAAGGCGGCCACGTCCAGGGCGCTGGCCTCGAAGCCACAGATCGCCTGGGTCTGGGCCCAGCGGGACTCCGGCGCACACGCAGCCAGGACGGGGGCGAGCAGGGGCAAGGTGCGCATGGGGCCTCCGCCGGCCCCCTCGGATCTGGAGGCCCGGGGCGAGTCGCTCTCGGGTTTCGTGGGATAGGAGCAGTGCATGTCTGTCCTGCTGCTCTTGACCACGCTGGCCTGTCGCCCCCCCACCCACCCCGCCGCTCCCCCACCCACAGGGCAGCCCCGGGCCCATCCCCAGGGCCAACTCGACGCTCAGCCCGAGGCTGCCACGGGCTGCCGTACCGACATCGTCGCTGAGCAGAGCGCCGGCGCGATGGTGGTCTCAGCCCACCCCGAGGCCAGCCGGATCGGGGCTGAGATCCTCCGAGCCGGAGGCAGCGCGGTGGACGCGGCGGCGGCGATGGCGGTGGCCCTGACCCTGGTGGAGCCACAGTCTTCGGGGATCGGCGGGGGGGCCTTCCTGCTGTCCTATGACGCTGAGACCCGGCAGATCTCTGCCTGGGATGGCCGGGAGACCGCACCGGCGGCCGCCTCCCCCGATCAGTTCATGGCTGACGGCGTCGAGCGCCCCTGGCCCGAGGTGGTGCCCGGCGGGCTGTCGGTGGGCACCCCGGGCTTGCTGCGGGTGCTCGAGGCGGTGCACGCCGAGGCCGGCGCGCTGCCCTGGTCCGAGCTGATGGCGCCGACGATCGCGCTGGCCACGGAGGGCTTCGAGGTCACCCCGCGGATGGCGCGCTCGATCCGGCAGTGGGAGAACGCGATGGATCCCCTGCGGAGGCACCCGGGATCCCTCGCCTACTTCTACCCCGGCGGGCAGGCCCTGGCCGCCGGAGACATCCGCGACAACCCGGCCCTGGCGGCGACCCTGGCCGCCATCGCGCGGCAGGGGGCGGATGCGTTCTACACCGGCCCCATCGCTGAGCACATCGTCGCTGCGGTCCAGGGCGCGACCCGCAACCCCGGCCGGCTGAGCCTCGATGATCTGCGGCGCTACACCCCCGTACGGCGCGAGGCGCTGTGCCTCGACTATCGGGGACACCGCGTCTGTGGCCACCCGCCCCCCACCTCCGGGGGCACCACGGTGCTGTCGATCCTCGGCCTGCTGGAGCGCTTCGATCGGGCCGCGCTGGAGCCTGGCTCGGCGGAGGGGGCCCACCTGTTCGCCGAGGCCGTCCGCCTGGCGTGGGCCGATCGCGATCGCTACCTGGCGGATCCAGCATTTGTGGACGTCCCCGTCGCTGCGCTGCTGTCGGATCCCTACCTCGCTGAGCGCTCAGCGCGGCTCGATCCAGCTCAGCGGCTCAGGGTCGTCGAGCCGGGCCTGCTGCAGACGAGCGCCGTCGACGCGCCGGCCTGCCCCGAGGGGGCCGACACCACCCACCTGGTGGTGGTGGATGCAGCAGGCAACGCGGTGAGCATGACGTCGAGCATCGAGAACGCCTGGGGCTCGGGGATCTGGGTCGACGGGTTCTTGTTGAACAACCAGCTCACCGACTTCGCCCGCACCCCCGAGCGCGGCGGCGTCGCGGTCGCCAACGCGGTGCAGCCGTGTAAGCGGCCTCGCTCCTCGATGTCCCCCACCCTCGTCCTCGATCCCGACGGGGAGCTGGAGCTGCTGGTGGGCTCCCCCGGGGGCAGCCGGATCATCCAGTACACCGCCCGGGTGCTGCTCGACGTGCTCGACCATGGCTCGAGCGTCCAGGAGGCGATCGCGCACCCCAACCTGGCCCAGACCAGCCAGGGGCTAGAGCTGGAGGATGACTGCGGCACGCCCGGGTGGTCCGCCGCGACGGTGGAGGCCCTGATCGCCCTGGGCCACGACGTCGTCCGGGGCTCTCTGAACTCAGGCCTCCACGGGATCCAGCGGATCGACGGGGCCTGGGTGTCGGGGGTGGATCCTCGCCGGGAGGGTGTAGCGATCGCCGTGCCCTAAGCCAAGGCCCACGCCCGGAGAGCCCCGCGCCCTACCCGGACGGTGCCCCCGGGCGACGCCGGGCGCACCCAGAAAAGCTCCAGCTCGAGGCGCCCCAGCCCTGGCCCAAGGACACCCAAGACTTGTAGGGCCTGTGCACCAGAGCCTCGAGATCCATCGACCACCTCCACTGGAGCTACACCCGTGCTCACCCGTTCCCTGCACGATCCTCGCTCAGCCCCCTCCCCCGCTCAGCGCGACCGGCCGCCCCCGAGAGCCGCCGCAGGCGCTCGAGGAGCTCCGCCCGGGCGACGTCCTGCCGAGGATCGGCGGACCGCGCCAGCGCGATCAGGTGGCGCAGCTCCCTGGCCACGCCCCGCACCGCCTCGAGGTGATGGCCCTCGGTCGGGATCGTCAGGAGCCCCCCATCGGTGCACAGGATCAGCCGGTTGGTGCTGACCATGACGTCGTGCACCGACTCGAGCAGCAGCGTCCGCCGTGGGGTGCGCTCCCCCTCGATCCCGATCCGGTGCTGGGTGACGGACAGCAGCGTCCAGCAGGGCGTCCCCCAGGCCATCTCCACGGCGACCCCGGCGACGATGCCGACACCGACCACCGCGAGGAACAGCGCGACGGGCACCAGGGGGATCCCCAGCGCCAGGGACAGGGACACGATCACACCGACGTGGACCAGGGAGAGCAGGGCCCGGAGCAGGGGCTCCACCAGGGCCGGAGCCATGCCCCAGATGCGGGCCTCGAAGGAGTCGAGGTGCACGCTGATCTGGATCTCGGTGCGCTCCATCGAGCCCCTCCGATCGTGCCATGAGCGTAGCGCGGCGCTGGAGCAAGATCCCGCATGGCTCGGGCGGACTGTGTGGGCTCAGCGGCGGATCTGGTGGGCTCAGCGGCGCGGCGGGCTCACAGCCACACCGCGAGCTCCAGCAGCGGCCCGGGCCCACAGCGGCGGTGGGGGGCCCCGACGGCGGCGACTGTGGGGCGGTGGGGGGCCCCGACGGCGGCGACTGTGGGGCGGTGGGGGGCCCCGACGGCGGCGACTGTGGGGCGGTGGGGGGCCCCGACGGCGGCGACTGTGGGGCGGAGCGGTGGTCACTGGCCTCAGAGCCACACCGGGATCCGCCGCACCAGCGCGACCCGCCGCGGGGACACCCGGGCCGCCAGCGCGAACACGGCGACCCCGGCGCCCGAGGCACGCCGAAGCGCCTCGCTGAACTCGGGATCCACTGCGTCCGCGGGGCTGAAGCCGTCGACGTCCGGGCGCTGGATCCCGAACAGGATCGCGGCCCGGCCCCCCCCCTGGACGCTGGCGGTCAGCGCCTCGACGTGGCGTCGCCCCCGCTCGGTGACGGCGTCGGGAAACCGCGCGGTCCGTCCCTCGACCAGGGTCGTGCTCTTGACCTCCACATAGCTCTCTCCCACCCGCAGATCGATCCTGGATCCCCCCAGGGGGACCTCGGTCTGCAGCGCCCCGGACAGCTCGGGGATCAGGCCCGCCGTGATCGCCTCCACCGCCAGGCGCGAGCCCTGCACCGCGTCGACATGGACCCAGGCGTGCCCTACCCGCACCAGCTTCCAGGTCCACGGCAGCTTGCGCTTGGGGTTGGTCGAGGGCTGCAGCCAGACCCGCCCCCCCACGATCTGGATCCCCCGCATCGCCCCGGTGTTGGGGCAGTGGGCCGTAATCCGCCGCCCATCGTCGAGATCGACGTCGACGAGGAAGCGCTTGTAGCGCCGGATCAGGCGCCCGGGGATCAGGGGAGGCTCGAAGATCACCGGGGGAGGGTGCCCCGGCCCCTGCGTCTGTGCAAGGCCCTCGCGGTGCTCACCGAGACGTTACCCGGGCGTCCATGGATCACCCCTTCCGCCTGTATGGGCACCGTGGCGCCGCCGCCCACCACCCTGAGAACACCCTGCGCGCCCTCGAGGCGGCGGTCCAGGCAGGCGCCGACGCGCTAGAGACCGACGTCCGGCTCTCCGCCGATGGCCGGGTGGTGGTGTTCCACGACGCCGACGGGGCCCGGACCTGCCAGCAGCCCCACCGGCTCCGGGATCGTCCCTGGGCCGAGATCGCCACCTGGGACGCGGGGGAGGGGCAGCACCCGATGCTGCTGTCCGAGCTGCTCGAGGTCTTTGGCTCGCTGTTCGTCAACATCGACGTCAAGGACGACGATCCGGAGGCGGCGAGGAGGACCCTGGAGGTGGTCCAGGCCTCGGGGCGGGCCGAGACGGTGGGGCTCGGCAGCTTCCACGCCCGGGTTGCCCGGGCGCTGCGGGGGGCGGGCTGGCGGGGGCAGCTGGCGCTGACACCCCGCGGGGTGGCCGCCGTGCGGCTGCTGCCGCTGCCCCTGGCCCAGCCCCTGGTGCGGGGGGACGCGGTACAGATCCCCACTCAGCGCTACGGCATCCGCCTCGACACCCCCCGCTTCCTCAGCCGGTGCCACGCCCTGGGGCTGCGGGTCGACTTCTGGACCATCGACGATCCCGACGAGGCGATCGCCTTGGTGCGTGCAGGCGCCGACGGGATCGTCACCAACGATCCAGCGGCGATCGGGGCAGCGCTGGAGTCCCTGCGTCCCTGATCGCTCCCCTCGCCCGCTTGTCGCCGGTCCCGGACGTGACATCTAGGGACGGGGCGGAGGGCTGGCCTGCGCAATAGGTCCGTCATCCACCGGATCCACCACCCATGAACCTCCGCGAACGACTCCCCGAGCTCGCCTGGGACCGACCCGTCTCGGTCCTGATGGTGTTCGTCGCCTGCCTGGTGATCGGAACGGTCGCGTACGTGGGGATGCCGGTGCAGATGATGCCGTCGGGCTTCGAGCCCGGCTGGCTATGGGTCTGGGTGCCCTACCCCGAGGCCAGCCCCGTCGAGGTCGACGATCGGATCGTGCGGCCGGTGGAGGCTCAGCTCGGCACCGTGCCGGGGATCCGCAACCTCCACAGCCGGGCCTCGTCCGGCTCCGCAGGGTTCAACATCGAGTTCCACCAGGGCGTGGATCTCAACGAGGCCTACAACGCGGTGGTCGATCGCCTCGAGCGCGCGATGCCCGATCTCCCCGACGACGTCGAGCGATATGGGGTGTACCGCTACAACCCCAACGACGAGCCGGTGATCTGGGCCGGGGTCTCCCTGCCGGAGGAGGTCGAGGATCCCCACCATGTGATGACCCGGGTGGTCCAGCCCGTGCTGGAGAGGATCCCTGGGGTGGCCGCCCTCGACGTGTGGGGTGTGCCCCGGCGCGGCGTGTGGATCGACTACGACAAGGAGCGGACCTACGCCCACGGCGTGGATCTGGGGGATCTGCAGCGGAGGCTGCGGCGGGACAACTTCCAGCTGTCGTCGGGCAAGCTGCTGGATCGTGGCCTAGTGCGCCACGCCCGCTCCCTGTCTCCGATCGGAGGGGTCGAGGATCTGCGGCGCTTCCCCGTCCGGGGCGACATCGTGCTGTCGGACATCGCGGACGTGAGCCTCCGCTCAGCGCTGTCGCTCTCGATCAACCGGATCAACGGGCAGGAGGCTGCCGCTATCGCGGTCCGCAAGGAGTCCAGCGCCAACACGGTGGAGGTGTGCGAGGCGGTGGAGGCTGCGTTCCGGGAGCTGGAGGCGGATCCACGCACCGAGGGCGCGAGCTTCTTTGTGTTCTTCAGCCAGGGGGAGCTGATCAAAGACAGCGTCGACACGCTGTCGAACACCGCCTTGTTCGGTGGGTTGTTCGCGATCGTGGTGCTGTGGCTGTTCCTGCGGGAGTGGCGGATGACGCTGCTGATCGCCGCCAGCATCCCCTTCTCCCTGTTGATCACGGTGGGGGTGCTGTACTTCACCGGCGCCACCC
>DRPG01000652.1 GCA_011376105.1 Deltaproteobacteria bacterium
CCCCCCCGTTCCTCCTGGGGATGGCCTGGTCGCTGCCGGTGGAGCTGGAGCCCGGCTTCAGGATCTGGTTCCTCCTCAACGAGCTGTGCCTGCTGGTGGCGTGCCTGGTCCTGGTCCGCTGGTGGCGTCCCCTGGGCGCTGAGGTCGCCCCGATCCTCGCGGTGTTGGTGGCCCTGATGTATGCCGTGGCCTACGGTGCAGAGCTGGGCCAGGCAAACGTCCCGGTCCTGGCCCTGGTGCTGGCGGGGCTGGCGGTGGAGGAGCGGCGTCCCTGGGCCGCAGGCGCACTGGTCGGGCTGGCGTGCATGCTGAAGATGAGCCCCGCCCTGGTGGTCGCCTGGTGGCTGCTGCGGCGGCGCTGGGCCGCGGTGCTGGCCTCCCTCATCGCCGCCCTGCTGCTGTCGATCGCGACCCTGCCCCTGCTGGGGCTCTCCGAGCAGCTGCGGTTCTACACCGAGATCCTCCCCCGGTTTGGCTCGGGGGACTACAACGGCCTGAAGATCAAGATCGAGATGTTCGGCAACCACTCGGTGCCCAACCTGCTGCACCAGCTGTTCCCTAGCGGCGTCAACCAGCTGTCCGCCACCTCCAGAGCGCTTGGCCTGGTGTTCGATCTGGCGCTGATCGGAGGACTCGCCCGGGCGTTCTGGGCTCCCACCCGCGATCCCCTACACCACGCCGCCCAGGCCTCTGCGATCCTGGTCGCGATGTTGTTCGTGCCGGTGTACACCTATGAGCATCACCTGGTCTTTGCCCTGCCCGCGATGGTGCTGGGCGTGCTGGCGATCGAGCGGCGCTGGCTCGCGCTGCGGTGGCTCGTGCCGCTGGCGACGGCGATCGCGGTGCTGCTGTTCCCGCTCCCCTACCTCCGGCAGCTGGCCCTGAAGGTGGTCACCCCGGCCAACGCCCTGGGCTTCCTCGGGCTGCAGGAGCTGAAGTTCCTCGCGCTGTGCGTGGTGTTCGCGGCGATGGTGCACCTGGGCCGCACCCAGGGGCAGACGAACACGGCGCCTCCCCCCCGACCCGCCTGATGGATCAGGGCAGGGGGCGAGGAGGGCCTTGGGTCGCCCGGGGCCTGGCCTCGAGGTTGACCACCGCTGCGACACCGTCCTCGATGAACGCCACCAGCACCCGGGCGCCCTGCCCGATGCGCCGCCCGTCGTCGCTGCGGGCCGGCAGCTCGATGCGGTCTGCAAGGGTCTGGATCACGACCTTGCCCGCACGAGCCCCGACGGGCAGCAACACCCGGGCCTCAGAGCCCACGAAGCGCCTGAGGCTGGTCTCGGCCGAGGTCTCCCTGAACAGTGGGCTGAGCAACCTCGAGAGCAAGCCGGCGGTGCCCAGGGCGATCCCCAGGGGCAACGGTGCGGCGATCTCGAGCAGGGTCAGCGGTGCCCCCGTCAGGCCAAAGAGTCCGAGGAAGATCGTCCAGAACCTCAACGATCTCGCCGCCGCTGCGGCACATCCCTGCGACTGAGCAGCCGGCGTCAGGAGCGTGGTCCCGGCGACAGCTGTCGACAGCCCGAAGCTTGCGATAAATAGCCCGAGCACGCCTACCCTCTCTACTATTGAGCGTAGCCACGTTTGCAGCCACCCGCTGTCGAACCATCGGCGGATCAGACACTTTCCTGAGGGCGATCGGGTCGACGATCGGGGGCTGATCTCAAGCAAAAAGTTCCTGGAGATCCCCGAGCCCAGGCCGACTGAGCCCTGCCGCCTTGGCAGGGGCGCGGTGTGAGCGGGCGCTGGTCCCTCCCTCGACAACCGGAGCCGGGGCGTGTAGAACCGTGAGCCCGGTGCGGAGGTTCGATGCGTCTCGGTTTGTGCCTGCTGCTCGCGAGCACCACAGCGTGCGGAGCTGAGCCTCTGTGTGTCGATAACGATGGCGAAGAGCAGCCCGTCTGTGTGTACGAAGACGTAGACGGTCCCCCCCTCGAGTACTGCCCCGATGATCACTGGGGCGCGTCGGATGGCTGCAACAGCTGTGGCTGCGACGCGCAGGGGGTCGTACAGTGCACCTCGAACCCGTGCACCACCCCCTGATCCATGACCGGCCACGCTGAGGTGATCGATCGGGTGATGCATCGCGACTGCGGTGGAGGATCCGAGGCAGACCACCACGAGGCGGTGCAGGGGGTGAGCCATGCCTGCTCCGCGGCGGCGATCACGATCCAACCGTCGCCGCTCGTCGACACCGCGCTGCCCGCTCCGATCCAGATCGGCATGGTGCAGGCGATCGGGCGGATCCATGGGCACCGCATCGACACCCGCTCGGTCCTCGATCTCCACTCGGTCCTCAGGGCCCCGATCGTCGCGCAGGACGTGGTCATGGCCGCGGCGGAGCTCACCCCCCCCCTCGGCCTCACCCCCCCCCTCGGCGGGTGGGTCACCCTGTCGATCCAGAGGAGACAGCGCCGGCACGCCCACGATGAGATCCTCGAGGACAAGCTCTCTCAGCCCGAGGCCGCCCACGAGGATGGCCTGATCGACGAGGAGCAGCTCCGCCGTGAGGAGGAGTCGCTCCCCGGGGACCTCTAGCCGTGCCTGCGCCCATCGAGATCGATGGGATCCGCCGGGAGTGGCCCCTGCCCTCGGGGGCGACCCTGGTCGCGGTCGACGATCTGTCGTTGGTGGTGCCCCGGGGAAGCGTGTTCGGCCTGCTGGGGCCCAACGGCGCGGGCAAGACCACCCTGATGCGGATGCTCACGACGCTGATCCCTCCGACCCGGGGCACCGCCCGGATCGAGGGCCACGATCTGGTGCAGGATCCAGCGGGGGTGCGGGGCTGTGTCGGGTACCTCTCAGCCAGCAGCGGCCTGCCCCCGCTGCTCACCTGCACAGAGGCGATCGCGACCTTTGCCGACCTACAGCAGGTCCCCAGGCCCCGGGCCGCGATCGCGCGGGCGATCGCACAGTTCGGGATCACCGGGTTCGCCGATCGCTTCGTGGGGGATCTCTCCACCGGGATGCGCCAGCGGGTCCGGATCGCCTGCGCCACCGTGCACCGTCCCCCGGTGGTGATCCTCGATGAGCCCACCTCGGGGCTGGATCTGGTGTCGGCGCGCCAGCTCCTCGACGCGATCCTCTCTGCCCGGGATGCTGGAGCGACGGTGATCTTCAGCACCCACGTGCTCCAAGAGGCCGAGCAGATCTGTGATCGGATCGCGATCGTGGCCCGGGGACGGCTGGAGGCCGAGGGCACGATCGCCGAGCTCCTGGCACAGACCGGAGCGCCTCAGCTCTCCGAGGCCTTCCTCGCGGTGGTGGGCCTGTGAGGCGTGCACGTCGGTTCGTCCGGGCGGGGGCCCGGGCGGCCTGGAACACGGCGCTCAGGGCGCTGCGGGGGGGGGAGATCCTGGTGTTCTTCCTCCCGCTGCTGCTGTTCGTCCCCGGCGCGGTGCTGCTCCCCCAGCTGGAGCCCCCCCAGCAAAAGCTCGCGCACCAGAGCCCGCTGGTGGTGGCCCTGCCGCCGGGCGAGCCCGGAGCGCTGCGGCTGGCCGAGGCCCTGGATGCGGCCGGGATCGAGCGGGTGTACCGGGACGATCCCGACGATGAGCTGGAGGCTGGGCGCGTCCAGGGCCTCGTGCGCTCCTGGGAGGCGCCGGAGGCGCCCGGGGAGCCCTGGCGGGTGACGGTGCGCCTCGATGGCTCCGCCGTGGCGTCGTCGCGCCTGCGTGGTGCGCTGCAGGACGCCCGGGAGCGGGCGCTGGCCGAGGAGATCGAGGCCGTCGGCGGTGAGGTGGGGCACGATCTCCACGTGCTCGAGGTGACGCGCTCCGATGCCCGGGGTCGGCCGCGGATGCGGATCCTGCTGGGATCGCTGCTGATGATGTCCGCCCTCGCCTCGTCCCTGCTGCTGCCCCGGGATCTGACGCAGGATCGGGAACAGGGCGTGCTTGAGGCCATCTTCGTCACCCAGAGCGCAGCGGTGGCGGATCTCGCCGGGCGGGCCCTGGGGTTCAGCGCCTTGCTGCTGTGGGCGCCGTCGATGCTGCTCCTCGAGATCGGGCTCTTCCGGGGGCTCCTCCTGCGGATGGGCTTCCAGCCGGTGTATGTGGCGCAGCTGGCGACGGGGGTGATCGCTCTGTCCGTGCTGGCGCTGGTGCCCGGGGTCGTGGCCCGGAGCGCGGTGGCTGCGGTGCCCTGGTCGATCGGGGTGCTGTGGTGCTCCCTGGGGCTGTCCCTGGGCAGCATCGTGCTCGACGCACCGGGATGGCCGATCGTAGGGATGGGGACGCCCGCGCAGCCGGGGCTGCAGCTGCTCACCGTGGCCGGTAACCTGGGGCTCGCCATCGGAGGGATCGTGTGGCTCGGGCTTTGGATCGGGGGGCCGTGGTCCCTGGGGGACGGGGCCTCCCGGTGAGGGCCGCCCGCGCCATCTTCCGGGCGGAGCTTCGGGCCACGCTGCGTCGACCGGTGCAGGGGCTGCTGATGTTGTGCCTCGTGCTGCTGCCCGCTGCGATGGGCCGGTGGGAGCGGCAACGCCCAGCGAGACCGCCCCGACCGGATCCCTGCGCCGTCCTGCCTCCGGTCCAGCTGCTGGGGACTCCCCCACCGTGGCTGTCCTGGCCCGGACGCCGGGTCCAGGAGGCGCCCGAGGCGTTGGCGAGCCTGCGGTTCGAGGGCTCCCGGGTCTACCCCGAGGGCCCGGGCGGGGGGCAGCCCCCCCAGTCGGTGCTCGACTGCCTCGAGCAGCAGATCCTCAAGGAGCGCAGGATCCGCCTGGAGCGGCTGGGGCTCCAGGGGAGCCGGGTAGAGGTGGTGGAGGAGGTGGAGGAGGTGGAGGAGGTGGTGTCTGCACCGCCCACCGGTTGGCTCAGCTGGCCCCGGGCCCTGGCCGCCGGCGCGTTCCTGGGGTGGCTGTGGGTGGGGGAGTCCCTCGGCGGACGGAGGCGGCAGGGGGTGCTCGAGGCCTGGCTCACCACCCGGATCCAGGCGCTCGATGTGGTGATCGCGGTGTGGGCCCTGGGGATGGTGGCGGGGCTCGTCGGCTTCGGGCTCACGGCGCTGATCGGAGGGCGCTGGGGCGCCTGGATCCATGCCCCCGCGGGGCTCGCGGTGCACGTCGCGCTGTCGGTGCGGGTGTTCGCCACCCTGCCCGCGTCGGCCTCGACCCTGCGTCCCCTGCTGGGGATCGCACCGCTGGAGCTCGTGGGGGTGTGGCTCGCGGGGGTGCTGGCGCCCACCCACCCCTGGCTGGCGGCGTCGATCCCGCTAGGGGGCTCGATCGCAGCCGTCGGCGGGGGCCTGGTGGGGGGGGCCGCCTGGCTCGCTGATGCCGCCGCGATCGGCTGGTCCCTGCTCGGGCTGGAGCGGGCGAGCCGCTCGCTGCGTGGCTCGGAGCTGGTGCCCTCCTCCCTCGGGGCGACGTCCGCCCGCCGATCCCGGGGTCGGTGGTGGCCTGAGCTGGCCGCGGGGGTGCTGCTCGCCCTCAGCGGCACCCCCCTCCCGTGGCTCGAGGTGCGCCACCCGGTGGGGTGGTGGATCCCGATGCTCCTGCTGCCGCTGCTGCTTTGGGCGCTGCCGGTGTCCCTGGCGCCGAGGATCGTGGGGCTGCCCCGGGCGATGATCCTGCCCCTGGAGGCTCCCCCTCCCCCCCGGCTGCTGGCTGCGGGGCTGGTGGGGCTCGGGGTGGGTGGCGCCTGGCTGCTGGCGCCCTGGGTGGGGCTGCGCTGGAGCGGAGCGGGCCTCTCCGGGGAGCTGCTCGGGCCCCAGCTCGCGGCCCTGCCGTGGGGCTCGGTGATCGTGGGGCTGGCCGTCACGGCGCTCTGTGAGGAGCTGCTGTTTCGGGGGGCGATCCAGTGGGTGCTGTCCCGGGGCGCGTGGCGGGCCTGCGTCGGCCAGGCCCTGCTGTATGGGCTCGCGATCTTCAGCCCGCTGCTGGGGCCGTCGGGGCTCGTGGCGGGCCTGCTGCTGGGGGCCCTGCGGGTGGTGGGGGGCTCGCTGCTGC
>DRPG01000653.1 GCA_011376105.1 Deltaproteobacteria bacterium
AGACGGGAGAGCCGGTGACGAAGACGGGAGAGCCGGTGACGGGAGAGCCGGTGACGAAGACGGGAGAGCCGGTGACGGGAGAGCCGGTGACGGAGCCCGGGCTCCAGCGCCGGCCCCCGTGGTGGAGGCTCCGCTGGGGAGGTGGGTGATCACCGGGACCGACATCTCCCCGACCCTGTTCCTGGAGGGCGACGACGACGCGCTGTACGGCAAGACGGTCAGCACCCTCAAGGGCAAGAAGTCCGAGGAGCGGGCGATCAAGGGCAGGTTCAACCGAGCCTCCCGCGAGCTGAGCTTCGAGGAGGTCAACGGCCCCTACACCTACCGCGCCATCCTCGACGAGTCCCTCTGCACAGGGGACGGGATGGTCAGCGACGGAGGCTTCCGCACACGCGTCATTGGGATGAGCCGGAGATCCCCGACCTGTCGTCCCCAGCGCTGATCCCACCCCTGGATCCTCCACCAACCGCCGAGGAAGATCGATGACCCCCTGGCTGTTCCTCACCGCGTCCGCCCAGCCACCTCAGCTCGAGGCCCTCGCCCTGGTCGCGGCCGGCGATGCGACCCGGGCCGTGCCCAACCTCGCGGGGATAGCGGGCGGGGTGGGGCTCCGACGCTCGGCCCTGGAGGGCGCGATCCGCCTCCGCGGCGGCGTCACCGCCCGCCCCTCGCCGGCGCTGGCGCTGGAGCCCACCGTGCGCCTGTGGCTGTCCCCCCCCGAGCTCGGTGGGCTCGCCGTCCGCCTCGGCGGAGGGCTCGAGCTCGAGGATCGCCTGTATGCGTCCCTGTCTCCAGGGCTCACCCTGGATCTCGGCCCCTCCGATCGGCTGCGTCCCCGGATCGACGCGACCTATCACCTGCGAGCCGCCAGCGATCAACGCCGGCTGTCCCTGTCCCTGGGCCTGGCCTGGGGCCCGACGCCGACACCGACGCCGAAGCCGACGCCGACGCCGACGCCGACGCCGACGCCGACGCCGACACCGACGCCGAAGCCGACGCTCCAGCTCCCCACCGACCCCGACGTGATGCTGTGGGTACCCAGGCCCGTGTGCGCCTGGCGCGAGCCTGCAGAGGTGCTCGAGGCGGCCGGCGCTCCGCTGCCCCAGATCCTGCTCGACGACCGCGGTCCCCGCCCGTTCGATCCCGACGGCACCACCGCCCCCGATCCATTCGATGGAGAGCTGGTGATCGCCGCCTGGCCCGGCGATCGGATCCTGCTCGACGGGCAGCTGATCGAGGCCGACGCCGACGGGCTCGCGATCGTGCCCAGGCCCAGAGGGGAGGCCACCGTCGAGGTGATCGGCGGAGGACGGATCGAGCGCCACGCGATCGCGGTCGGTCAAGCACACGTCCTGTGGCTCTCGGCCGAGCCACCGAGCCCGATCCACGTCCAGTTCGGGCTGGGCAGCGGCCAGCTCACGAGCGAAGCCCTACAGCAGATCGAGGAGATCGCTGAGGCCGCGGGGGGCTGGCGCTTCGAGATCCGGGGTGGCCACAGCCCCGAGGGGGATCCCCAACACAACGAGGCCCTGGCCCGGGCCCGCTCCGCGGCGGTGGCCGGGGCCCTGGCGGAGGCCGGGATCCCACTGGACGCGATCGAGCTCGTAGAAGAGCTGGCGATCCTGGGGGCGGACACCCCCCCCGAGGCCCTCCGGGCCGCTATCATCTACCCCATGGAGCCGGAGATCCAATGATCCTGTGGACGCTGATCGCGGCGGCGTGGTCCGCCGAGCTACGCGCCGTGAGAGCCGGCGACACCGTGGAGTCCATCGCGGAGTCCCTCGGAGACGTGGCCCTCGCCAGCGCGATCCGGGGCCTCAACGATCTCGGAGCCGACGAGCAGCCCCTGATCGGGCAGCTCCTGACGCTGCCCTCCCCCACCGTGCCCCAGGTCGAGCAGCAGAGCTTCTTGGTGAGCGTCATCGGTGAGGTCACGGTCCGATACCCCACCGCATCCAGCGCCTCACCGGCCCGGGCCTTCTCCTCGCTGCCCACCGGCAGCGTGGTGTGCACCGGCGAGGACAGCAACGCGTCGCTGCGGCTGGCCTCGTCCTGCGCCGGGCAGGGGTTTGAGAGCGACGACGTCGCGCTGTTCGAGGAGACCTGTGTCGAGGTCCGCTCCGTCGTCGCCTCGGAGCTCGGGCGCTCGACGGTCCTGCGGGTGCTGTCGGGCTCGATCTCTGTCGCTGATCGCGCCTCAGGGGGGCCGGCCCGGATCACCGTCCAGGCGGGCCCGGGCGTGGCCATGGGCCAGGGCGGGTTCCGCGTCCACCTCGAGCCCAGCGCCTCCCTGCGCGCCGAGGCGCTGACCCGGGAGCTCGCGGTCCTCGGGGCCGGGGCCGAGACGGTGCTGAGCGCGGGCCAGGGGGTCAGGGTTCGACCCGACGCGCCCCCTGGAGAGATCGTCGATCTGCTCGGGGCGGGCCCCCTGCTCGAGCCGGGCCCGGGTGTCCCCCTGCGGAGGCCCGTGTTCCGCTGGGAGCCCGATCCCGAGGCCTTTGGCTACCTGTTCTCCATCGCGGGGGATCAGCTCCACACCAAGATCCTCTACCAGGAGCCGCTGGTGGAGCCGGCCCACATCCCGAAGCTGTTGCTGCTGACCACCCGAGATGAGGGAGGGCTCTGGTGGAGGGTCGCCTCCTTCGATCACCTCGGGTTCCTCGGACTGCCGACCCCTGCGCGCCCCTTCGGGCTGCCCCTGGAGGAGTGATGTGGTTGTCTTGGCTCGCCCTCGGCGCTCAGGCTCAGGTCTCAGGAGCCCTCCCCACCACCCCCCAGCTCCCGGTGGATCCCTTCCGGCCGGTGGTCGACGGCGGGGCCCAGCTGGCGACGGAGTCCCCCCGGATCCACCCGGGCTCCCTGGCCGCGAGCCACCTGTCCTGGGCCCACGCTCCCCTGCGGTGGCAGCCCCTGGACGGTGAGATCCAAGCGGTGATCAAGGACGCCGTCGCGCTACACCTCGGCGCCCGCTTCGGGGCAGGTCCCCTGCAGATCGGGGTCAGCGCCCCGGCCTACCTGGTCACCGGCCTGGCGTGGCAGGGTCCCGACACGATCCTCGGAGATCCCTTGCTCCAGCTCAAGCTGTCGATGTGGCGGGAGACCCACGGCGTAGGGCTGATCGGACGCCTCAGCCTGCCCCTCGGGGCGGACCGGCGGGCCCTGGGTCAGCCTGCGGTCTCCGGAGAGATCGGTGGACTCGTCGGTGGACTCGTCGGGCCGCTGGCCACCACCGCCAACCTGGGGATCCGACTGGCCCCCCCCTCGGAGCTCGGCGAGATCCCCATCGGGGATCAGCTCTGGCTGCGAGGCAGCGCCAGCCTGGAGCTGACCCCGAGGTGGCAGCCTGCCCTCGAGCTCATCGCTGAGACCGCGCTGTCTGATCCCGATCCCTCCAAGTCCCCGGTGGAGCTCCTGACCGTGCTGCACCACCGCTGGTCCGGGGGGCCGATCCTGCACCTGGGGCTGGGCCGGGGGCTGTCGACCGGCGTCGGCGCCCCAAGCTGGCGGCTGATCGCCGGGATGACCTGGCGCCAGGCGACCTGACCGAGCCCACAGACGCCGCCCACAAGCCCACGAGCTGGGCCCCGTGGTGGGCCCCTCCGGCCAGCACGCCCGAGACTCCGGTCAGCAGGTCCGAGGCTTCGGTCAGCAGGTCCGAGGCTTCGGTCAGCAGGTCCGAGTCTACGCTCCGATCTGAGCCTCCTGTGTCTGGGCGGAGCGGGATCGTCGACGGGGTTGGGCAGGGCCCAGAGGCCGCGGAGGCCGCGGGGTACCACTGGCTCCATCCCCACAGGCGCTAGGTGTGCTGGGCACACCTGCAGCGCGACAACAACGCCGCGGAGCGCGCCTGACCCGCGACACCAGCTCGTGGACACATACGAGCGCAGGCCCTGTCCGTCAGCGGCTCCTGCGTCGGCCAAGCCCCAGCAACCGGCCTACAAGCCCCGTCAGTGCCAGATCCCAGCGCCGTCAGCGGCTCCTGCGTCGGCCAAGCCCTAGCAACCGGCCTACAAGCCCCGTCAGTGCCAGATCCCAGCGCCGCCAGCGGCTCCTGCGTCGGCCAAGCCCTAGCAACGCCAACAGCCCCAGCGATCCACCGCCCGGGGTGCTTGGGCTGCCCGAGCACCCCCCACAGCCCCCGACATAGCGGCCCCGGGCCTCGGGGACCAGAGGATCCGAGCCCTGCTGGAGCTCCTCGCCGTCGAGGGCCCCGTCATCGTCCGTGTCTCGATCCAGGGGATCGGTGCCGTGGATCAGCACCTCGTCGCCGTCGGGCAGCCCGTCATCGTCGCTGTCGGCCAGCAGCGGATCGGTGCCGTGGATCAGCACCTCGTCGCCGTCGGGCAGTCCGTCATCGTCGCTGTCGGCCAGCAGCGGATCGGTGCCGTGGATCAGCACCTCGTCGCCGTCGGGCAGTCCGTCATCGTCGCTGTCGGCCAGCAGCGGATCGGTGCCGTGGATCAGCACCTCGTC
>DRPG01000654.1 GCA_011376105.1 Deltaproteobacteria bacterium
CTGATAGCCGATCCCGTCCCCACCAACTTCTCGCCCTGCCCCCCGGCCTGATCCCGGGCTGACACCCCGTCACGCCCACCAGAGCGCCTCGGCGCCCACCAGAGCGCCTCGGCGCCCACCAGAGCGCCTCGGCACCCACCAGAGCGCCTCGGCGCCCACCAGAGCGCCTCGGCACCCACCAGAGCGCCTCGGCGCCCACCGCGCAGGTGAAGAGCCTCGCCCGGATCTGACATCGCCGCCGCTGTCGCCGCCGCTGTCGCCGCCGCTGTCGCCGCCGCTGTCGCCGCCGCTGTCGCCGCCGGCTCCACGCCGGACACGCCCTCACGACCCCCCGCTGATCCCCGCCCCGCACAGGTGCGCCCGGACGATCAAGACCCGCTGCTCAGCGGGCAGCTCCATCAGATCCGAGCCAAAGCGCTCGATCTTCGCGTCCTCGTCCAGCAGCAGCGCCAGCTCCGGCCCGGAGACCCGGCTGCTCAGGCGGCTCCAGGCGTCCACGAAGGAGCGCCACTCGCGATCTTCCTCCAGCGCCACGGCGCACGCCCGGGCCAGGCCGATCCGATCCCCGGATCCAGTGAGGCCGACGAGGTGCCTCAGGCAGATCCCACCCAGCTCGTTAGGCCAGTCACCGCGCCCCAGATCCATCCGCCGACGCGCCAGCCACCGCAGGGCGTACGCAAAGCCCTGGGGATCGTCCAGATCCACACGGAGCACGCCGGAGCGCGCGATCGGACCTGTCCCCGGAGGCTCCCGGGGACAGATCCGCCCCGTGGGCAGCAGGATCCCACGCCCTCCGCTGGTGGCGTCGATCACCGGCACCACCCCCCGCAGAGGCAGCGGCGGCATCACCGACAGCCAGTCCGCTCGCCTCCGCCACGCTCCGTCAAGATCCCGATCCATGACTCGTCCCGCCGGCCCGATCCGCCCGCCCTCCTCGGATCGAGGGCTCGACATTCCAGGGCAGAGGTGTACCTGCCCCGGGCCGCCCTTTCGATCCAGAGGAAAGGTGTACCTGCCCCGGGCCGCCCTTTCGATCCAGAGGAAGATACGATAGGGTCCGTCCTTTCACGCTCCCCGCGGAGGGCCTGATGCTGTCTACTCCCCCTGCCTCGGTCCCGTCCGGGCTCAGGATCGTCGCCGCGGTGCTGCTGGCGAGCTGTGTGCTGCTGGCGAGCTGTGCTCCGTCCCTCAACGCCTACAACACCAAGCCCGACGGAGACGGCGGAGGCGGAGGCGGCGACGGAGGCGGAGGCGGAGGCGGAGGCGGCGACGTCCCGACGGAGGACTCCGCCACCGAGGACGACACCGCGGCGACGACCGACAGCGGTGAGCCTCCCCAGGCCGGAGCGCCGGTCCTCGAGCCCATCGAGCCCTTCCAGAACGAGACCACGGTGGGCCTGATCGGTCAGGCCGCGCCCCAGATCTCGGTCACCCTGATCGCGACCTGCGATCTGGGCTCATCGGGGGACGTCACCGCGACCTCGTCCGCGACCGGCGACTTTGCGTTCGCGTGGAACCCGGTGCCGGGCGAGACCTGCGACTTCCAGGCGGTCACGGGCACGAGCAGCGCAGAGATGTCCAACGTGGTCTCCACCACCGTGTGCGGGATCCCCGATCCCTGGGAGCCGCTGGGCGGAGACGATCCCGCCACCCCCCTCGACGAGTGGTCTCCCCTGGCCGACGACGGCCTGATCACCCACACGATCGTCGGCAACATGCTGCCGAACGATCCAGGGGACTGGTACCTGGTGCACGGCCTCGACGACACCGCCTCCGACGTCTTGCTCGGGTTCAACGACTACGATCTCCGGATCCAGCTCACCGATGGGATCGGCACGTTCTCGTTCCTCGTGTCGAAGGGGGGCATCGGCGCTGCCCTGCTCGAGTGTGATCCAACCAGCACCGGCACCACGGGCGGGCTCGAGGGGTACGACGACTACAACGACTACGTCTCGAGCGCCACCTGGGGCAACGGCACCCTGTGCTCCCAGAACAACGTGGACGGCCGCGACAACTGCGTCGATATGTCCAACTCCTACCTCATCGAGATCCTGCGGGATCCCTTAGCCCCCGACGGCTGCCAGCCCTACGAGCTCACCATCACCAACAACGCGCCCTGAGCGCGCGGTGATCGAGCTGTCGATGGACCCAGCCGCGATCCTCGCCGATCGACGGCGGTTCGTCGCGCTGGCCCGCCGCTGGACCGCGCCGGTGCGGCTGCAGCTCGGAGACGTCCGTGCGGTCCCACCCTCGCTGCTGCGGCTGATCCACAAGGTCGGCGCACGGCCCGCGGTCGAGCTGCGGGGGCTGCCCCCCGATCGGCTCGTACCCACGCTGATCGAGCTCTCGGGGCGCAGGGTCGACGTCCTGCTGCACGCGCCCTGGGCGCCCACAGGGCTCCAGGTCATCGACGATCATGGGCTGGGGGAGCTGCTGTTTCACGCACTGCGCCACGCGGAGACCCACCAGGATCGAGCGCTGCGGGCCGCCCTCGACGCCCACCGGGGCTACCGCCGGATCCTCGCTGGGGCACCCCGGGATCCGGGGGATCCCCTCGATCTGCGCTGGGATCTGACCCACGCTCCGATCGAGACCCCCCGGCTGACCTTCCTGCTCACCCGCAACTGCCAGCTCCGCTGCAGCTACTGCACGGTCCAGCTGTGGGACGAGGACGGAGCCCTCGACGATCAGCTGCGGGGGCTGCAGGTGCTGTTCGCGGGCCGGGCGCAGGCCGTGCGGATGCAGTTCTACGGCGGAGAGCCCCTGCTACAAGCCGATCGCGTCCGGCTCCTGGTCGAGCGTGCCCGGGAGCTGGCACGCCAGACCGGCAAGGAGCTGTCGATCGTGCTGATCACCAACGGCCTCGCGGTCGACGCTGAGATCGCCCGCTTCTGTTGGCTCCACGACGTAGAGGTGCTGCTGTCGCTGGACGGGCCCGCGCAGATCACCAACCGCTGGCGCAGGCCCCACGCTCGCCCCCTGGCAGGCATCCCCCGGGCGGACGCCGACACCTGGGGCGCAGCGACCCGCGCCCTGAGGCTGCTGCAGCAGGCCGGGGCACGGGTCCAGGTGATCCTGACCGTGGCCCCCTCCGGCGTCGGGGACACCGCCGACGGGCTGGCGCATGTGCTCGGGCTCGGGGTGCGCGCCGTCCAGATCTGCTATGCGATGGGGCTGCGCTGGGGCGAGGCAGCCACCGAGGCCTTGTGCGATCAGCTCGATCGGATCGTGGATCGACACGGCGAGGCGTTGTCCGACGGCTCCGTGACCTGGGTCAACCTGTGGCGCAGCGAGCCGCTGCTGATCGACACGGCGCTCCAGCTGGAGACCGACGGTCGGATCTGCTTCATGAACCAGTGCATCTTCGAGCGCCACCGGCCCGGTCGCAACTACGGGATCGCCCACGTCCGGGAGCTCCAGAGCCTCCAGCGGGTGGGCGCGACCCGGTTCCACAGCTACGCGCTGCTCACCGCCACCTACAGCGATCACGATCCCCGCCACCGCGAGATCATGCTCGACAACCTGCGGGTGGGGGAGGCGGTGCGGACCCGGCTGACGGAGCGCCTCGGGGTGCTGCCCACCGCCGGGGAGGCCTGATGTCGGTGGTGGAGATCCTCGGGGGCGACGCAGCCGCGGTGCAGATCGTGGACGCCCTGGCCCGCCACGTGCGGCGGCCGCTATACCAGCTCGGGGGGGAGGTGGAGGCCAGCCGCTGCAGCGACGGATCGACGCAGCGCTGCCACGCGGGCTATGCGCTGGGCGCAGCCCTGGACGTCGCCGGCCGGATCGCCCCCCGCCGGGCGGTGGTCGAGCGCGTCCGGCGCTGGCTGCAGCAGCAGAGCACCGACGGGCTGACTGGCCTGGTCGGCGTCGCGCTCGACGGCACACGCCCCCGGGTGAAGCTGTACCTCGCCCGGGGCGAGGCCTGCAGCACAGACGATCTGCGGCCCCTGGCGCTGGCGCTGGCCGACGCGCTGTCGATCCCAGCCCCCACCCCGCCCCGGCCCGGAGTGGTGGACGTCGTCGCCCTGGAGCTGGAGCAGGCGGGCCCGATCGCCCTGAAGGCCTACCTGACACTGGACGAGATCTCCGCTGCGCGCGCCCTGGTGCCCCATGGGGTGCACGCTCGGCTCGAGCGGCTGTGGCGGATCCGGGCCGGGGCCGGGGCCGGGGCCGGGGCCGGGCGGGCGCCGATCTTGATCGCCTACCGGGGCGCCACCCCCACCGCGATCCAGGTCCGGATCGCGTCCGATCGGCTCGACCAGGTGCCGTTTGCCCCCCGCCCGGCGCCCGGTACCCTGCCGACCTACGTCAGCCTGGGGCTACAGCGTGGCGAGGTCACGACCTACTTCCTGCTGCCCGGCCAGCCCCTGTCCCCCACCCCCGCGGCCCCCGACAGCGCCCCGGCGCCAGCCGTCGACGAGCCCAGGGCCATCGACGTGAGCATCGGCGAGGTGTGCAACAACGACTGCCGCTTCTGCATCAACCCGACCGCCAGCTGGGCCCCCCTCGCCGAGCGCAGCAGGCTAGAGCAGGTCATCGTGCGCTGTGCAGCCGATGGCTACCGGCGCCTCGGCTTCCTCGGGGGTGAGCCCACACTCCACCCGGATCTGCCCGAGCTGATCGAGCTGGCCTATGCGTCCGGCTTCGAGGAGGTGATGCTGATCACCAACGGACGCAGGCTCAAGGATCCGGTGTACGCCCGCAGGCTCCGGGTGGCCGGGATCTCCCGCTGCCTGTTCATGCTGCTCAGCTGGCGGGCCCGGGTGCACGATGCGATCACCCGGACCCCCGGCTCACTGCGGGAGGCGCTGCTCGGGGCGAGGGCCGCCCGGGCCGCGGGCATCACCGTCGGAGCCAACATCCCTGTCACCCGGGACAACGTCGATCACCTCGCCGAGACCTGCGTCCGCTTCGCTGACGCGGGGATCGATCAGCTCGCCCTGCTCTACCTCAGCGCCTATGGCAACGTCCTGACCAGCCCCGGGATCCTCGCTCCGCTGGAGATCGCCGCGGCCCAGATCCGCCGCGCGATCGAGGCGGTGGGGGATCGTGCCTCGCTCGTGGTCGACAACCTCCCCTACTGCTACCTGCCCGGGCTGGAGGAGCACATCCACAGCGAGATGGCCAACCCCTGGCGCGAGATCGCCTACCCCTCCGGGGCTGTGGTCGACGTCTCCGACGTCTTCCGCTTCCGGAAGCGACGCCTGGCTCGCTGCGATGGCTGCCGCTGGGATCGGGTGTGCGGCGGGGTCCAGGACGTCGATCACCTCGACACCCTGGCCCGGCAGGCGGCGGAGGGTCGGGCCCGGGCCGAGCAGCTGCGGTGACGCTCGCCAACACCGCGATCGCCGCGGCCTTCCCCTCCGGAGCTCCGGATCGACTGGCTCGGCTGCTCGATGCCGAGCTCGATCCCCTGGCGTTCGAGCTGGGCCCGATCCTCCCCCTGAGGGGCCCGAAGGCTAGGCTGAAGCCCCGGCTGTTCATCGCCGATCGTCCCGATCCCGGTCGGTGGCAGCGGGCGGTGCTGGAGGCGTTCCCCGATCCAGGCCTCGCGGCCTTCCTCCAGGGAGCCCCCCGGGGGGTCCGGAGGATGATCGACACCGACGGGATCCGGGCCGATGTATACCTCGACGATCTCCAGCTGCACGGCCTGCCCCAGATGTGCGACGTCCTGGCCTGGCCCTCGGGGGCCCGCAGCCAGATCACCTTCATCTCCGCCGTCCCCGACGCGTTCGCTGTCTTCGGAGCGAGCAGGCTGCAGGACGCAGGGGGCAGGCTCGCCCTGCGCCGGGGGCCCAGCACCATCCCCCACCTGCTGTGGATCACCGAGGCCCGCTGGCGGGGCACCGTCGAGGCCACCGAGGCCACCCTCGCCGGCTGGCTCGGGCTGCCCGGGGGCTACCGGGCGCTGGCCGACGCCGCAGCCCCCCTTGGCCACCGGATCTACGTCGACGCGCTGGATGTGTCCCTCGATGGCTGCATCGATCTGACGGTGGGGTTCCTCTGAGCGCCTCCCCCAGCGAGGCAGCCGGCGGTGGGGGCGATCCCTTGTCGCAGCCGGGAGAAGCGTAACCAGGCGGTAAATCAACCGAACTCAGCCAGGTAACGGTGTAGGAGGGCTCGATGGGAGGCTCCATGATCCGAACCGTGCTGTGTCTGCTGCTGCTGTCCCCTGGCTGCTCCACCACCCCCAGGGAGCGCTGGGTCCCCCCCACCCCCA
>DRPG01000655.1 GCA_011376105.1 Deltaproteobacteria bacterium
GCAGCAGCCTCCCCTCGTCCGACAGCTGCGCCATGAGATCGCAGGGCACCTTGGGCACGCTCCCGTTGACGATCACCACGTCCCATGGCTCCTCGGCCCCGGGGCCCAGGGTCACGTCCTGGACGCAGCGCACCTCGATCGGAGCGAGCTGTGGCAGGGCGATCACACGCTGCAGGGAGGTGGCCGCATACCGCACCGTCGAGAGCTCAGGATCGAGGCCCATGACCCGCCCCCGCGGGCCCACGACGTGGGCGCACAGCGCGATCGTGACCCCCGCCTTGGCTCCGCACACCAGCACCCGCTCCCCCCTCCGGGGCTCGAGGGCCCGCAGCATCGCCACGATGGCGTGTGGAGCGCTGGTGGTCAGCGACGACGCTCCGATCGGGATGGGCAGATCCAGATCGGCCAGCGGCTGGCTGGCCTCGGGCAGGAACCAGGCCCGATCGATGGCGTGCAGCGCCTCCAGCAACAGCGAGCCCGGCCCGAGCTTGAACAGCTCGGAGACGTGGGCCAGCAGGCGCGGTCGTAGCTGCTCGTGCAGCGCCCCCCACCGCGCGATCACCGTGGTGCGCAGGGTGTAGCCCACCGGGGTGAGCAGCAGCACCCCCGGGGCCTCCTCCGCGGGCTTGAGCAGGCCGCGCTCCTGGAGCTCGGCCGCCGCTAGGTGGGCGTCGGCCTCCCCCAGGGGTGGGACCCGGGCATAGCGCAACGGCGCGTACTCGTGACGGGCCGCGAGCTGCAGCAGCAGCTGCGCTCCGATCGAGAGCCCCTCGAGGAGCTGAGCGCTCACCGACCCCCCCCGACGCCCCGCCGATCCGCGGCCCCGGGGAGAGGGGCGCCGCCCGTGGGGATCGGAGCGCTAGCCCGCACAGCGGAACCCCAGGGTGTCGAGCCGCACGCTGCCCGGGTGGCTGGCCCGGGTCCAGGTCCGCAGGGTGCGGGGATCGTCGAACATCCACGCGCCGCCCCGGACCACCACCGGCCCGCTGGAGCCGGCCACGGGGCGCCGGGGGTTGGTGGTCGGACCGTTGGCGTAGAACCTGGGCTCGTCGAGATCCGCACACCACTCCCAGACGTTGCCGACCAGATCCTCATGACCCCAGGGAGAGGCCCCCTCGGGGCGCCCCCCGATCGGCGCGGTGCCCTGGCGCTGGCCAAACCAGGCGCGCCTCAGGGTCGGCGTATCCCGCCCCCAGGGGTAGCGGCGACCGTCGGTGCCCCGGGCGGCCTTCTCCCACTCGGCCTCGGTCGGCAGCCGCAGCCCGAGCCAACCCGCATAAGCCAGGGCGTCGGCGTGGGAGACATAGACCACGGGATGATCCGCCTGGGCCGGGGACGGCCCCCGTAGATCGGGCCAGTGGGCGACGAACCGGCCTGGATCGACGGGGGTGTAGCCGGTCGCCACCAGGAACGCGTGGAACTGCCGGTTCGTGACGAGGTGCCGATCGAGGGAGAACGCGTCGAGGTAGATCTCGCGGCGCTCGGGCCCCATGCGGAACGCCCCCCCCGGGACCGCGAGGAGCTGGTGGTGGTTGGGGGCGGGCCCCACCCGGGGCTCTGGATCCGGGATCCCCACCCCCAGGGCCTCGTCGAGGCGATCCCGCACCTCAGCCGCGCTGGCTGGACGCGCCGACGGCTCCTTCTCGAGGCAGGCCAGGATCACCGCCTCCAGCTCGGGGGGCAGCCCCGGGCACACCTCGCTCGGCGGGGTCGGCGACCGGTTGGTGTGGGCCATCATCAGCGCATAGGGCTGGGCGTCGTCGAACGGGGGAGAGCCGGTGAGCAGCTCGTACAGCAGGATCCCGAAGGTGTAGAGATCGGAGGCCCGATCGACGGGCTCCCCACGGACCTGCTCCGGTGACATGTACCGACAGGTCCCCATCACCGCACCGGTCAGGGTGTAGGTCGTGCCCTCGAGCACCCGGGCGATCCCGAAGTCGATGATCCGGGGCACCAGGCGACCCCGACGCTCCACCACCAGGACGTTGCCCGGCTTCAGGTCGCGGTGGACCACCCCCTGCTCGTGGGCCGCGGCCAGGCCCGCGAGGATCCCGACCGCGATCTGCCCCAGCTCCCGCAGGGGCAGCCCCCCCTGCCACCGGGTGAGGAAGTCCGCCAGGGTCGGCGCCTCGACCCGCTCCATCACCAGCGCGATCACCCCGTCTCTGCTCACCGTGTCGAGGACCGGGACCACGTTGGGGTGGAGCCAGCCCCGGGTGATCCGCCCCTCCCGGACGAACCTCCGGCGGATCCCCTTGTCGCCCACGAGGTTGGGGTGCAGCACCTTGATCGCCACTGGCCGACCCAGGGCCTCGTCCAAGGCCCCGTACACCGCGCTCATGCCCCCCTCTCCGATCAACGCGCCGATCACGTAGGGGCCGAGCCGGTACCCCCTCGGGAGCAGCCGCCCGACGGCGGGCACGCCGGCGAGACCGGGCTGAGCCTCTGCAGGGCCGGGCAGCTCGACGGTCGGAGCGACCGCACCGCAGCCCGGACACCGGGAGTCTTCGGTGGGATAGCGAGTCGAGCAGCGGGAGCAGGAGACCACCCGAGGAGCATACCGGAGACAGCCCCACTCCCCCTGAACCCAGCGACGACGTCGGCGTGCAACCCCACCGCAACCCGCCGGATCCAGGCTCCGAGCTAACGTGATCGAGGAGGGTTCGTGGTGCAGGCCGCCGAAGACAGCATGTTCCGGGTGCCCCGGACGCTACGACGGGGCCGATTCCAGTGGCGCAGGCACCTGCGGGACGGGGGCATGGCGTCGGTCCACCTGTACGACGATCGCCTGCTCGGGGTCCCGGTGGCGATCAAGCTGCTCGACGAGCGGCACCTCGTCCGCTTCGAGTCGGGGGCCGAGCGCTTCGTCGCCGAGGCCCAGACCCTGGCCACGCTGCGACACCCCCACGTGGTCCCGGTCTACGACACCGGACACGACCAGGGCTACTACTGGTACGCGATGGAGTTCGCGCCGCTGGGCACGCTGCGCGATGAGCTGCGGCGGCGCAACCGCGTCCCGCCCGCGATGGCCTCCCGCTGGATCTTCGAGACCCTGCTGGGGCTCAAGGCTGTGCACGCCAGCGGCCGGATCCACCGCGACATCAAGCCCAGCAATCTGCTGCTGTCCGACAGCGGCCAGGTCCGGATCGCGGACTTTGGCCTCGCCCGCCACCCCCCCGATCTGGTCCCCTTCCGGACCGTCTCCGGCTCGGGGATGGGCTCCCACGGCTACGCCGCACCGGAGCTGATCAACGACGCCAAGCGCGCCGACCTCCGCGCCGATCTCCACGCCACCGCCGCCACCCTGTTCCAGCTGCTGTCGGGGCGGCGCCCCGGGGCGCTGATGTTCCTCGACATCGATCCCAGCGTCCTCGTCGAGCTCCCCCCCGAGTTCCGCGAGCTGGTCCGCACCGGCGTCGCACCGGATCGCACCCGCCGCTGGGCGAGCGCCGACGAGATGATCCAAGCCCTGATCGAGGCCACCGACGCCTGGGTGGTCCGAACCGGGGTGCGGGCCCGCCCCTCCCGCTGGCTCACCGAGGCCGCCCCGATCCCCGGGCCAGCAACCTGGTTCCACCGGATGTTCCAGCTGTTTCTTCCGGGGGGATGATCGCTGACCCGGCCCGGTGCATACTCCCCGCCCCGGGGGGCCCCGCGATGGAAACACACACGGTCTTCCTGTATGTCATGTCCTTGTCCGGGCTGGGGGTCCTGGTGACCGCCCGGTGGGAGCTGGGCCGCCGCCAGCAGGTGACAGCCCAGCTCCAGGGGGAGCTGCTCGAGCGGGAGCGCGCCCTGCAGTCTCTGCGGGCCGCCCACAGCTCGCTCCAGGCCCAGCTGGAGCACCTCGAGGCACGACACCGGCGAGACAGCTCCCGGATCGCGGCCCTGGAGCTCGAGCTCCAGCAGACCCAGCACCCCCCCGACGTGCTCCAGCACCCCCCCGACGTGCTCCAGCACCCCCCCGATCGGTCCCACGGGCACGGAGAGCACCCCGATCCCGGGGGCCCCGCCGAGGCGATCGCTCCGGTGGAGGAGCTCGACCTGCTCTGTCCGGCCGACGATGTGACCCTGATCCCGTAGGTCACGGGCACCCCGGGCGACCCCCACACGGCTTATCCCC
>DRPG01000656.1 GCA_011376105.1 Deltaproteobacteria bacterium
CGGCTCCATGGACCGGGAGGTGCTCCACCACGTTCCGCAGGATCCAGCGCTGGGCCTCCTTGAGCTTGGGCATCGGGGCCCAGATCGGGCGCTCTGAGCCATCCCGCTTGGGGATGGTGAAGCGCACGTAGTGCACTGAGCGTGCGGCCTCGCGGTGGTAGGAGAGCCACCGGAGCTGACCTATGGTCAGGCCGAGGGCCTCAGCGAGATCGGTGGGCCCGTCGATGCGGGGCAGCTCGTTCTCAGCGGCCCGGGCCTCAGGCTCATCGAGATCCCACCGATCCATCGTGGCTGCGTCGTTCCACCACACGCCCTCCCCGATGTGCACGATGTGGGAGGATCGGTAGGCGGCCCAGGCCTCGGCCTTGAGCTTCCTGCGCTCAGCGGCCTCGGCCTTGAGCTCCTTCTTGTAGTGACCGAGCTCGGCCTTGCTCATGCGATCGGTGTCGCGTCGATCGACGAGGAAGCCGCGCTCGACCAGCTGCTGCTGGACATAGCTGTCCACGCCGCCGGCCTCGGCGACCACCCGCCACAGGGCGACAAGATCCTCGGTGGTGCTCATACGACGCGTCCAGAGAGGGAGATGGAGGGAGGGGTGATCATGTTGCGGTGGCGTCCAGCCAGCCGGTGGCCTCGAGGCGCTCTAGGCGCCCGAGGTAGGCTTCGCGGGCATCGTCGACGTGATCGAACCAGAGGTTCTGCACCCGGAGCCTGGCGTCGGTGCGCATGCCCCAGCGCACCTTCAGCTGTCGCTTGTCCAGCGAGATCTGGGTGACCGCCTCGCCCTCGGGGGTGCGGCGGGCGTAGGTGCGGGTCTCGGTGACGATCGCCCCACCCCCCTGCCTCGCCCGCTCAGCCAGCAGCTCAGCGTGGGCCAGCCGCAGGGCCATCAGGTGTGCGCACGGACCTTCCTTGAGGCCATGGGTCCGGTGGTGGTGGCAGGTGCACTCAGCCTTGCGGACCCGCCCCTCGTCATCGAGGAGGAACGAGGGGCGGTACTCCCGCTTCTCAGCCGGGACCTTGGCCTTGGCCACGAGCGCGATCCCCGTACCGTGGATCACCTCTTCCTTGGTGATCACGATGTTCCCGGCCCGTTGCAGGTCGTGGGCCTGGCGCTCGCGATCGTTGCGGAACTCGAGGCGGGCAGGGTCGATGGGCTCGACCGTCAGGGGCCGCAGCCTCACCTTGCCTGCTGCGAGATCGAACATCACGAGGCCGTTCTGCCCCGCGGCCTGGAGCACGGACAAGACCTCCGCCGGGGCGGCACCGATCTCCTGGGCCAGCTCGGTCCAGTCGGTCGCCCACCGCTCCTTGAGCTTGCCGATCACCTGCTCCTGCAGAGCGCTCGAGCCCCCGGGACGGGGCAGCAGGGTGTCGAACTGTAGCGATCGAGACCAGTTCGCAGCGGTGAACCCGGTCAGCCCCAGGGTGAAGGACAGCGGGCCGGCCCGCATCACGAGGAAGCTGGGCAGGCCGCTGCCGATCAGGTGGAGCTCGACGTCGTCCACAAACGGGAGGAAGCGCTGCAGCAGCATCCACCGCCGTCGGCCCCAGATCCGGATCACCTCGGGCTTCTTGCCTTGATAGGGCCCCGCGGTGGTGTCGAGCAGCCACTCCCAGGGCTCGAGCACGAGCCGGGGGGGCTCCCCGGGGACGAGCTCACACCGGATCGCGCGCCCCTGGCGCTTCTGATCTGCGTTCATCCGGAGCTGGTACAGGACGTTGTACAGCTCGATCGGGGACAGCCGCAGCGCCGCCCGCGCCAGGGTGGCGCTCGACTGGACCTGGAGGAAGCCACGGAGCCAGGTGTCGGGGACCTGGATCTTCTTCTCGACGAGGGAGTCACCGTCGGTCTGTAAGCCGACGGCCTCGGGGCCGATGGTCAGCCGGGTGCTGCGGTAGCTCCGGAGCTTCTGCACTCCTTGGTTCAGCGCATCGCTGAAGTCGACGTTGGTGGTGCCACAGACCCACTCTCCGCTGACGTCGAGGGCCTCGCGCCCGATCCGGAGCTGAGCGTAGGTGCCCTCATCCTTGCTGAAGACCTCGAACAAGATCCCGTCGGGGTGCACCGTCACCACTGGATCGAGGACAAACCAGGCGAGGGGATCGTTGCGGGACAGCCAATCGAAGTAGGCCTGCTGCGCCTGCAGCTGGGCCATCCCCACAGACCGCTTTCGCATGCGCTGAAACGCCACGTAGACCGAGCGATCCTTCGGCTTGTAGCGCAGATCGCTCTGCACGATGTCATGCAGGACGGACAGCGCCTCGCGGAACGGGATCGGTTGCTTGATCCGACCGTCGACCCGCACGGGGGCTCGCTGGAGATCCGACACCAGGCGGACCACAGCGTCTGCTGCCTGGCTCGGGGCCTGGTAGCGCTGGGTGACCTGGGTCCGGACGTCGGGCGCCTGCTCTTCGGTGCTCATCCGGCAGCCTCCTGGCGTGCACGCTGGCGCTTGCTGCGCCGCAGCGCCCGCCACGCGACCTTGCGCTCTTCTTCATCGTGACTCTCGTCCACCGCGAAGCTGCGGAGCAGCTCCTCCCCGGCCTCGTCCCCCATCACCCCCAGGGCCTCGAGGACGCCGAGGCGGACATCCTCGAGATCGCTGGACAGGGCGGCGGACAGGGCCCCCACGTCGTGGGAGAGGATCAGGTGGGGCAGCGCGATCCCCTGGATGTGGATCGAGCTCGCGGCGGTCTGTAGCGCGGCGGGGCGGATCCCTGCGGCGAGCAGCGGCTCAGCCGCAGCGCGATCGTCGAGCACGTCTCCGGCGAGGAGCTCGGCGCGGGCCCGATCCAGGCGGACCAGCGTGCCGGCCGCCAGGGTGCGGGCCCTCGAGTCTCCGGTGCGGGCGACCTGCTCCAGCAGCTCGGGATCCCTGGACATCAGCGCCAGAGCCTCAGAGCCGGCCTGCCGCAGCGCCTCGGAGCCAGGCCCCTCGGCCTTCAGGGCGCGCAGCGCCAGCGCGCCCGCCACCCCATGGCGGGCTGCTGCCCACAGCATCCAGCGGATCCGCTCGGCGGACGCGTCGAGGGGCTGGTTGCGCTCGCGCTGCTGCTCCCAGTGATCGAGGGCCGCAACAGCGCTGGATTGCAGCGCTGCGCGCTGAGGATCGGTGAGGACCGGCGCCCGACCCAGCAGCCGCGCCGCCAGCGCTCCAGCCCTGGGCCTCACGTCGTCGATCTTTGCGATCGCGGCCTCGACCGGGACGGGCTCCCTCGACGCCAGCGCGAGGATCAGGGGCTCGATGAAGCGCTGATCGCAGGCTGGATCCGCCAGGGCGTCGAGGATCCGCTCGGGATCGCCGCGCTCCCTTAGGCGGGACACCGTGTCGCTCTCCGGGTTGCGGAACCGGGCCCGGAGGAAGATGTAGTCGGGCTCCAGCGACTCAGCACCGGCCAGGCGACGCAGGCTCACGGCTGCGGCCCGCACCACGCTCCAATGGCTGTCCCGCATGATCAGGCCCTCGAGGACCTCGCGGCTCTCGACGTGGGTCGAGCTGGTGTCGTGACGGAGCAGATCGGCCGCTGCGGCCCGGAGACGAGCATCGGTCGATCCCGCCGCGGCCCGGATCCGGGCCCAGGCGTCGGGGCTCCCGAACCACCGGAGCCCCACCAGGGCACGGCACGCCAGGTTGACGTTCGCGCCCTTCGACAGCTGCAGCAGGCGCTCAAGGATCTGATCGCGCTGCTGGGTGTCGCGGAGGTGGCCGATGGCCTCGACGGCGGGCTCGATCAGCGCGTGTTCATCGTTGTTGACGATGTCGAGCAGCTTGTCGAGGGCCCGCACATCGGCCAGGTGCCCCAGGGCCAGGACCGCACGGCGCTGCAAGCGGATGTCCTCGAGGGTGTCGACGGCCGCCAGCAGGACGGTCATGCCGTCGGCGTGGCCCGCCCGGGCGAGGCCCTCAGCGGCCAGGAACGCCGTCTCCGGATCCTTGTGGGTGAGGATCGATCGCAGCGGCGCGGGCTCTGCCCCCCGGAACCGGACGCGCCACCCCAGGGCCGTCACCGCGGAGCGGCGGATCGTGTCGTCGGCGTGGTGGAGCATGCGCGACAGGGGCTGATCAACCTCTCCCCCCCGGGCCCAGGTCGCGCCCGGGAACAGGCTCACCAGGGAGCGGGTGTGGCCCCGATCGGCCCGGAGCTGGAGCACCTTGGCGAAGACCGCGTCATCGCGGGGGTGCTGGTGCTCGAGCCAGGACTCGTCTGCGTCGGGCTCTTCAGGATCGAAGGTCAGCCGCTGATCGTAGCCGCTGATCATGGTCAGGGCGGCCAAGATGCTCTCAGCGTGCGCCTCCTGCCTCCGGAGCAGCTTGAGGAGGCGATCCACCGTGGTGGTGGAGCGGATCGCTCCGACGGATCGCAGCAACAGATCCACCATCGCTGTGCCCCGGGGATCGTTGTCCACCCGATCGAGCAGGGCGTCGGCGACCCGGGGATCGCCGAGCTCCACCAAGCTGTTGATCACCGAGTGCTGCCAGTCGTCGTCGTTGAGCAGCGCCACCAGCACATCGAACGCAGCGACGTCGCGGCGCGAGGCGAGGTTGATCGCGGCCGTCCGACGGACATCGGGGAAGCGCGACTCGAGGGCGCCCCTCAAGGTCTGGCGCGCGTCCTCGTCTTGATCGTAGCGGGCCGAGAGGATGGACAGGCCACGGCTGCGGACCCGGATGGAGCGGGCCTCCAGGGCCGCCTTCACGGTCGGCTCCTCCCCGGCCCGCTCCCGGAGCAGATCGAACGCGACGAGCTCCAGCCCGTCGTCACGGCCCGCGAGGACCTCCCACAGGGCATCCACCCCACCCACATCGGCGAGCAGGGTCAGGGCGTACCCGCCCAGATCCTGCTGACCGGTGGCCAGGGCCTCGACCACCAGCTGTTCGGTGGACAGGCCCGCGGCCTGGAGCGCCTGGAACGCAGCGAGGCGCACCGAGCCCCGTCCGTCCGCCAGGGCCGGGATCAGGGCGTCGACCACGGCCTCGGTGGAGACCCCGTCGAGGCGACCCAGCCGACCGAGGGCGGAGGCACGGACCCCCTCGCCCCGTCTGCCCGCCACCTGACCCCCGAGCCCCACATAGGTGCCAAAGACCAGCTCAGTCACGTCGGCCGCGGGGGGCGGACCGGGATCGGTGAGGCCCTGCAGCGCACCTCGGCTGCGCGTCTCCATCAGGCCCCAGCGGTGGACGATGAGATCCGCGACCTCCTGTGCGTCGTTGGAGGAGCGGACGTTGCGCTCCCACAGCTTGAGGATCTGGACCGCAGACGCCTTCTGAGTGCCCTGGCCATGCGCCAGCGCGATCGCGATCCGACGCAGCAGCGGGATCTCGACCGGGATCTCCGGATGAGAGCCGTTGACCTGCTCAGCGACTGCTCGACCCAGCGCCTCTGGATCGTTCCAGGCCTCGAGGACCTCGGCCACGGCGAGACGGACCCGCGGGTCCTCCACCGTCAGGGCGGCGAGGAGGCGGTGGGGGAAGGTCGTGGTGACCCACTCGATGAGCAACACGATGCGCAGGGCCCGGGCCCGGACCTTGGCGTCGGAGGCGTCGAGGAGCGACAGCAGCTGCTCGTCGTCGCCGAGCCCCAGGGCCGCGCTGGCGCGATCGGCGCCGCCGGCCTTGCCCCCGAACAGCAGGGCCGCTCCGGCTGGATCTCCACGCCATGCGAGGCCCAGGGCCAGGGTGTAGCGGACCTTCTGGTCGCTGTGCTGGATCCGTGCCTTCAGCGCCTCGGGATCCGAGGCGACCCACGCCAGGGTCCGGGCCGCAGCGCCACGGATCTCCGCGTCCTCGCTGGACAGCAACGCCGCGGTCGGCTCCACCGCCTCAGCGGCCTGGAGCCAGGCCAGGCCCTGCAGCGCGTGCAGGACATAGCTCTTCCACAGGGCGGCGAGATCCGAGACCTCGGGGCGCTCGGCGCGGATCTGATCGATCAACGGCGACAGAGCCTCGAGGCGACCGGCCTCTGCCAGGCTGGCGGCTGCACCGATCCGGACGTCGGCGTGGCGGCTGCTCAGGGCCTGGATCATCGCCTCGGTCTGGCCCGCGCGCTGCAGGGCATCGAAGGCCTTCTTGCGGACGGGCTCCTCGTCGTCGTTGAGGGCCTCGATCAGCAGCGGGCGCGCTCGATCATCGACCCGATCGGCGAGGACATCCACCGCCTGGAGGCGGAGATCGGCGTACTCGGAGCGAAGCGCAGCCACCACTGCGTTTGGATCGCGGCCCCGGCCCTGCTTTCGGGCAAAGGCAAACGACTCGTCGCGGAGCCGCTTGGCGGGATCGTCGAACCGCTCGAGGAGCAGGCTCCAGGCCCAGTCACTCCGGATCTCGCTCATGATCTCGGTGAGGGCCTCGCGCCGCACGTCCTCGTGGAGGCTGCCGAGGGCGAAGCGCAGGGCGCCCTCACCGGCGCCGCCGATCCCGAGCCTGAGGACGACCTTGAAGGCGTCGCCGCGGAGCTTGGCCTCGCTGTCGTCCAGCGCGCGGCGCAGCAGGACGCAGGCGGGTGCGTCGAGGGTCGCAGGAGCCCCGGCCCCAAGGATCTGAGTCAGCACCCGGAGCCCCCGCCTGCGGACGTCGGTCTGGGGCGCGGACAGGCCGATCTCTGCAGCCTGCAGCGGCTCAGCCTCGAGGATCCGCTCGATCACGGTGAACGCAGCGTCCCGGACCTGCTCCTCCGGAGTCCGGAGCATGGCCTGCATCCGCCCCAGGGCCCTCGCGTCGTTGAGCTGCTGCAGCGCACGGCAGGCCCGGACCTGGATGTCGGGCTCCCCCTCGCGGGAGAGCTGGAGCAACACCCCGAAGGCGCGCTTGTCACCGAGGGCGGCGAGGTGACCCGCGCCCCGGAGACAGGTGTCCCGCCGCCGGGAGGAGGCGGCCTGGACCAGCGGGGTGAGGGTCTCGGGGGGCTCAGCCGGAGGATCCACCTCGGAGGGGGCCACCTGATCGGTCTGGCCGTGGGTCTCCAGGGAGTGGAGGTTCCGGTTCAGATCTGGATCGACGGAGCGCAGGTGCTGAGCGAGCCGGGGGTGGGCCAGCAGCCGGAGGTGGTAGGCGATCTGGCGGACCTCGGCGTCGTCGTCGTCGGTGGCCGCGCGGAGGGCTCGATCGGCGGGCTCGAGCAGATCCCGCTGGAGCAGACGAAGCAGCGCCAGCCAACGCAGCTCGGAGACCGACGAGCGCAGCCCCAGCAGAGAAGCCTCGGGATCGTCGGGGTGGAGGCGCTCCAGCACCTCCAGCGCCTGCTCCCGCACCGTCCTCTTGCTGTGGCTCAGCGCCCCCACCAGCATCACGTGGGCCTGCTCGTCGCTGCCGGCCGGAGCCTCCAGCGCACGCACGGCCTCCACGCCGATGTCTGCGTGGCCTGAGCTCAGCGCGAGGGACAGCGGGCGCAGATCGTCGGCACCCACGTGCCCCCGGAGCCCCCGCAGGGCCTCCCAGCGCGCGGCCTCGGTCCCCGCCCGGAGGAGCTCCTCGAGGGCGGGCACCGCCCGGGGGTTGTCGATGGTCCCCAGCACCTTGATCGCATGGATCTGCAGCTGGTGATCTGCGTCGCCCACCGCCGCCGCCGCGAGCAGCTCGATGGATTCAGCGTCTGCATAGCGAGCGAGGGTGTCCAGGGCGACCTTACGGCGCTCTGGATCCGACTGCCCCAGCTCGTGCTCGACGGTCGCGATGGCGCCGTGGAACACCTGGCTCCGGTCCAGCACCTTCCCCGCCTCGTCGAGGGGAAACAGCTTGATCTTGTCTCCGTCGCTCGCCACCGCCAGGTGCCGGGTGCCGTCGAAGGTCACCTCAGCCATGTCGATGGCCGCACCCACGCCCTTCTTCTGGGTCGCGGGCTGCCGCTTGTTCCCGCGGCGCCAGGCCTTGATCTCCCGATCCTCGCCGACGGTGTAGACGATCTCGCCGTCGCCCACCATGGCCCGCATGGGCTGGCTGTGGCCGTGGCGCCCTCCACGATCCAGGGGCTCGGAGAGGCCGCGGACGTGGGTGATCAGGAACCGGTTGTCGGCCGCAGCGGATCGGAAGCGGAGCTCGTCGGCCTCGAAGCGGAGGGCGAACACCGCGCCCTGGTGGAGCCGGGCGTCGCCGATGATCTGGAACGCGCCACCGTCGGACTCGGTGTCGGACAGCACGGTGACGTGCCCGTCCCTCGCCCCGACGACGATCCAGTGCCCCGAGGGATCCGAAGCGAGCGCGGTGCCCACCGCGCTCAGGCCAGCCCGCGACAGCTCGGTGCCCTCCCGCGACAGGATCAACAGCTCGGCGCCGGTGATCAACGCGATCCGTCCCCCTGAGAGAGGCGCGATGTGGGTCGGCATTGGATCGAGCTCGGGCCCGAGGGGGGCCAGGGAGCCAAAGGCCCCGGCCCACAGCCGCCCATCGGTGCCTGCGACCAGCCAACGCTCCCCGTCGGCCACCAGGGCGACCCCACCGGGCATCGGCTGGTGGGCCAGCGCACCGGTGAGGGGATCGAGTCGATAGAACCCGGTCTCCTGCCCCTCGGGGTGCCGGGTGACGAAGTAGAGGTGCTGCCCGTCTGAGGCCAACGCGGTCAGGGAGCCGCGGTGCTCAAGCCAGTGTTCCTTGGTGCTCACTGAGCCTCCGAAGCGGGGGTCGGGAGACCGCCGGCGTCTCCCCAGCGGTGGGCGATCCGGGTGAGGGCGACCAGGCACGCTGCAGACTCAGCACGCCCCCGGCTGTGGAGGAACTCCTGCAGCATGGGGGTGACGCGTTGCGCAAAGGCGTGATCCTCGAGCGCAAAGTCCCGGCAGACATCGATCAGGGCGAGCTTCGCCTGGCGAGCAGGCAGGGGACGCAGCCCGCTCGTCGTGCCCTTCTTCGGGGGGCGGGCGGGCGGGATCCCGAACAGGGTGTAGCGGAGGAACGCGCGGATGTCGCTCTGGGGGGCGGGCCAGCTCTCGGGGCGGCCCGGCGCAGCCTCCTCTCCCTCCCCGAGGGTCGGAGCCCAGCCCGGGGACGTGGCCCGGTGGCGGTACCGAGCCCACAGCTGCCGCACCACGAAGGCCCGGACGCGGCGATCAGGGCTCTCGGTGAGCCGGAAGAGCTCCTCGGGGACAGCCAGCCGCTGGTGCAGCACGATGAGCTTCATGCCCAGCGCCCGGGTCCCCGCGTCGAGGGACTCACAGAAGCGGTACACCCCGTCGGGGGTGAGCCGATCGGGATCGAGGCGGTAGCGGCGGTGCTCCCGCTTGTCTTCGGCGGTGAGCGCCAGCTCGATGAGCTCGCGGACCTCGCTGTGGGGGAGCTCGGACAGCGCCACCAGACGCGCCAGCGGGGGATCCCAGCGCGCGAGCTCGTAGCGCATCCACGCGAGCCCCAGCCGACGGACCACGGTGCGATCGTCGGCCACCAGGATCTCAGCGCGCTCCAGCGTGAGAAACTCGGCCGGGAGCTCAGCGCCGGCCTCGAGCGCACGCTCGGTCTCGTCGAGGTGGATCTCGGGGTGGTGCATTCGCAGGTAGTGCAGCGCGAACCTTCGCAGTGGATCATCGGCCTGGCCCTTGCCGATCGCCATCTCCCACAGGCGCTCTGCGCCGGCCATGGCGTCGCTGTGGGGATCCTCTTCGTCGGCGAAGTCCCCTGGCTTGAAGGAGCGCGTCAGGGTGTTGACCGCAAAGTCGTGGTACCGAGGCTCAGAGCGCTGGACCATCTCGAAGAGCCAGGCAAAGCCGATGTCGTCGGCGGTGAAGATCCGGGGATCGCCCAACAGCCCCAGGGCCCAGTCGGACAAGCCCTCATCGAACTCCATGCCCCTCGCCCAGGTGCGATCCGAGCTACGGAGCGCCTCGATCCAGGGATCCGTGTCCCAGCTCGGGTGGAACGCCAGGGTCTTGACGAACCCGACCCCCAGCTCTGAACCGGTCAGCTTGCCCTCCCGGATCCAGGCCTGGATCCGGTGGCGGGAGACACGGTTGAGGAGCGCGCGCCGGAGCACGTCGACGTCGACCTCGGACAGATCCCGGGAGGACAGGGCTGACAGCGCGACCCCAGCCGCAGCCCGATCGACCTCGGGGTGATCGAGGAGATCTGTATAGAACGAGGTGGGAACCTGCCGATCCGGGTGAATCTTCGGCAGGAGGCTGGTCGCGAAGGAGACCACGTGGCGGTGACCCGACAGGAGCCGCTCGCGGAACCAATCGAGGGTGAGCTCCCGGGCCCCGAAGTGCTCTTGGAGCGCCTCGACCGCCAGCTCGTGGCCATAGCGGGTGCCGAGCAGCTGCCCCCAGGCCTCCAGCCCCACGTCCCCGCGCGGGTCCCGATCCCGGAGCAGATCCCGGACCAGCTTCCGGACCTCGGTGTGGCCACTGTTGGCCAGCACGATCAGGCGAGACAGGGGTAGATCCCGACCATGGATCCGGGCGTACTGGGCCGCCCAGGCGGCCGCCTCGGTCGCGTCGGAGTCGAGCAGCGACAGGACCGCACCGTGCAGGCCGAGCTCCCGGAAGGCTCCGGGCTCGAAGCGGGGCACGTTCTCGAGGATCCACACCACGAAGCGATCCACCGAGGCGCTGTGGACCCCGACGAGCCGCACCACCCACGAGGGCTCGACCTCGCGCAGCTGAGTCCGGAAGTCGGTCTTGAGGGCCTCGGCGGCGAACGCCCGGACGGTCTCGGCCTGGGCGCCCTCGAGCAGGGCGAACAGGGGGCGGGGGGTCCGACGCCAGGCGTCGGCGTAGGCGCGGTACTGCAGCGCGGGGACGCCCCGTGAGTACTGAGTCTTGACGAAGCTGCTGCGGCTGTAGGCGCGTGGGAGCTCGTGGAAGAAGATGTGGTTGGCGATCCAGGTGCGGCGGAACTGCACCCGCTCGCCATAGTGCCGGAGGAACTCGGCCGCTGCGTCGGGGTAGACACTGGGGAGCCGGCTGCCCAGCGCCCGGAGCCTCCGCCAGGCCCGCCGGACGAGGTAGCGCAGGGTCACCCGCCGGATATCGCCCTGGAGCTTGTAGTTGGCACACTCGGAGTCGAACCGGGCGGCCAGGGCCCCATAGATCTCCCAGTCCTGCCGCTCCTCGGCTTCCTTGAAGATCCGCTTCATGCCCCGCCAGGGACCGTACCGGAGCGGCAGGGCGGCGACGCTCTTTGTCAGCTGGTGCCGTGCCCAGGGGGAGCCCTCGCTCCACAGCTCCAGCAAGATGCGGTGGAGCCAGAGCCGATCCGGCAGCGGGACCTCCGCGTCGTCGGCCTCCAGCGCCTTCCAGTCGGCGATCCGCTGCTGGCGACGCTCCTCCAGATCCAACCGCTGGAAGGCATACCCCTGGTGGCGGAGCTTGATCTTCTCCCAGGTCAGCGCATCGGATCGAACGGCTGCTTGGGGCTCGATCGAGATAGCGAGGGCCACCATCAGATCTGCAAGGCCAGGATCCCGCGCCTCCCAGGCGCGCCTCACATCGTCGAGGGTGATCGCCTGCTCCACGCGGCCTCCGCCCCGAGCAAACCGGGCTTTCTATGGGATAAACTGAGGGGAAAGTGATCGAGGGAGAGGCAACGCGTCGCTACTGCTAGACCAGGGACATGGAAGGCTCACCGATCTGGCCTAGATCTTGCACCCTACGCGGGGCATGGAACCTTGATCGGCAAGGTTGAACCAGACCATCCCTGCGTAGGGTGCAAGATCTAGATAGCCAAGATCTAGAACAGCCTTCCTTGTGAGGGATGGGTGGAGATGTTCCAGGTCGGCGCATCGCCGACCGTATGGCTAGACCTGCGTTGCCTCTCCAGCTCGACTGGGCAAGGTGTATCACGTGAGACGTCCCTGGGTAGGATCGCGTCAGGTCCGAAACATTTCACGATCTCACCTGAGAAGACACAGCGGTGGCGCGGATCCTCATCCTTGGATCCGTGGATCGGGCGCAACCAAAATCTGGATCCGGGATCTAGCCAGCGTTGATGCTTGACTATCACCGAACACACGTCCAGGATCCGGCGCGACGGAGAGCGAAAGGCATGGAACCAAGGAACACAACAGATTCCGGACACTTTCAGGCTTGACAGGAAGCCTGCGGATGTGCCTTGGCTGGTACCAGCCGAGCCCGTGCGGAGGCTCGCGTCTGCGGCGGGCCCCGGACACAGCAACAGGGTGATCCAAGCCGTCGGGGGACGCCTCGACGAGGCGGACCGGCCTAGCCACGCTCCTTGCGGAACGCGAAGGTGTGCTCCCACCGGGCGCCCTCCCGGGCGTGATCGGCGCGCTCCACGCTCGCACGCCCCAGCAGCGTCAGGCCCGCCGCACGGGCCGCCTCCTCGGTGGGCTCCGAGGTGTCCACCGCCCCCGCCGGGGTCACGCCGTCACCGATGACCACGATCAGGTGCCCCCCCTCCCGGAGGCAGCCCGCTGCACGGGCGGTCCAGGCGAAGGTGTCGTCCCGCCAGGCCCGCCGCGCCCGCCGCTCCCCCTGGCGCCAGGCCCGCCGCGCTCCGATCTCTCCCCGGCCATCGGGGAGCTCGAGCCAGATCCGGCGAAGGTGCTGCAGGGGGAGGTAGTCGTAGGTGCTCGGGTAGGGAGGGCTGGTGATCACCAGATCGACGGGGGTGTCGAGCCTCAGCTGACGCACATCAACCAGCTGGAGATCGGCCTCGGGGGTGCCCGCAGGGACCAGCCCGCGCAGGGCTACGATCCGACGCGCGAGCTCCCTGGCCTTCTTGTGGAACAGCACCGCCGTGGTCCCCGGAGGACGCCGGTGCTTCACCCGCCGCCCAGAGGTGTCGGATCGCCGCCAGCTCACCTTCACCAGGATGGACGACAGGCAGCAGCGCAGCAGCGGACGCACCCCGGAGGGGGCCTCGGCCACGCTGCGGCGCAGGGACTCAAGCTCGATCGCCGCGTGGGGGGCGTACCACTCAGCGACGGCCCGTGCGATCGGATCGGGCGGGGGCTCAGTGGCCCGCCGGGCCACCTCGGTCGCCCGGCGGGCCACCGAGCGGAGCAAGGTCAGCTCCTCGTCTCCGGCGGTGCAACACCGCGCCTGGGAGACCAGCAGGGCCACGGGGGAGACGTCCCGCCCCACCGCGCGCCGACCGGCGCAACGGGCCTCGACCAGCACCGTGCCTCCGCCACAGAAGGGATCCAGCACGTCGCCGCCGAAGGCCCCCACCAAGATCGCCGCGGCGTCGGGGTGGAGCCCGGCCGGATAGGTGTGGAAGCCATGGGTGGCTCGATCCACCCCTCCCGAGGCGCTCAGGGCTGCGGCCAGCACCTCGCTCACCTGCGAATCCCCGAGCTGGAGCGCACCCCCTCCCTCCCGATATCCGGTGGAACGCATCACGATCCCCTTTGTCCGCTACGATGTGGGGGTCGAAGGGTTTTGCTTTCTGTCCCATCCCCCCCACGGGTCTATCCGACGAGCTACCCCCATGGAACTGACCGACGCCGAACTCACCGCACTCTACGACCGATACGCCCACGTGCTCTTTCACCGATGCAGATCCATCCTGCGCAACGACGAAGAGGCCTGGGACGCGGTCCAGGAGACCTTCGCCCGCGTCGTCAAGAACGCTGACACCTTCCGCCAGCAGTCGAGCGCCCTGACCTGGATGTACAAGATCTCCACCAACTACAGCCTCAACCAGCTGCGGAACCGCAACACGCGGGCCCGCAGCCACCGGGATCGGCGCGACAGGATCGTGGGCCCCGAGGTGAGCGTCCCCCCCGAGGAGGCCACCGAGGATCACCAGCGCATCCTGGGGTTGCTCGATGACGCGGATCCCCAGACCCGGGCCTGCATCGTGCACACCTACTTCGACGACTGCACCCGGGAAGAGACCGCGAGGCTGGTGGGCCTGTCTGTGCCCACAGTGCGCAAGCGGATCAACACCTTCCTCGTGCGCGCACGGCGCCAGCTCGGCGTCGCCGTGGCCCTGCTCGCCTCGTCTCCCTGGATCCTGCCATGACCGCCCTGAACGAAGGCCGACCCAGCAAGCTCGAGCTCGATCGCTACGCCACCGGTGAGCTGTCGGAGGAAGAGGTCAGCGCCCTGGAGGCGCGCCTCGATGATCGGGCTCGGGCCCACCTCGCCGCCCTGGAGCAGGTCCGGAGCGAGGTCCCACCGCTGGATCTAGCCGCCCTGCGGGCCCGGGCCGCGGCGCTGACCGATCCAGTCGAGGCCCTGATCTCCGAGCCAGCCCCCGAGCAGCCCCCGGCCAACGACGCCCGGGGCTGGCGCTGGCTCGGGCCCAGCCTCCTGTCCCTGGCCGCGGCGGCGGCGCTGTGGCTCGGGGTGGCCCGGCTCACGGGGCCCGAGCCCGAGATCCTCATCCCCCGCACAAGCGGCGGCGCCCTGGTCGTGCACCAAGCCGTCGGTGGCCGGCTGTCGGAGTACGCTCCGGGCACCCCCGTAGGAGAGGGCGACGTGCTCGGCTTCCAGGTCGACGCGACCGGCCACCGAGGCGTCGTCGTGCTGTCGGTGGACGGCACCGGCGCCGTGAGCATGTTCTTCCCGGACTCAGGGCCCGATCCCCTCCCCCTGCAGGGCCAGGGGCTGATCCCCATCGACGGCACGGTGATCCTCGACGGCGCCCCGGGCCCCGAGATCTTCCTCGCGCTGTTCGACACGTCCCCCCAGGACGCGACCACCCTCGTGCAGCGCACGTTCTCCGCTGGGGGTCACGAGGGCCTGCTCGAGCTGGCCCGCTCCAGCGCGAAGATCGACGCGGTGGAGGTCAGCCGGAGATGATCGTGCGGGCGCTGGTGGGGACGCTGGGGTTGGGGCTGAGGTTGGCGCTGGCGCTGGCGCTGGCGCTGAGGCCGTCGCCGGCGTGGGGCAACGAGCACCGCTTCGGGCTGTTCGTGGGCAATAACGAGGGCCTGCCCGGCTCCCCCGAGCTCATCTTCGCTGAGAGCGACGCCGAGAAGATGCGGGATCTGTTCGTCGAGTACGGCGCGATGGATCACCGCGACGCGGTGCTGCTCCACGGCGCCACCGCCCGGGCGGTGCAGCACGAGTTCGAGAAGCTCTCCGCCAGGATCCAGGGGGTGGTGGCCGACGGCCACGAGGCCTTCTTCATCTTCTACTACTCGGGCCACGGAGACGACGACTCCCTGCACCTGGGCACCACCCGGATCGAGCACGTCAACCTGCGCACCTGGCTCGATCGCACCGGCGCTCAGGTCAACATGGCGATGGTGGATGCGTGCCAGTCAGGGGGGTTGGTGCGCCGCAAGGGCGGGCAGCGGGGGCCCGCGATGACGTTCGCCGCCCCCGAGGTCGAGTCGATGCGGGGCACCGCCATCCTCACCAGCTCCGCCGCCAGCGAGCTGTCCCAGGAGTCCTCCCACATCGGAGGAGGCTTCTTCACCCACTACCTGCACACGGCCCTGACCGGAGGCGCGGATCGGAACCGGGACGGGGAGGTCAGCCTGTCGGAGGCGTATGACTACGTGTACTCCGAGACCGCGTTCCGGACCCGGGACACCCCCCAGACTCAGACCCCCCACGGCGACTTCGATCTGTCCGGCGCCGGCGATGTCATCCTCACCCACCTCGAGGAGGCCTCGGCCCACCTGTCGTTCCTCGGGACCATGGACGGCACCTTCAGCGTGTGGGACGAGTCCCGCAAGCGCTATGTCGCCGAGGTCGACGGGGGCGCACCGCTGACCCTGGCGGTGCGTCCGGGCACGTTCTACGTCCACCGCCGGATGCCGGGCTGGGTCGAGGAGGCGAGCTATGCGGTCCGGCGTGGAGAGACCCGCTCGGTCCTCATCGAAGACTTCGACGTCGTCTCCTACGAGTCCGTCGCGTCCAAGGGCGACATCGAGAAACAGATCCGCCGCGCCAAGATCCCCGATCTGTCGATCCGGTTCGTCGCGGGGTTCCGCAGCTTTGGAGATCGGGGCTTCGCGAGCAGCTACATCTCCCCCCACGCCATCGGAGGCCTCGAGGCGAGGTTCCTGTCGAAGGGCCGCAACTACTGGGGCTTCGACGTCCTGACCGGGGGGGGGCCCACCGAGCTCCGGTTCAGCGGGCTCGATCCGATCCGCTCGATCCAGAGCACCACCTCCCTCTCCGCGGTGGTGGGGTTCAACACCCGACCCGCCCTGGTCCGGGCCGGGCTCGGGGGCCGGGGCGGCCTCACCTACACCACCCGTGACTTCCCCGGCTGGGACACGGCGTTTCAGTCGGGGACCGCCCTGGATGTGGGGCTCAACAGCTGGGCCGGCCTCCACCACGGCCGGTTCACCGGTGATCTCCAGCTCAACTGGCTGATGATGATCACCAACTGGGACGACAACCCGGGCTGGCCCACCTACGGTGATCTGTTGCTGGTCCTCGGATACCGGTTCTGATGCGATCGTGTGGTGTGCTGGCGGGGCTCGTCGCGTGTGGATCCCCGATCTCGAACGCGCCCTTCCTCGAGGAGGCCCGGTTCCTCGGGGCTCTGCCCTCCCGGGAGCGCCTCGGCCCCCCCGAGCGGGTGTTCCTGGCCCCCAACTCCGACAACGCCGTGCTCGACGCAGCCAAGCGCTCAGCCACTGAGTACGACGAGCTGGTCACGCTGCCGATCCTGGTTGGAGATCGCCTCAGGGGCGTGGTCCCGACCCAGCGCACCGACATCCGTCGGGCCTGGGATCCCACCGAGCTGCTGCTGGATCTCTCCGAGGCCCTGCCCCCCGGAGCAGGACAGGGGAGCCTCGCGGCCTGGGTCCAGGGTGTGGTCGAGATCCCCGCCAGCGGAGATCTCCAGCTCGAGATCGAGCTGGCCCTGGCCCAGGAGGGCCCCTGGGAGCGCGTCGCCACCGGCACCTACGACGGCTCGAGCGCAGGCACCCTCAGCTGGGATCTCGCAGCCTCAGCCTCGGCGCTCAAGCTCGCTCCATCGGTCCCGCTGGCACAGCTCGACGTCACCTTCGACGATCTCGCCCAGGAGGAGCAGGCCGAACGCCAGCTCGATGTCGCCTACGGCCACACGGCCTCGATCGCGCAGCTGTGGGTGATCGTCTCAGACTCCGTGCTCGGCTTCAGCGGCCTGCTGCAGGTCACCGAAGACGGCGCGCTGCTGCCCGGGGGCGCCACCGTGGTCCACACCCCCTACGGGGGCTGGGGCCTGGGCACCGTGCTGACCGCGTCGGGGGAGCTCGCGTTCGAGACCTGCTGGAGCGAGGTGGGGCTCACGGTCTACGCAGGAGGCGACGAGGGGGTGCGGCGCTCGGGCTCCCGCGACGCCTGTCCCGAGGGGGCGCTGGAGCCCTGAGGGGCGCCCGGGGCTCAGGGCGTGAGCAGCCTCGGGCTCAGGCCTGGACAGCCTCGGGCTCAGGCCTGGACAGCCTCGGGCTCAGGCCTGGACGGACTCGCTGCCGGAGCCACAGACGAACAAACAAGAACCCCGGCTCACCAGCTTGATCCCCTCAGCCCAGCCCAGATCCGGGACCCCTCCGGGGAAGCCGAAGATCGACAGATCCACGGGGATCGCGTCGGCCACACTCTTGGCCTCCTCCCCCTGGAACACCACCCGCTCGGTCTCGCTCGGGAACCGGGCCAGATCGCACAGCGCGTCGAGGAACGCCGTCGCGCTGGGCTCCTCCGCCGGGCTCGACACCGTCGCGAGGGTGATCCGCCCACCCCAGCGACGGGCCAGGCGCAGCCCCAGCAGCAGCGCGAGATCGAGGTTGCCCTGGGCCAGGGCGTGCTCCGGGGACCAGCCCCGGGGGCCGCGGCGCACCCACAGCCGGATGTCCGCCAGCTCCCCCAGGCCCTGCTCAGCGTCGGGCATAAACAGGACGATCCCCTGCCCTAGCTCGACCGCGACCCGGGTCCCCAGGCTGGCCTGCAGCCGCACCCCCCGCTGCCGATCCAGCCGGAGGAACACCATGTTGGGACGCAGGAACGCGCCCTGGAAGGCCTGGGTGCCCACCGCCAGCGCCTTGGGGTACTCGTCCAGATCGATCATCGACCAGGTGGCCCGCACACCGCGCTCCCCCATCGCGTCGCTCAGCCGCGCCAGGCGACGGCCGAGCTCGGCGGCCGGCTGCTCCGCCGCCAGCCCCAGCAGCCGGATCGAGCCGTCGGGCTGGGCCAGATCCATCAGCAGCCGGTAGGAGTCCCGCAGCTGCTCGGCGTCCACCACCGGGACCAGGAGGTTGGGCTTCCACGCCCGGGGGTTGTCCAGATCTGCCTGAGTGATCTGCGAGGCCGCCCACTCGGCGGCGGCCACAAAGACGCTGCTGCGTGCCTGATCGGAGCCGCCGGGGACCCCGACCCGCCGGACGTGCAGCACGATCAGGGCCATCGAGGCCACCGCCGCCAGGCCAAACAACGGGCTGATCATGAACATCGAGACGATCGACGCCGACAACCCGATCGCCGGGACGATCGCCGGGACCTGGAAGATCGGCCGGAACGTCACCAGCCCCAGCCCACCCTCGATGATCAGGGCGAGGTTGATCGTGGCGTAGGTCACCAGGAACAGCAGCGAGACCAGCGGCGCGATCGCGTTGATGTCCCGCACCGCCAGGCAGGCGAGGGTGAGCATCCCGGTGAGCACCATGGCGTTGCGGGGCTCTCCGTGGACCGTCTCGCCCATCGCCTCGGAGAAGGGGACCAGCCGGTTGTTGCCCAGCGCGGTCAGGATCCCCGGGGCGCTGATCAGGCCCGCCAGCGCCGAGGAGGCGCAGGCCCCGAGCAGGCCCAGCACCACCAGCACCGGCGACACGGCGTGATCGATCAGGAACCCGTAGTCCGCGGTGAGATCCTCGAGGGCCCCGACCCGAGCACACCACACCACGATCGAGAGGTACAGCAGCGCAGACACCGAGATCGCCGCCATGGTGCCCAGGGGGACCGTCCGCCGGGGATCAGCGAGCTCCACCCGGGTGGGGCTGCCGGCGAGGAAGCCGGTGGTGGCCGGGAGGAACACCGCGAACACACCCCAGAAGTCGGTGCCCTTCAGCCCCGTCTCCACCGAGCCCTCGAACGAGCCCCACCACACGATCTCGAACGGAGAGTCGTCGTTGGGGCCGGCGAGCACCACCGAGCACAGGGACGCGCCGATGATCAGCAGGACGAGCCACTGCAGCGAGGACGCAAGCCGGGCCCCCCGGTAGGCGATCGCGAACAGGACGAAGAAGATCCCGAGATCCAGGGACAGGGCTGAGACGTCCTCGGTCAGCCACATCAGCCCCTCGCGGAAGCCAAAGATGTACATCGCCACCGACAGGGGACGGGTCAGGAACAAGGGCACGCCGATGACCCCGCTCACCTCGAACCCCAAGGATCGGGTCAGGATCGAGAACGTGCCACCGTCCCCCAGGCGGGTGTTGCTCGCGATGCTCGACAGCGACAGCCCGGTGCAGATCGAGATCAGCAGGGCCAGGGAGCAGATCAGCAGGGCCCCCCCCAGGCCAGCGTTGCCGACCACCCAGCCGAGGCGGAGGTACAGCACGACCCCCAGGATCGACAGGATGGTGGGCGCGAACACCCCCGAGAACGCCCCCACCTGGTGCGGGCTCGTGGAGATCACCGCCTCGGTGGCGGCGACGGTGACCTCGGTGACCGAGGTCTGCTCGTGCTCCTCCATGCCCTCGTCCTCCCCTGGTGGGGCGCGGAGCGTCCCTCCGATCCAGTCGTGTCCTAAGCGCCCGGTGGAGCTGTGATCTCAGCTCGGGCTTCCCTGACCTGGGGCTTTCCTGTGCCCTGGGCCATACTAGTAGAGAAGCACCCGGGAGAGAGCGTTCGATGTCCAGCGATCCCTCCTCTGTGCCCCTGCAGCTCGGCCTCCCCCTCGGGATCGCGTTCGTGATCGGCACGAGCTGGCTGCTGCTGTATACCTCCCGGCGCTACCTGGGCTGGCCGCTGCTGGTCGCGGTGATCGTGGCCCTGCACGTCCTACCGATCACCCTCGGGGGCCGGCTCGAGCTCGAGCCCGGCCCCGGCCTCGCCGCGGATCCCGGCTGGCTGGCCACCACCGCCTGGCCCCTGCTGGCCCTGATGGTCCACATCCGCGAGGGCACCCACCGCACCCGGGAGCTCGCGCTGGCGGTGCTGGCGGGGAGCCTGGCGGTCGCCTGTGTCGCCGGGGGGCTGTCCGATGACGTGCTCTCGGTGCTGATCCGGGGCATCTCCAGGGGCCTGCTGGCGTTCACCTCCGCCGCGACCGCGCTGGCGGTCTGGGAGATCCTCGGCCGGATGCGCACCTCGGTGCCCCTGCGCGTGGGGGGGGCCATGCTGCTCGCCCTGGCGGTGGACGCCACCGGCCAGGGCTGCGTCGACGCGCTGCTGCGGGGCGACGCCTTCGAGATCCATGTGCTCGGGACGCTGACCGTGGCGGTGGTGGCGGCCTCGATGCACACCGCCATCGGGACCCTGTGGCTGCTGGTGCTCGAGGGCGATCGCTGGTACCGCTCAGCGAACGATCGCCCCCTGCTCGATGTGCTCTCCGTCATGCTCGGGACCCGACACTACGTGCCCCTGCGCCCCGACGTGGTGCGCGACGGTGTCTCGGGGCTGTACCACCGCACCTTCCTCGAGGATCGCGCGGCGGTGGAGCTCGAGCGTGCCGAGCACCTGGCGGCCTCGGTCGCGCTGATCGTGCTCGACGCCCGGGACGATCCAGATCGGGTGGGGCGGGCTCTGCTGTCGTCGGTGCGGCTGACGGATCTGTCGTGTCGCTGGAGCGACAACCGCTACGTGTCGCTCCTACCCGGCGCAGATCGCGCCGCGGCCCGGACCTCAGCCCGGCGGGCGGTCGACGGCTTCCGGGGGGAGGCAGCGGTGGGGATCGCGGTGTTTCCCCACGACGGAGACACGCTGGAGGAGCTGGTGGAGGTGGCGCGCCACCGCACCCGGCCGGTGCCCAGGCTGTGAGCTACGCCACGTCGTGGAAGGACGCGAAGATGCTGGTGTAGCCGTGTACATAGGGCACCCCCTGCACCGGACCCACCTCCCCGTTGCAGAACAGCCCACAGAGCGGGACGTCGCCAAAACGCTCACGAAACGCCGTGCTGTCGTGATCCGGCTCGCCGAACAGCCCCTCCCCCCGGCCCACACAGGTAAACAGCAGCGTGGCGGCGGGGCTCGGCCCCTCGATCCGCAGCACCGCCTCGAGATCTGCCCGGGCCGCCTCAGCGTCCCGGAGGTGTAGCTGCACGATCCCGAACCGCTCTGGCTTGTAGGCCACCGCCAGCCCGCGCTGATCCCGGGGCACCCCGAGGATGTTGCGGATCAGGAAGTCTCCCGGGTGGTACTCCCGCTGATCACGCATCTGGACCCCGATGGACAGCGCGCTGTGGAACAGCGCCTGATCGACGGGGGACAGCCCGGTGTAGACCTCGCGGAGCGCCTCGATCGGAGGTCGACCGTCGAGGGACAAGATCCGGTTGCCCTCGCAGGCCGTCACGAACATCGGCGCTCCGATGGGGCGACAGCCCTGGGCCACCCGGGTCTCGATCTGGATCGGCCCGGAGATCCCGAGCCCCACGAGCCCGCCCCAGGCGATCTCCTCACCTGCGAACAGGGCGTGGGTGCCCGCCCTCCGCCCTCCGCTCGCCTGCCCGCCCACCAGGGGGGCCCCCCCCAGCGCCTCCCCCAGGGGGGCCAGGACCTGCTGGAGATCCACCGAGTAGGGATCGGACAGCAGCAGGCAGCCCCGGGGCGCTGCGCCGAGGTGATCCCGCCAGGCCTCGACGCTCGGTGCGCCCCCGGAGGGATCGACACAGAACGGAGTGAGGGTGATCCCCGGCAGGGATCCGGTGAGGATCGACAGGCTCGCGGAGTCCTCGACCTCCCGATCTGCGCCGATCACCCCCGCGGCGGTGCAGCCCACGACCACGCTCCCGGGCAGCGACCCCCGCAGCTGGCGCACCAGCTCGGGCACCCGCCGCAGGTGGTGGTGCGAGACGAACAACACCGCGAGATCCGCGTCCTCCGCTGAGTCGGACAGGGCCTCGTCGAGGGCGACGGCGGCGTCTGGGTTCAGCGAGAGACCGGAGGAGAAGTGCGTCATCTACGCCCCCCGTGGTGGCTCCGCCCCCCCTGACCCACGCGGGGACGGGGGGCGGGCTTGATCACCGGTGCTGGAGCTGGGATCTCGATGGCCTTGACCTCCTCGGACAGCCTCCGCTGGCTGTTCCGGAGCATCCCCAGCTCCTGCCGGAGCTTGCCAACCTCGGCGGTGAGCATGCCGACGTCGCGCCGGACCGAGATCAGCTGCTGCGACAGCGCCTGCTGCTGGAGCACCACCACCACGGCGGAGACGATGAGCACGGGCACGCCGACCGCCGGCCAGAACTCGAGCATCCCGCGCAGGGCCGCGCGGAGCTCAGCCATGCCTCCTCCAGACAGCAGGGTTGAGCGAGCAGACCTATCCCGTGCGCCGGGTTCGGGCCGCTGGGGCTACCCACGAGGCCAGCCCCAGCGGCCACCTGGCCCCTAAGGCACACAGGGGGATGCCCCCCACCAGCAGCTGCGCCTCCGCCTCCGGACACGCGCTGGTCGAAATCCTCTCGAAGAGACACTACAGTACCGGCCATGTCCGAGCTCGACGAGCGTTCTTTCCTCCAGGCGTACGATCCCAGCGCGTTCGATCGGCCGTCCCTCGCCGTCGATCTCGCGGTGCTCACGGTGGACGACGGGGTGCTGCGGGCTCTGCTGGTCCAGCGCGGGGAGCACCCGTTCCGGGGCGGCTGGGCCCTGCCCGGGGGCTTCGTCCAGATCGACGAGTCGCTCTCAGCGGCGGCGAGGAGGGTCCTGCGCCAGAAAGCCGGGCTCGAGGGCGTGTTCACCGAGCAGCTCTACACCTTCGGAGATCCCGGCCGGGATCCAAGGATGCGGATCGTGTCGGTGGCCTACTACGCCCTGCTCGACGCTGGTCAGCTCGGAGAACCCCAGCCCGGGCGCCGGTTCCTCGAGGTCGTGGTCCCCTGGGAGGGAGAGACCGGGGGCCCGGTCCAGCCCGTCGATCGAGATCACCAGCCGCTCCCCCTCGCCTTCGATCATGCGGACATCCTCGGTATGGCCGTGCGGCGGATCCGGGGCAAGCTCGACTACACCCCGATCGGCTTCCAGCTGCTGCCCGAGACCTTCACCCTCCGGGAGCTGCAGCGGGTGCACGAGACCGTGCTGGGCACCAGCCTGAACAAGGACTCCTTCCGGAGGAGGATGCTGGCCTCCGGGCAGCTCGAGGCCACCGGCGAGCGCGAGCAGCAGGTCGGCCACCGACCCGCTGAGCTGTACAGGTTCGCGCGCCGCTCGGCGATCTAGCCCGGGCAGAGATCGAGCCCCGCGATCTTCAGCGCTGCGCGGAGACACCCCACGGATCGGCGGCTCGCCCCGTCGAGCCCGATCCAGGCCGCTGGGGTGGTAGGCTACGGCCGATGTCGACCCCGAGAGCTGGCTCCCTCTTGTCCGTGTTGCTCCTGGTGGGGATGCCCGCCCCCGCAGGCGCCCAGGATCCAGGCTGTCCCAAGCTGTACAACTACCAGTTCGAGGCCACCCTCGAAGAGATCGATCGCTCCTTCGAGGCGAGCGCCTTCAGCCGAGCACGCGACATGATCGACGCAGCCCATCCCAGGATCCCCTGCCTGATCGAGATCGTGCCCACGCCGCTGCTGGCGCGGTATGCCCGCCAGCGGGCCTGGTCTAAGGCGCTGGACATCGATCTCGACGAGGCTGAGCGCTGGGCGAGGCTCGCCCACGCCCTCGATCCCGGCGCCGGCTGGCCCGACTATGTGCCCGAGCACCACCCCAGCCGGAAGATCCTCGAGGACGCCACCGCCCCCGAGGTCGTGGAGGTCGCCGATCGGGGCCTGCGGGTGGTCGACGGTGGCGCCGCCTTCCTCGACGGGGTGCTCCTGACCCGCCCCGAGGCCGAGCCTCAGACCCCCCACCTGCTCCAGGTGGGGGACGCCACCGGTGAGCTGCTGGTGTCGATCTGGCAGGACGGCCTCGCCTTCCCCGAGGGGCTGCTCGGGCCACCGGGGGAGCTGACGGGGGAGCTGCCCGTGTGGTACGGCAAGCCCCCGGGCACCATCAAGGGCCCCAGGCCTGTCCGGAGGCGGCGCTTCGAGTCCGCCCTGGGCCTCGGGATCGCCGCCGGAGGCTTGTTTGGCTCAGCGTGGCTCGCCCGGGACGTCTACCTCGATCATCCCACCGACGGGCTACGCACCACGGTCAACGGCGCCACCATAGCCTCGGGCGCCATCGGCACCACCGCCCTGACCGTGTTCGGGGTCGCCCTCGCGACCCAGCGCTAGACCCCACCCCCGACTCAGGAGAGGAACCATGGCTCGCTGGCTCGTCACCGGAGCGCTCGTGGGGTGCCCGTGGGTCTCCCCCACCGAGCACGATCAACTACAGACCCGCCTCGACAACGTCTCCATCCCCGACGAGGGCGACGCAG